>JBGAII010000061.1:0-24873 GCA_044225625.1 Rubrivivax sp.
GGTGGCCTACGGCGCGGCCGGTTTCGATGCGACGGTGCAGTCGTTGACGAAGCTGTTGGGCAAGGGCGAAGCGGCGGCGCGCCGCGAGCTGATGGAACTGCACGGCGACGCCATCGAGGTCGACGTCTGAGCGTGCGGCAAACCGCCAGCGCGGGCCGAGGCGCGTGACCTCGGCCCGCGTTCCAGCAGCCTGTCAGGCGACGTTGACCTCGATGCGCCGCGGCTGGGCATGCGCCGCCTTGGGGATGCGCACACGCAGCACGCCCTGGCTGAGTTCGGCGCCGACCTTGTCGGCATCCAGTTCGTTGCTCAGCGTGAAGGCACGACGGTAGCGGGTGTGCTGCACCTCGGCATGGCTCGGTTCCATGCCCTGCGGCAGCGCGATCACCAGTTCGGCTTCGATCGTCAGCTGATCGCCTTCGACACGCAGATGCAGCTTGTCGCGCGGCACACCGGGCAGGTCGGCATACAGCGTGATGCCGCTGGCATCCTCGATCACGTCCACCGGCGGCAGCAGCGTCGGCTCGCGGCGGGCGCCCTTGTCTTCGCTGGTCTGGGTGACGGCATTCATGGCGGGGTCCTCCTTACTGAACTTCGATGCGCCGCGGTTGTGCGGCGGCCTTGCGCTGGATGCTGACGTGCAGCACGCCGTCGCGGTAGCTGGCGTTCACCGCCTGCGGATCGATGTCGTCGGGCAGGCTGATCACGCGCCGGAAGCGGCCGGTGAAGCGCTCGTTGACATGCAGCGTGGTCTTCTCGTCGCTGGTCGTCGGCGTGGCGGGCGTACGCTCGCCGGACAGCGTCAGCACGCCGCGGTCGAGATTGACCTCGATCTTCGCCGGGTCGATGCCCGGTGCAAAGGCATAGACCTCCACCGACTGCGGCGTGCTGCCGATGTTCAGTGCAGGGTAGCCGCCGCGGGCCACGCCGCGGATGCTCGGTGACAGGTCGAACAGCGCGCTCATGTCGCGTTGCAGGCGGTCCAGCTCGGCGAAGGGGTCGCGTGCAAACAGGCTTCGGTACATGGTGTGTCCTCCAATCGGGTGATGGGCCGGAACCCGCATCGACGGGCCCGCGCAACCACAGATAGGGACCGTCCGGCGGCGCTTCAAGACCCCCGCCGGGGCGCGTTGTTGAGCCTGGTCAAGAAGGCTCGTCGTGCGGCGGCGTGGCTGTCTCGAAGCACTCTTGAAGCTGCGCGCGCCGACACCAGATGCCGTGCAACGAGGTCGATCACGACGTGGAGTTCAAGGACTATTACCAGACCCTGGGCGTGGCGCGCGACGCCAGTGCCGAGGACATCAAGAAGGCCTACCGCCGGCTGGCGCGCAAGTACCACCCCGACGTCAGCAAGGAGGCCGATGCCGCTGCGCGCATGAGCGAGGTGAACGAGGCCCATGCGGTGCTGTCGGATGCCGAGCGCCGCGCCGCCTACGACGCGCTGGCGCAGGGCCGGCAGCAGGGCGAGCGATTCACGCCGCCGCCGGACTGGGACGCCGGCTTCGAGTTCAGTGGCCGCGGATTCCCCGGCGCCGGAGGGTTCGAAGGCAGCGACTACAGCGACTTCTTTGCCGAACTCTTCGGTCGCATGGGCCGTGCGTCGGGCAATCCTTCGGCCGGTGCGTCGGGCGGCGGCCGCGCACGCGGCGAGGACCACCATGCGCGCATCCTGCTGGACCTGGAGGATGCCTTTCGCGGCGCCACGCGCGAAGTCACGCTGCGCGCGCCGCAGCTCGATGCCGAGGGCCGGCTGGTGTTGAAGGGGCGCACACTGGAAGTGCGCATTCCGGCCGGCGTGCGGCCCGGACAGATGATCCGCCTGGGCGGGCAGGGCGGCGCGGGTCAGGGCGGGGCGGCCGCGGGCGACCTGTTCCTCGAGGTCGGCTTCAGGCCCCACCCGCGCTTTCGCGTCGACGGCGGCACCTTGATCGCCGACCTGCCGGTGGCGCCGTGGGAAGCGGCGCTCGGCGGTGTGGTGCCGGTGGAACTGCCGGACGGGTCGACGCTGAAGGTGCGCGTGCCGGCGAATGCCCAGTCCGGCCGCGTGCTCACCGTGCGCGGACGGGGCCTGCCGGGGCGCGAACCGGGCGACCTCGAACTGCACCTGCAGGTGGTGCTGCCCAGCGCCTGGGATCCGCGCGCCAAGGCGCTGTACGAGCGGATGGCGCGTGAGCTGGGCGACTTCGATGCGCGCAAGGTGGCGGCCGCAGCGGCCGAGCGGGGAGGTGATGGGCCATGAGCGGCAGCCGCTGGACGGTCGATGTCGCCGGCGAACCCGGGCTGACGCTGGACGAACTGTGCCGTGCCTGCGCGGTCAGCGCCGACTGGGTGGATCAGCGTGTGCGCGCCGGTCTGCTGGCGCCGCGCATCGAGCCGGCCGCGCCAGCCGGCACATGGCGCTTCGATGCCGCGCTGCTGCTGCGCGTGCGCGTGATGCACCGCATCGAGCGCGATTTCGATGCCGTGCCCGAACTGGCCGCGCTGGTGGCCGACCTGCAGGACGAGATCCGCCGTCTGCGGCTGCGGTCGCGCGGCTGAGCGCCGACGCGGCCACCGGCCGCGCTACAGTCCGCCGGTCCCCCGGAACCAGGAGACCGCCCATGTCCGCCGTGCTCGAAACCACCCCCGACACCCAGGCCATCCGCGACGCGGTGGCGGCATTGCGCCAGCCGGCGGTCGAGCTGTTGCTGAAGCTGGTGGCCGAGCCTTCGCTGCTGGGCGATGAAGCGTCGGCACAGGTGCTGATGGCACGGCACTTCGCCGGCCTGGGCCTGCGCGTCGACGAGTTCGAGATCGACGAGGACAGGATCCGCGACCACCCGGGCTACTCGCCGTCGATCGTGCCCTATGCCGGCCGGCGCAACGTGGTCGGCGTGCACCAGCCGAAGGGCCCGGTGCGCGGCAAGTCGCTGATCCTCAACGGCCACATCGACGTGGTGCCGGTGGGCGCCCAGCGGCTGTGGACGAAGCCGCCGTTTGCGCCGTGGATCGACGGCGACAAGCTCTACGGCCGCGGCGCCGGCGACATGAAGGCCGGCATCGTCGCCTACTGCATGGCCTTCGAGGCGCTGCGCCGCATGGGCCTGGAGCCGGCGGCGCCGGTGTACCTGCAGTCGGTGATCGAGGAGGAATGCACCGGCAACGGCGCGCTGTCCTGCCTGGTGCAGGGCTACCAAGGCGAGGCGGCGCTGATCCCCGAGCCGATCCCCGGCATCATGACCGGGCAGATGGGCGTGATGTGGGTCGGCATCGAGGTGCTGGGCACGCCGGTGCATGCGGCGGTGGCGCAGACCGGCGTGGCGGCGATCGAGTTCGCGCAGTACCTGTGTGCGAAGCTGAAGGAGATCGAGGCGCAGTGGAATCTGCCGGCCAACCGGCATCCGCACTACGCCGACCACGACCACCCGATCAACTTCAACATCGGCAAGCTGTCGGGTGGCGAATGGGCCTCGTCGGTGGCCACGCAATGCCGCGCCGACGTGCGCATCGGCTTCTATCCGGGCATGAAGCCGGCGCAGGTGAGGGCGCTGGTCGAGGCGGCGCTGAAGGCGGCCTACGAGGCGCACCCGAAGAAGGCCAGTGTGCGCTACGAGGTGCTGTACGAAGGCTTCCAGGCCGAAGGCATGCTGGTGGACATGAACCAGCCGATGATCGACACCTTGAAGCACTGCCACCGTGAGGTGGCCGGCGCCGAGGTGCCGCTGATCGCCAGCACCGCCACCACCGACGCGCGCTTCTTCCAGCTCTACGGCGGCATCCCCGCCACCTGCTATGGCCCGCAGTCCGGCAACACCCACGGCATCGACGAGTGGGTGTCGATCGACAGCATGATGGAAGTGACCCAGGTACTGGCGCTGTTCATGGCCCGCTGGTGCGGGGTGAACGAGCGCTGAGGCGTGCGGTGGAAGCAGCCGCCGCGGTCGGATAACGGCGCATCGCTGGCCTTCTTCGGCGAGCCTTGAGGCCCACGCTGTCCGCCAGCAGGGTGGCCAACTGCGTTCAGCCAATTCCCAGCGCGAAGACCAACTCGCCGCCGACGGCTACATCCCCGCGTAGTTCGGCCCGCCGCCGCCTTCGGGCGTGACCCAGACGATGTTCTGCGTTGGGTCCTTGATGTCGCAGGTCTTGCAGTGCACGCAGTTCTGCGCGTTGATCACCAGGCGGTCGCTGTTGTCGTCGTTCTTCACGAACTCGTAGACGCCGGCCGGGCAGTAGCGCGACTCCGGCCCGGCATAACGGGCCAGGTTGATCGCCACCGGCACGCCTTCGTCCTTCAGCGTCAGGTGCGCGGGCTGGTTCTCTTCGTGGTTGGTGTTGCTGATGAACACGCTGGACAGCCGGTCGAAGCTCAGCTTGCCGTCCGGCTTGGGGTAGCTGATCGGCGTGCATTCGGCAGCCGGCTTCAGGTACAGGTGGTCGGCCTTGTCGCGGTGGAGGGTCCATGGCGGGCTCTTGAAACCCAGCCGCGGCAGCAGCCACTGCTCGATGCCGGTCATCAGGCTGCCGACCACGAAGCCCTTCTTGAACCACTGCTTGAAGTTGCGCGAGCGCTGCAGTTCCTCGTGCAGCCAGCTCTGCTCGAAGGCCTGCGGGAACGCGCTCAGCTCGTCCTGGCTGCGCCCGGCCTGCAGCGCGGCGAAAGCGGCCTCGGCGCACAGCATGCCGGTCTTCATCGCCGCATGACTGCCCTTGATGCGGCTGGCGTTCAGGAAGCCGGCGTCGCAGCCGATCAGCGCGCCGCCCGGAAACACCGTCTTCGGCAGGCTGAGGATGCCGCCGGCGGTGATGGCGCGCGCACCGTAGCCGATGCGCTTGCCGCCTTCGATGTGAGCGCGGATGCTGGGGTGCGTCTTCCAGCGCTGCATCTCCTCGAAGGGACTCAGCCACGGGTTCTTGTAGTCCAGCCCGACCACGTAGCCCAATGTGACCTTGTTGCCTTCCAGGTGGTAGAGGAAGCCGCCGCCGTAGGTGTCGTTGTCCATCGGCCAGCCTGCGGTGTGCACCACGCGGCCGGGCTGCGCCTTGGCCGGGTCGATCTCCCACAGCTCCTTGATGCCGATGGCATAGCTCTGCGGGTCGCGGCCGGCGTCGAGCTTGTACTTGGCGATCAGCTGCTTGCCCAGGTGGCCGCGCGCGCCTTCGGCGAACAGCGTGTACTTGCCCAGCAGTTCCATGCCGAGCTGGAAGCCCTCGTGCGGCTCGCCGTCCTTGCCGATGCCGAGGTTGCCGGTGGCCACGCCACGCACCGCGCCCTTGTCGTCGTACAGCACCTCGGCCGCGGTGAAGCCAGGGAAGATCTCCACGCCCAGGGCTTCGGCCTGTTCGCCCAACCACTTGGTCACCGCGCCCAGGCTGATGACGTAGTTGCCTTGGTTGTGCATGCAGTCGGGCACGAAGAAGTCCGGCACGCGCGCGCTGCTTTCTTCGCGCAGGATCAGCACGTCGTCGCCGCTGACCGGCTGGTTCAGCGGCGCGCCCTTTTCCTTCCAGTCGGGGAACAGCTCGCTCAGCGAGCGCGGGTCCATGACGGCGCCGCTGAGGATGTGCGCGCCGGGTTCCGAACCCTTTTCCAGCACGACCACCGAGACCTCGGCGTTCTTCGCCGCGGCCAGCTGCTTGAGCCGGATGGCCGCGGAAAGGCCCGCCGGACCGGCCCCGACGATGACCACGTCGTACTCCATCGACTCGCGTGGGCCGTAGGTGTCGAGGATCTGTTGCGGGGTCATGTCAGCGGCTCCGTGGTGATGTTCGTTGACGCCGGATTCTAACTGCGCCATGCAAAAAATAGAACGGTCGTGCTATTTTTGGAAGCGACGTCGCCTGCTATCGTGAGCCGCAGCGAAAGAGGAGGATCCATGAGCTACAACATCGACCTGTCGGGCCGCGTCGCGATGGTCACCGGCGCGTCCAGCGGCCTGGGCGCGCAGTTCGCGCGCACGCTGGCCAAGGCGGGTGCCGGCGTGGTGCTGGCGGCGCGTCGTGTCGAGCGCCTGAAGACGCTGCGTGCGGAGATCGAGGCCGAAGGCGGCGATGCCCACGTGGTGGCGCTCGACGTGACCGACATTCACAGCATCAAGGCCGCGGTCGCGCATGCCGAGACCGAGATGGGCACGATCGACATCCTGGTCAACAACTCGGGCGTCGGCTCGACGCAGAAGCTGGTCGACGTCACGCCCGAGGACTTCGACTACGTGATGGGCACGAACGCGCGTGGCGCCTTCTTCGTCGCGCAGGAGGTGGCGCGGCGCATGATCGCCCGCTGCGAAGGCAAGGCGCCGGGCACCTTCACCGGCGGGCGCATCGTCAACGTGGCCTCGATGGCCGGGCTGCGGCCGCTCAGCCGCATCGGCGTCTATGCGGTCAGCAAGGCGGCGGTGGTGCACATGACGCGCGCGATGGCGCTGGAATGGGGCCGCTACGGCATCAACGTCAACGCGCTGTGTCCGGGCTACATCGACACCGAGATCAACCACCACCAGTGGCAGACCGATGCCGGGCAGAAGCTGATCTCGATGCTGCCGCGCAAGCGCGTCGGCCAGCCTCAGGACCTGGATGCGGCGCTGATGATGCTGTGCGCCAATGAAAGCCATTTCGTCAACGGCGCGGTCATCGCGGCGGACGACGGCTTCGGCGTCTGAACGGGGCATGCGGACACTGACCCCGCTGGAAGCGCGTGTGCTCGGCGTGCTCGTCGAGAAACAGCACACCGTGCCCGACACCTATCCGCTGTCGCTGAACGCGTTGCTCGCCGGCTGCAACCAGAAGACCGCGCGCGAACCGGTGATCAACGCCACCGAAGCCGAGGTGCTGACCGCGGTCGACGGACTGAAGAGCCTGAGCCTGGTGTTCGAGGGCTCGGGCAGTCGCGTCGTGCGTTTCGAGCACAACATGCCGCAGGTCTGCGCGCTGCCGGCCGCATCGATGGCCCGCACTGTCCACGCTGCTGCTGCGCGGTCCGCAGACCGCCGCGGAACTGCGCGTGCATGCCGAGCGGCTGTACCGCTTTGCCGACATCTCCTCCGTCGAAGGCTTTCTCGAGGAGCTGGCGGCCAAGGACCCGCCGCGCGTGCTGAAGCTGCCGCGTGCGCCGGGTGCGCGCGAAGCCCGCTGGGCCCATCTGCTGTGCGGCGAGGCGCAGCTGCCGGCGGTGGCAGCGGTCACGGCCGACGGCGGCGAGGCGTCGGTGTCGGCCGGCGAGATCGCGGCGCTGAAGGCCGAGCAGGCGCGGCTGGCCGACGAGCTGGCGCGGTTGCGCGAATGGGCCCGCCGCGTCGGCGCCGAACTCGGCATCGACCCACCCTGAGCCGGAGCGGCGGACATGCGCTTCGACATTCCCGAGCAGAAGAAGCTGGTGCACGAGATGCGGATTCCGATCCGCTGGGGCGACATGGACGCGATGGGCCATGTCAACAACACCGTGTACTTCCGCTACATGGAGAGCATCCGCATCGAGTGGCTGTTCAAGATGGGCGGGCCGCCGGACATGAACGGCGAGGGCTTCGTCATCGTCAACGCCTTCTGCAACTTCATTCGCCAGCTCGAATACCCTGGCGAGGTGCTGGCCCGGCAGTACGTGGCCAACCCCGGACGCAGCAGCTTCGATACCTACGTGACGCTGGAGCGCAGCGATCAGCCTGGTGTGCTCTATGCCACCGGCGGCGCGACGACGGTGTGGCTGAACATTCCGCAGGGCAAGACCGTGCCGATGCCCGACTGGCTGCGCCAGGCCCTGGAATGACACCCGCGCCGGCAGGGGCCGGCCGCTTTTCGCTATAAGCGGACTTCGCCACTGTGGAGTCGAGATGGACGCCGATGCCCCGAGCGAGTCGCTGTCTCGCCGCCACCAGATGTTTCCGCTGCTGGGCGAGGCCGACATGGCGCGCATGCAGCGCTTCGCCACGCTGCTGGCAGCCGAGGCCGGCACGCGCCTGTTCAGCGCCGGCGAGGCCGCGCCGGGCATGTTCGTGGTGCTGGCAGGAACGGTCGAAATCAGCCAGCGTGACGGCCTGGGCACGATCACACCGATCGTGCGCGGCGGCCGCGGCCACTTCGTCGGCGAGGTCGGCGCGCTGTCGGGACAGGCGTCGCTGGTCGACGCGGTGGTGCTGCAGCGCGCCGAACTGCTGCTGCTGGAGCCCGGCGCACTGCGTGCGCTGATCATCGCCGAGGCCGACCTGGGCGAGCGCCTGGTTCGGGCGCTGATCCTGCGCCGCGTGGCGCTGATCGAAGCCGGCGCCAGCGGCCCGGTGCTGATCGGCCGTCCCGGCTCGGCCGACCTGTTGCGACTGCAGAACTTCCTGCGCCGCAATGGCGAGCCGCACCATGTGGTCGATGCGGCCGGCGACAGCTGCGCCGCGGCCCTGATGGAGCAGTACGGCGCGGCCCCCGGCGAACCGCTGGCGGTGTGCCCCGACGGCACGGTGCTGCGCAACCCGGGCGAAGCCGAGCTGGCGCGTTGCCTGGGCATGGTGGACACGCAAGTACACGACGAGCTGTTCGACGTGGCCGTGGTCGGCGCGGGGCCGGCTGGGCTGTCGACGGCGGTCTATGCGGCCTCGGAAGGGCTGCGCGTCGTGGTGCTCGATTGCCGCGCCTACGGCGGCCAGGCCGGGGCCAGCGCGCGCATCGAGAACTACCTGGGTTTTCCCACCGGCATCTCCGGCGAGGCGCTGGCCGGCCGTGCCTACGTGCAGGCGCAGAAGTTCGGCGCGCACATCATGATCCCGGCCGAAGTGCGCGCGCTCGACTGTGGACGCGACGACGCGCCGCACGAACTGCGGCTGCAACTCGCCGACGGCCGGCGCCTGCGCGCGCGATGCGTGGTCATCGCCAGCGGCGCCCGCTATCGCCGCCCGCAGGTGCCGCGCCTGCCGGACTTCGAAGGCCGCGGCATCTGGTACTGGGCCTCGGCGCTGGAGGCCACGCTGTGCCGGCGCGAGGAGGTGGTGCTGGTCGGCGGCGGCAACTCGGCCGGCCAGGCGGCGGTGTTCCTGTCCGGTCATGCGTCGACCGTGCACCTGCTGGTACGCGGGCCCGGACTCGCCGCCACGATGTCGCGCTATCTGATCGACCGCATCGAGGCCGCCGACAACATCGTGCTGCGCCCGCACACCGAGGTCAGCGCGCTGCATGGCGAGCCGCACAACGGCCTGGAAGGGGTCACCTGGCGCGACCACCGCGCTGGCACCGAGGAGCAGCGCACGCTGCGCAACCTGTTTCTCTTCGTCGGCGCCGAGCCCGAGACCGGCTGGCTGGCCGGTTGCGACATCGCTACCGACGCGCATGGCTTCGTGCGCACCGGCGCCGATGCCGGCCGTGCGGCCGCGCTGGAAACCAGCATGCCGGGCGTCTTCGCGGTCGGCGACGTGCGCTCGGGTTCGGTCAAGCGCGTGGGTGGCGCGATCGGCGAAGGGGCGGCCGCGGTGGCGCAGATCCACCGGTTCCTGGCTGCACAATGAAGCGAACTTCTGGAGCATGGCCTCGATGACCCTCGACCCGGCTTTCCAATCCGCCACCGAACTGGCGCGCCGCCTGCGCCGGCGCGAACTGAGCGCCGTGGAGTTGCTGCAGCACTACCTGCAGCGCATCGAGCGGCTCAACCCGGTGCTGAACGCGGTGGTCGTGCTCGATGCCGAGCGCGCCCTGCAGCGCGCCCGTGAGGCCGATGCGGCGCTGGCGCGCGGCGAGCTCTGGGGCCCGCTGCACGGCCTGCCGATGACGGTGAAGGAATCGTTCGACGTGCCCGGCCTGCCGACCACCTGGGGCTTCGAAGCGATGCGCGGCAACATCGCCACCGATGCGGCCACCAGCGTGCAGCGCCTGCTCGATGCCGGCGCGGTGATCTTCGGCAAGACCAACGTGCCGGTGGCGATGGCCGACTGGCAGACCTTCAACCCGGTCTACGGCACCACCAACAATCCGTGGGACCCGGCGCGCACGCCGGGCGGCTCGTCCGGCGGCTCGGCGGCGGCGCTGGCCGCGGGCTTGAGCGCACTGGAGCTGGGCAGCGACATCGGCGCGTCGATCCGCAACCCGGCGCACTACTGCGGCGTCTGGGGCCACAAGCCGACCTGGGGCGTGGTGCCGCAGCAGGGGCAGCAGCTGCCCGGCATGGACTGCGTGGAGACCATCGATATCGGCGCGGCCGGGCCGCTGGCGCGCAGCGCGCACGACCTGACGCTGGCGCTCGACGTGCTGAGCACACCGCTGCGCAGCTTCGGGCCGCTGGGCTGGCAGCCGGCCGTGTGGCGCGATGCCGGCGTGCCGGCGCCGCGCCTGCGGGTCGCGGTGATCGCCGACGATGCGCTGGCCGAAGTCGACGGCAGCGTGCGCGCCGCCATCGATGCGCTGCTGCGTTTCCTGCGGGACAGCGGCGTGACGGTCGGCGAAAACGAGCGGCCGGTGGACAGCGCCGAAACCTGGCGCACGTACGTGCCGCTGGTGCGGGCGGCGCTGATCGGCCACATCAGCGACGAGGACCATCGCCAGGCGGTGGACGAAGCCGCCGCGTGGCCGGCGGACAGCCTGGAGTTCGCGGCGCTGCACTGGCGGGGCCGGTCGTTGAGCCACCGCGACTGGCTGCGCCTGGACGAGGTGCGCAGCCGGTTGCGCCGCCAATGGGCCGCATTCTTCGAGCGCTGGGACCTGCTGATCTGCCCGGTGGCGACGACACCGGCCTTTGCCCACAACCAGAAGGGCTGGCGCTGGGAACGGATGATCCCGGTCAACGGCGGCCTGCAACCGACCACCACCTCGATGTTCTGGGCCGGCTACACCAACCTCTGCGGCCTGCCGGCCACGGCGGTGCCGATCGGCCAGTCGCCTGAAGGACTGCCGATCGGCGTGCAGATCTGCGGGCCGGCCTTCGCCGACCCCGTGTGCCTGCGTTTCGCGCGCTGGCTCGAAGATCGCTTCCGCGCGTTCGTGCCGCCGCCGTTGGCGGCCTGATCAGCCGCCGAGCAGCCGATTGACCAGCTCGGCCGTGCTGGCCGCGCCGAGCTTGCGCATCAGCCGCGCGCGGTAGACGTCGACGGTCCGCGGGCTGATGTTGAGCCGCCGTCCGATCTGCTTGCTGGTCAGGCCCTCGATCAGCAGCGCTGCGATCTCGCGCTCGCGCGCGGTGAAGTCGACCTTCAGCGCGCGCCGCGACGACAGGTCCTGGAAGGTCCAGATGCCGGCGGCATGCGGCTGCGAGGGATCGATGGCGCGTCCGGCGACGTGGCACCAGAACAGCTCGCCGGCATGCTTGCCGCCGATGCGCTTCATCACGCGATCATCGGCATAGCAGCCGCTGCCGTCGAGGCTGGCGACGATGCGCTGACCGGTGCGCTCGAACTCGTCGGCCGTCGGGTACAGCAGCTCGAAGGACTGGCCCACCAGTTGTTCGCGCGTGGCGCCGAAGATCGCCAGCGCCTGCTGGTTGCAGTCGATCATCAGCCGCTGCCGCGACAGCACCATGCCGATCGGTGCCAGCTCGAACGCGGTGCGGTAGTCCAAGGTTCGCTAGACGAGCGCGTAGGTGGTGGTGGCATGCGCCGCCAGCTCGCCCGCCGGATCGCTGATCTGCACCTCGCCGAAGACCAGCTTGCGCCCCATGCGCAGCACGCGCGCCAGCACCCGGGCCTGGCCGGCGTCGCCGCGCACGGCGCGCAGGAAGCTGGTCTGCAGCTGCACCGTCGTCATCGGCCTGAAGCCGCCCAGGTGCGTGCACACCGCCAGGATCATCGCGGTGTCGGCCGCGGCCATCATCGTCTGGCCGCAGAGCACGCCGCCGCCGTGCACGTGCTTCGGCGTCACCGGCAGCGTCAGCACCACTTCGCCCAGGCGGGCTTCGTCCAGCTGCAGCTCCAGCTCGGCCACCCAGGGTGCGACCACGGTGCGCAGCGTCTCGCGCAGAACGTTCAGGTCGGGGAGGGGAGTGCTGTTCAACGGCGTTCTCCTGCGTGGGCCTTAATCAATTCTACGTAATGACTACTTAATGCATTACGTAGTACGCTGCGCAACTGCATTGGCGCAGCCCTGGCTGCAAGAAGGATCAAGCATGAAGAAGATCTATCCCAGCGCGGAGGCGGCGCTCAAGGGCATCGTGCAGAGTGGCCAGCTGATGGCGGTCGGCGGCTTCGGCCTCTGCGGCATCCCGGAGGCCCTGATCGCCGCGCTGCGCGACAGCGGTGTCAAGGACCTGACCGTCATCTCCAACAACGCGGGCGTCGACGGCTTCGGCCTCGGCCAGCTGCTGGAAACCCGGCAGATCAAGCGCATGATCTCCAGCTACGTCGGCGAGAACAAGGAGTTCGAGCGCCAGTACCTGGCGGGCGAACTGGAGCTGGAATTCACGCCGCAGGGCACGCTGGCCGAGAAGCTGCGCGCCGGCGGCGCCGGCATCCCCGCCTTCTTCACCCGCACCGGCGTCGGCACGCTGGTGGCCGAAGGCAAGGAAACGCGCGAGTTCGACGGCCACACCTACATCATGGAGCGCGCGTTGGTGCCCGACGTGGCGCTGGGCAAGGCCTGGAAGGCCGACGAAAGCGGCAACCTGATCTTCCGCCGCACCGCGCGCAACTTCAACCCGGCGGTGATCATGGCCGGCAAGATCAGCGTGGTCGAGGTCGAGGAGATCGTGCCCACCGGCAGCCTGGACCCGGATGCGATCCACCTGCCCGGCATCTACGTGCACCGGCTGGTGCTGAACGCCAAGCCCGAGAAGCGCATCGAGAAGCGCACCACCAAGCAGAACCCGAAGGGAGCCTGACATGCCCTGGACCCACGATCTGATGGCCGCGCGCGCGGCCAAGGAACTGCAGGACGGCTACTACGTCAACCTGGGCATCGGGTTGCCGACGCTGGTGGCCAATTTCGTGTCGCCGGACATCGAGGTCTGGCTGCAGAGCGAGAACGGCATGCTCGGCATCGGCCCCTTCCCGGACGACGCCGAGGTCGACCCCGACCTGATCAACGCCGGTAAGCAGACCGTGACCACGCTGCCCGGCACCAGCATCTTCGGCAGCCACGACAGCTTCGGCATGATCCGCGGCGGCAAGATCAACATGGCCATCCTGGGCGCGATGCAGGTGACCGACAAGGGCGACCTGGACAACTGGATGATCCCCGGCAAGATGGTCAAGGGCATGGGTGGCGCGATGGACCTGGTGGCCGGCGTCAAGAGCGTGGTCGTGCTGATGGAGCACGTGGCGCGCAGGAAGGACGGCGGCTTCGACCTGAAGATCCTGCCGCAGTGCACGCTGCCGCTCACCGCGGTGGGCGTGGTCGACCGCATCATCACCGACCTGGCGGTGCTCGACGTCACGCCGCACGGCCTGAAGGTGGTGGAAATGGCCCCGGGCGTGACGCGCGAGGAAGTTCAGTCCAAGACCGGCGTCACGTTGCTGTGACGCACGCCCTCCGCCGCGCGCCTTGAGTGCGCGCGCGGCCTCGGTCACCAGCGGCGGCCCCGCATAGATGAAGCCGGTGTGTCCGCACCAGCCGCCGGAGGCCGCGTCCGGCCTCCAGCCGAAGGCGCTGCAGAGCGCCAGCCGCTTCATGGTGTCGGCCGCCCACCCGCTGGCGGTGCAGGCCGGCCTGCAGATGCTGCAGCAGGGCGGTTCGGCGGTCGACGCCGCCGTGGCGGTGCAGATGATGTTGACCCTGGTCGAGCCGCAGGCCAGCGGCATCGGCGGCGGTGCGTTCGCGCTGCACTGGGACGGGGTGCGCGTGCAGGCCTTCGATGGCCGCGAAACGGCGCCGGCCGCGGCCGACGAAAGCCTGTTCCTGCGCACCGACGGCCAGCCGCGGGCCTTTGCCGAGGCGGCCGTCGGTGGCCTCGCGGTCGGCGTGCCGGGCGCGTTGAAGATGCTGGAGCAGGTGCATCGGCAGCACGGCAAGCTGCCTTGGGCGCGGCTGTTCGAGCCGGCGATACGGCAGGCCGAGCAGGGCTTTCCGGTCAGCCCTCGGCTGCATGCGCTGCTGGCGGCCGACACCGCGCTGCGCCGGCAGACGCCGGCTTCGGGCTACTTCTACCGGGCCGACGGGTCGCCGCATCCGGTGGGCCATCTGTTGCGCAACCCGGCACTGGCCGAGGTGCTGCGGCAGATCGCGGCGCAGGGCAGCTGGGGGTTCTACGGCGGCGCCGTCGCGCAGGACATCGTGCAGCGGGTGGGCGAGCGCAACGGCGCTCCGGGTCTGCTCGGCCTGGCCGACATGGCCGTCTACCAGAGCCTGGAGCGGCCGCCGATGTGCACCGACTGGACACCGCGCTGGCGCGTCTGCGGCATGCCGCCGCCGTCCTCCGGGCATCTGGCCATGATGCAGATCCTCGGCCTGCTCCAGGCGGCGCCGCCGGTTCCGGCACCGCTCGCCCAAGGCGCGCCGAGCGCGGCATGGCTGCATGTCTACACCGAGGCCGCGCGCCTGGCCTTCGCAGACCGGGCCCTGTACGTGGCCGACCCGGCCTATGTGCAGGCGCCGGGCGGCGACTGGGACAGCCTGCTCGCGCCGGCCTACCTGCGCGAGCGCGCGTCGCTGATCGGCGCTCGGGCGATGCCGCAGGTGCCCGCAGGCCGGCCCGGCTCGGTGGCGCAGGCACTGGCACCGCAAGCGCCGCAGCCGGAATCGGGCACCAGCCAGATGAGCATCGTGGATGCCGCCGGCAATGCCTTCAGCATGACCACCAGCATCCAGACGGCCTGGGGCTCGCGTCTGCTCAGCGATGGCGGCACCGGCCTGCCGGGCGGCTTCCTGCTGAACAACCAGCTGACCGACTTCGCCTTCGCGCCGCGCGATGCAGCCGGGCGCCCGGTGGCCAACCGCGTGCAGGCCGGCAAGCGTCCGCGCTCCAGCATGAGCCCGACGCTGGTGTTCGAGCGCGGCGACGGGCGCCTGCGCCTGGTGGCGGGTTCCACGCTGGGCGCGATGATCATCCATTCGATGGCCAAGGCGAGCCTCGGCAACCTGGCCTGGGGCCTGGACGTGCAGCAGGCGATCGACCTGCCGAACTTCGGGCCGATCGACGGGCCGCTGCTGCTGGAGCAGGGGCGCTTTCCGGCGCCGACGCTGCAGGCGCTGCGCGAGTTGGGCCACCGGGTCGCCGAGGCCGAGCTGCCGACCGGGCTTCAGTTGATCGAAGTGCAGCCGGGCCGCTTGCTGGGCGGTGCCGATCCACGCAAGGAAGGCATCGCGGCAGGGGACTGAAGGCCGTCGCACGGCGGTCACAGGCGGCGTGAAGAATGCGCGGCGGGCCTGTGCGTTCTCTCACGGGATCGCGGTCGCGCTGCGATCGTGGGATTGTCCGACCCCGCGCGCCGTGCGAACCTGAACAGGCCATCATCCGGCGGCGCTGATCCCTATCCAGGTGCATCGATGAACGAACTCGGCAACAGCCTCGAGCGCATGAGCTTCGTGCAGCTGCTGCTGCTGTTCGCCTTCGTCACCAGCTACGTGCTGGCGCTCGGCGGGTTGCTCGGCACGCCGGCGCGGCGGCGCACTGCGGTGCTGGCGCTGGGCTTGGCCGTGGCCTTCTCGGCGCTGACCGATCCTTGGGTACACGGTGCGCTGCTGATGGCCTTCGTCGTGGCCGGGCTCGGCCTGTTCGTGGTGCTGACCTGGCTGCTGGCCCGGCTGTTCGGGCCGCGTGCCGAATTGCAGACGGAGGCGGTGACCACCGAGCCGGCGACCAGTCAAGCCGCGCTGCTGGCGCCGCGGGCGGAGGACGAGCCGGTGCCGCCGCGGCTGCCGAAGCTGGTACGCCGCGCGCGCGTCAGCCGCAGCTGAGGCGGCCGCCTCAGCGCTGCAGGTCCTCGAAGCCGATCTGGAAGTCGTTGCGGCCGGTGCGGTCGCGTCCACGCAGCAGCCACAGCGGCCGCGTCGCAAAGGACACGGGCACGCCGGAGCGGCCTTGCACCGGATCGAGCTGGCGCTCGAAGACGGACGTGCCCGGCATGTAGCGCAGCGCCACGCCGGTGCGGCGTTTGGCCGAGCGGTTGGCATTGGCGCCGTGGATCATGTAGACGTCGTGCATCGACATTTGCCCGGGCTGCAGTTCGAGGTCTACCGCGGTGCCGGCATCGAAGCTGTCGTCGGCAAGGCGCTGCTGCAGCGCCACGTCGGGCCGGTCTTCGTGCAGGTGCGGGTGGCTGAGCCTGGCGAGGTGCGAGCGCGGGATCACACGCAGGCAGCCGTTCTCGGTGCTCGATTCCTCCAGTGCCACCCACACGGTGCAGGTCGCCAGCGGACGGATCGGCCAGTAGTGCCCATCCTGGTGCCACGGCGTCTCGTGGCCGTCGCCGGCCGGCTTGCAGAAGACATGGCAGCCCCAGAGGATGATGTCGGGGCCGATCAGCTGTTCGACCGCATCGAGGATCTGCGGGTCCATCGCCAGCGCCAGGAACTCCGCCTGGCCGCGTACGCCTTCGGCATTGGCCTGCCCGCCGCGGCGCGCGAGATGCGCGCTGACGAGCTTCTCGGGGCGCACGCCCGGGTTGTCGCGGATCAGCCGTTCGAGTGCCTCGCGCAGCTGCGCCACGCGCGCCTCCGGCAGCCGCAGGCCCGGCACCAGATAGCCAAGCTCGTGGTACTGACGGACCTCGGCCTCGCTCAAGGCTGTCATGGCTTCAGCCCCGCAGGAACAGCGTCACCAGCGGCTCGTCGCCGACCTGCCGGCTCCAGTGGCCGTGCAGCTTGTCGTCGAAGCTCGCGCCGGCGGGCAGCGTGTCGGCCGAATAGAAGTGCTGGCCGGGCTCGAAGATGCGTGAGCTGCCGTCCTGCAGCCCGATTTCCATCCGACCGGACAGGATGAACACCCACTGCGGCGCCGGCGTGCAATGGAAGCTGCTGCGAAAGCCCACCGGACTCTCGCGCAGCTGGTAGCCGCCGCTGGCGTACAGCGTCGACAGCCGTGCCTGCGGCGTGCCTTCGTCCAGCGCGACCGCCTCGTCGCGAAAGCGGGCGCGGCCGTCGTCGGCGGTGTAGAGCACGACCTTGCGGAACTCAGGCATGGTGGAACCTCTTCGAAGCCAGGATGTGGTCGACGATCTGCTCGGGCGACGCGCTCACGTCACAGGCCAGCGCCGATTCGTCGGCCTGCGGCGGCTCCAGCGTGGCCAGCTGGCTGTCGAGCAGCGACGCCGGCATGTAGTGTCCGCTGCGCGCGGCGATGCGAGCGGCCAGCAGCTCGCCGCTGCCGTGCAGGTACACCAGCTGCAGTCGCGGCGCGCCGCGGCGCAGCAGGTCGCGATAGCGGCGCTTCAGCGCCGAACAGGACAGCACCACGCCTTCGCCGGCCGCCAGGGCTGCGGCCAGCCGCGCGCTCAGGGCATCCAGCCAGCCCTGCCGGTCGGCGTCCGTCAACGGCTGCCCCGCCGCCATGCGCGCCACGTTCTCGGGGGGATGGAAGTCGTCGCCGTCCAGGTAGGTGGCGCCCAGCGCCTGGGCGAGCAGCCGGCCGACGGTGCTCTTGCCGCTGGCGCTTACGCCCATCACGACGACGATGTCAGTCGAGGCGCCTGCCGCTGCCGTCATCGAACAGGTGCACCTTGCTGCCGTCGATCACCAGCCCGACCTCGTCGTCCGGCTTGGCCGCGGTGCGGCCGTGCAGCACGACGATCAATTGCTCGCCGCCGACCTGCAGCAGCAGCTCGGTTTCGGCGCCGGTGGGCTCGACCACCACCACCTTGGCCGGGATGCCGCGGTCCGGTGTGCTCAGTGCGACGTCGCCGGGGCGTACGCCGTAGTGCACCGCCTGGCCGTCGCGGCCCTGCGCCAGCGTGCCCAGCGGCCACGCGCCGCCCTGGGCCTCGACGAAGCTCCGCCCGCCTTGAATGCGCAGCGTGCCCTTGAACACGTTCATCGCCGGCGAGCCGATGAACTGCGCGACGAACAGGTTGCCGGGCCGGTCGAACAGATCCAGCGGGGTGCCGATCTGCTCGACGATGCCGTCGTGCATGACGACGATGCGGTCGGCCATGGTCATGGCCTCGATCTGGTCGTGCGTGACGTAGACGGTGGTCGTCTTCAGCCGCTGGTGCAGCGCCTTGATCTCGGCGCGCATCGCCACGCGCAGCTTGGCGTCCAGGTTGGACAGCGGCTCGTCGAAGAGGAAGACCTTGGGGTCGCGCACGATGGCGCGGCCCATCGCCACGCGCTGGCGCTGGCCGCCGGACAGCTCGCGCGGATAGCGGTGCAGCAGCTGGTCCAGGTTGAGGATGCGCGCGGCCTTGTCGACGCGCTCGGCGATGGTCTTCGCGTCGGCCTTGCGCAGCTTCAGGCTGAAGGCCATGTTTTCGCCGACCGTCATGTGCGGGTACAGCGCGTAGCTCTGGAACACCATCGCGATGTCGCGGTCCTTCGATTCCAGCTCGTTGACCACCTTGTCGTCGACACGGATCTCGCCGCCGGAGATTTCCTCCAGCCCGGCGAGCATGCGCAGCAGCGTGCTTTTGCCGCAGCCCGACGGACCGACCAGCACGACGAACTCGCCGTCGCGGATGTCGAAGTTGATGCCCTGGATGACCTTGACCTTGCCAAAGGACTTCTGGATGTCGCGGAACGAAACGGAGGCCATGGAAAGGTCCGGGTTCAGCTCTTCACGGCGCCCGCGGTCAGACCGGAGACCATGTAGCGCTTGAAGGTGTAGTAGATCGCCGCCGGCGGCAGCGCATAGATGAAGCCGGTGGCCATCAGCAGCTCCCACGGCGAATCGTCGGCGGACAGGAAGTTGCCCAGCGCCACGGCCAGCGTGATGTCGGTGTCCTTGGACAGCAGCAGGAACGCGTAGAGGTACTCGTTCCAGGCCAGCAGCAGCGCGTAGGTGCCCACCGCCACCAATGACGGCACCATCAGCGGCAGGTAGACCAGGCGGAACAGCTGCAGCGGGCTGGCGCCGTCGATGCGCGCAGCCTCGTCCAGTTCCCAGGGCAGCTTGTCGGACGCCTGCTTCAGCACCCAGATGCAGTAGGGTGAGGCGATGGTCACCATCGCCAGGATCAGCGCCCACTGGTTGTTCAGCATGCCGTAGACGCTCATCGTCTTGTACATCGGCACCGCCAGGAAGGCGGCCGGGATGAAGTAGGTGAACAGCGCCAGGTTCATCACCGTGCGCCCGCCGGGCAGCTTCATGCGGCTGATGGCGAATGCGGCGCAGGTGGCGATGAACAGCGTCAGCACGGCCACCGTCAAAGCGATCACCACCGAGTTGAACAGCTGGTGCCAGAAGTGATTGAGATAGAAGTGCTCCTGGTAGAAGACCGTGCGGAAGTTCTGCAGTGTCGGGTTCGCCGGCCACAGCCGCCCCGAGGTCGCCTCGTCTTTGGACGAGATGGCGAACAGGAACAGGTGGTACACCGGGATCA
The DNA here is from genome assembly GCA_044225625.1 of Rubrivivax sp. Lineage (GTDB taxonomy): Bacteria > Pseudomonadota > Gammaproteobacteria > Burkholderiales > Burkholderiaceae_C > Rubrivivax. Next base: position 19,341 of record JBGAII010000061.1, read on the forward strand.
GCGTCCACAGCAGCAGCGGAATGCCCACCAGCAGCAATTGCGCCTCGGTGCTGGCCTTCTTCCAGGTGAAGCGCCTGCTCATTTCGACAGCCTCTTCATCATGAAGTAGACCAGCGGCAGCACCAGCGGCAAGGAGACGACGATGGCGGCCATCGACAGGTCGACCTGGTCCAGCCGCAGGTAGCGGATGCCCAGCGTGGCCAGCACGTGGGTCAGGTCGGCCGGGCCGCCGCCGGTGAGCAGGTAGACGCTGTTGAAATCGCCCAGCGTCCAGATCATCGACAGGATGGTCGAGGTCAGGTACAGCCCCTTCATCGCCGGCCAGGTGATGAAGCGGAACTTCTGCCAGCGCGTCGCGCCGTCGACGCTGGCCGCCTCGTACTGCTCGCCGGGAATGGCCAGCCGGCCGGCGACGAGGATCAGCGTCCAGAAGGGCAGCGACTTCCAGATGTGCATCAGCATCGAGAAGGCCAGCGCCAGCGTCGGGTCGTTGAGCCAGTTCGGCCCGTCGCGGGCGGTCAGCTTGAAGATCAGCGTGTTGATGACGCCCCACTCGGGGTTGAGCATGAAGCGCACCGACAGGATCGTCGGGATCGACGGCACCGCCCAGGGGATGATGAAGATCGCCGCCAGCACGCTGATCCACCAGCGCTTCTGCACGAAGAAGCCGGACAGGCCGAGGGCGACGATCATCTTCAGGTTGATCGCCACGACGATGAAGACCAGCGTGTTGATCGCCGTGCGGAAGAAGATCGGGTCGTCGAACAGCTTCTGGTAGCTGGCCGGGTGACGCGCCAGCCACAGCCCGTAGCACACGGGGAACAGCACGAACACCAGGAACACCAGCACGTAGGGCAGCACCATCGCGCGGCCCCAGAACACCCACTGGCTGAGCGGCTTGCCTGCCGCCCGCGGCGGCTGAGCGGCGAGGGTGTCGGTCGTCATCGTGTCTCCGTCGGCGGTTGCGCTGGCCCTTCTTCAACCCCCGAACCGCGGGGCGCGCGACGGCGGCCCGGAACGGGCCTGCCGCCGCGTGCAGGGCGCCGGAACTAGTCGGTCGAGCTCGCCACCTGCTTGATGCGCGCGATCATCTCGTCGGTGGCCTGCGGCACCGGCACCTTCTCGTTGATGATGCGGTTCATCGCCTTGGCCCAGACGTTCTCGTTGTTCAGGATCGTGAACTTCCAGTTCTTGGTGAATTCGAAGGGCACGGTGCCGGCCATGAACTGGTTGTACACGGCCAGGCGGTGCGGGTCGGACTTCCAGAACTGGCTCTGCTGCGCGTTCTTGGTCACCGGGAACCAGCGGCCGAGCGAGCCTTCGACGTACGGCGTGAGGTTGGCTTCGTCGAGCATGAAGGCCACGAACTTCTTCGCCGCCGCCTTGTTCTTGGCCGCCTTGAAGATCACGCCGGTCTTGACCGCGGCGCGGTAGACGAACTTCGTGCCATCGGGCTTGTCGGGCCAGCCCGCGGTGGCGATCAGTTCGGTGTAGTTCTTCTTCGCCTGGGCGCGCTGCGCTTCGGTCAGCGTCGCGTTGTTCATGTCGTCGAGCCACTTCGCGGCGATCGAGATGGTCGCGTTGTGCGTCATCACGATCGTCTTGTTGTGGAAGGCCACGTTGTTGTCCGGGTCCTTCCAGCTGGTGGACGACGGCGGCGTGCAGCCCTTGGCGTAGATCGCCGTGTAGTCGGTCAGCGCATTGATCAGGCCCTGACGCACGGACGGGTCATCGACCAGCAGCTTGCCCGAGTCGCTGACCAGCTTGACGTTGTAGCCGTCCATGAAGGTCAGGAACGAATAGAACGAGTCGCTGGAGTCCACGCCCATCGGCATGCCGATGCCGAAGCCGCGCTGCCCGGTCTTCTGCCGGTAGGCGGGCTGCACCTTGTCGCACCAGAAGCTCCAGTAGCCCTTCCAGTCCTTCGGGATGTCGCTTTCCTTGAAGCCCGCATCGGCCAGCATGTCCTTCCAGTACTGGATGTGCATGGTCTGCTGCTTGATCGGGAACGCGTAGTACGCCCGAGTCTTGGTGACGTTGTCGTACAGGAACGTCGTCGCCAGCGCCGCCGGCTCGAAGCGGTTGCGGATCGGATCGATGATGCTGCTGACGTCTTCCAGCTTGTCTTCATAGGCCCACTTGGCCGTGACCTGGAAGTCGTAGACATCGGCATAGGCCACGTCGGGCGGGTTGCCGGAATCGAGCGCAGCCACCGTCTTCGGAATCATGTCCTGGATCGGGTACTGCGACAGGTCGATCTTGATGTTCTTGTTCTTTTCCTCGAACTTCTTGATCGCAGCGAACAGCGCGTCGTCCTCGGCCTTGTAGAAGCCCTTGACCCACCAGACGGTCAACTTCTCCTGCGCAAAGGCTGGGCTGGCCGCGATGAGCGCACCGCCGATCGCCGCGGCCGCGGCAAGTTGCTTCAACTTCATCGGGTTGTCTCCAAGCTGTGGTTGTGAGGTGGCGGGAGGCAGTTGCCACACCGCGGGGACTATAGGTGCCGCCGAAAAATGACAACACCGGATGTACCCTTGCGAGCTGCCGTAACCGCGCCGTAACCACAGCGCCGAGTGGGTCGTTCAGCGGCCGCGCCAGACTGGTGCGCGCTTGCCGAGGAAGGCGTCGATGCCTTCGCGGCTGTCGGCCGATCCGCGGACCCGGGCCGCCGCCTCGCCGCTGAGCTGCCAGGCCAACTGGTCGGCCGCCTCGATGGCCTCGTTCAGCACGCCCAGGCTCTCGCGTACCGCCACGGGGCTGTTGGCGCAGATGGTCTCGGCCAGTTGCAGTGCCTCGTCGACGGCGGCACCATCGGCGCACAGCCGGTTCACCAGGCCCAGCGCATGCGCGCGCTCGGCGCCGATCGGCTCGCCGGTCATCACCAGTTCGCGTGCCAGATTCGGCGGCAGCGCACGCGCGGCGCGGAAGACGCCGCCATAGAGCGCGAGCAGCCCGCGCTTGACTTCGGGCAGTGCAAAGCGTGCGCGGGCGGAAGCCACCACCAGGTCGCAGGCCAGCACCATCTCGAAACCACCGCCGAAGGCCAGGCCGTCCACCGCCGCGATCAACGGTTTGCGCCGCGCACGCCGGATGAGGCCGTAGGGCCCGCCGCGCTCGGTGCTGTTGCGGTCGGGGTCGGACAGATCGCTGCCGGCGCTGAAGGCGCGGCCCACGCCGGCCAGCACGCCGACCCACAACTCGGCATCGTCTTCCAGGCGGTTCATTGCCGCATCCAGGCCCAGCGTCATCTCGCGGTTCATCGCGTTCAGCTTGGCATCGCGGTCCAGGCGAATCAGCAGCACGCGGCTGCGCACTTCGGTGGTGACGGGCATCTCGGCGCCTTCAGTATCCGGGCGGCGGCTGGTAGCCGCCGATCAAGCCAGCCAGCTCGCCGGCCAGCCAGATGGTGTGCAGGTCGGCGAACTCCGGCCCGACGATCTGCATGCCCACCGGCAGGCCGTCGGCGCTGAGGCCCACCGGGGCGATCGTGGAAGGCAGATAGGGCGCCGTTGCCAGCCCGGCCCAGAACAGCTGCGCGAAGTACGGATGGTCGGTGCCGTTGATGCGCATCCTGCGCGCCGGCATCGGCTCGCTCTGGTCGTGCGGGAAGGCGGCCGTGGCGGTGATCGGCATCAGCATCAGGTCGTGCTTGCCGTAGAAATCGTGCCAGGCCCAGCGCAGGCGCTCGCGTGCCTGATTGGCGTCGAACACTTCCTTGTAGCTGGCGGTGGCGGCACGCAGCACCATGGCGTGGTCGCTGACATCGTCCTCGCGCAGCCTGGCACGCGCGGCCAGCAGGTCGGCGAAGTCGGCGCGGCGCGCCGACAGACTGGACTGCAGCAGCAGCTGGTAGACGCGGTGGGCCTGCAGCGGGTCGAAGGCCGGTCGCGCCTTGAAGTCCACCTTGGCTCCGGCCCTGGCCAGTGCACGCGCCGCCGCTTCGATGCGCGCCTTGACGCTGTCGTCCACCGGCGCGATCGCCGGTTCGTCCAACCAGACCGCCACACGCAGGCCCTTGAGGCGCTTCGGCGGCGCGGGCAGCCGGTACTGGACGCCGCGAGCAATCAGGTCGTCGGGGCCGGCGGTGAGCTTCAGCGCCAGCGCCAGATCGGCGGCACTGCGGGCGAGCGGTCCGATGACCGACAGGTCGGCCTCGGCGCCGGGTGTCGGTGCCAGGCTGTGGCCGCGCTTCGGCACGATGCACCAGGTGGACTTGTGGCCGTACACGCCGCAGTACGCGGCCGGGTTGCGGATGCTGCCGCCGATGTCGCTGCCGTACTCCAGCGCGCTCAGGCCGGCCGCCACCATGGCCGCGCTGCCGCCGGACGATCCCCCCGGTCCGCGTTTCGGGTCCCAGGGGTTGTTGGTGGTGCCGTAGACGGCGTTGTAGCTCTGGAAGTCGGCCAGATTCAGCGGCACGTTGCTCTTGCCGAAGACTACGGCGCCGGCGGCCTTCAGGCGCTGCACCGCCAGCGCGTCCTGCGTGGCGACATGGTCCTTGCGAAACACGTTGCCCCAGGTGGTGGGCTGGCCGCTCAGGTCGAAGGACTCCTTCACCGTGATCGGCAGGCCGTGCAGCGGGCCCCAGACCTCGCCCTTGGCGAATGCGCGATCGGCGGCGCGCGCACGCTGCAGCGCGGCCTTGCGGTCGTCCACCACCAGCGCGTTCAGGGCCGGGTTGAAGCGGTCTACGCGTTCCAGATAGGCCTTCAGCAACTCGACGCTGGACACCTTGCCGGCGCGCAGCGCGGCGGCCTGGGCGGTCGCCGAACCGAATGGGAACGTCTTGAGGTTCATGGGGTTCATGTCGGGGGCGGGAAGGTCTGGGTGCGGCGGCTGCTGCCTAGAGCAGGGCGAGGACCATCATGGCCAGGCCGACGATGCTCGCGAGCCAGACCAGCGTTCGCAGATAGACGACGCCCGCGTAGTACACCGGGACGTACAGCACGCGCGACCAGAAGAAGAGCGTGGCGCCGGAGGCGATGCGCGGATTCGTAGCCCCTGCGGCATGGGCCACCAGCGCGATCACGGCGAACAGCACGAAGTTCTCCAGGGTGTTGCGTGCGGTGCGCTCGGCGCGCCCCGCCAGGCCGATCGCGGCGGGGAGGTTCTCGCGGTTGCCGAAGGCGAGCATGGTGCCGACCATGGTCCAGCCTCTGACCCTGATCAGGCTGGCCGCCAGCAGCGTCAGCCATGTCAGCAGGGCCATGTAGACGACGAGCGTCAGTGTGGGTGTCATGAGGGGTCTCCTGGTGTGTATTCGTGCCAACGCGTACCGTGCTGCAAGCGGCAACGCTCGACGCCGGCACCGATGCGACGATAAGGGAAATCCGGCGCCCATGGATCTGCGGCCCGTCGATGAATGGGTGCCTTCGATCGGCGCATTGCTGTCGGTCGTTGTCCTCTGAAGCCGGCGTGCGAGCGTTCAGCGTGGCGCGTGGCGCGTGGCCCGGGCCCGCGTTCTCCGGCCCACGCTCGCGGGCCAGCGACTTGGGCCTGCGAAGATGACCTCGTCGCCACCGACCAGGCGGTG
>JBGAII010000062.1:0-24725 GCA_044225625.1 Rubrivivax sp.
GGATAGTGAGCCGCCAATCCTTCGCGCTGATCACCGCCGTAGGCGATCGTCAGCATGATCCGATAGCCATCATCCTTGTTCACGTAGACGCGTTCGAGCACTTGGCTGTACAGCTGTTTCAGCAGTTCTTCCTGCTGCGGGTTGACCACTGAAACTACCGTGCGCTCGTCCATCACCCAGCGGCCAAATTGGCGCGGCACGTCCGCCTGCAGGTCCAACGGGCCCAGGGCTTCGGCCAGGTGCTTGGTGGGTGCCAGTGCATGGGCGCTGGCCACGGCCGCCATCGCTCCTGCCAGCGTCACGACGGTGCGGCGACGAAGTAGAACTTCGGTCATGACGGTTTCCGCTCCTTGTTCCGGTCCCACGGCAGCAAGCCGAGTGCCATGTCCGCCAGGATCATGAAGAGCGTGGCGATCATGAACAGCACGATGCCGGCAGCGCCGTGGACGAAGCCTTGCCCGACCTCGTCGCCAAAGTAGTAGGTGACGAGCACCAGGATCAGCACGCGCACCACGTTGGCCGAGAAGGCGATCGGAACGAGCAGCAGGCCCAGGGTGATGTTGCGCGCCATCGACGAATAGTTGCGGATGCCCAGGTACACGAGTCCGATGGCCTCGAGCGTGAACATCGACGTGAGTCCCGCGCAGGCGTCGGCGACCAGCAGCTGATACTGGCCGACCATCAGGATCACGCCGGTCCGCGCCACCGGGTAGCCGGCCGCGGACAGGATGGACGCGGCCACGGCAGACACGCCGCTCTTCAGCGGACCGGTCAACTGGGCCACCACGTCCGGCGGCAGCGGCACCACGAAAGCCAGCATCACGATGGGCAGCAGCAGCTTGCGCACGCCCGCCCAGCCGCGGTGCAGCGCCACCAGCGACATCGCCAGCGGTACCGCCGATCCGGCCTCTATCAGAAGCAGCCCCTGGGAGCGTCCAAAGGTGTACAGCAGCAGCGAAACGGCGAGCAGCGCGAAGGCGAGGCGGGCCGTCGGCGGTGTCGGCAGTGCGGCGACCGTGTGCCTCCGGTGCCAGAAGAGCCACAGGCTGGTGCCGAGGAGGATCGGGCCATAGCTCTGTTCGACGGCGCTCCAGGTCGTTTCGCTGAGCAGCTTGAGGGTCGGCGCATAGAGCATCAGCACCGCGGCCGCAAGCAGCGCCCACCGGCCGTAGCTCTGGCGGTTCACCTCCCGCGCAGCGGGCTGGGCCGGTGTGCGCGTGGCGTCGGTGGACATCTAGAACTCGTTCATGACGACGCCCGCCAGCTTCGTCGGCCCCTTGGACAGCGCCTTCAGCAGCGCGTTGAGCGGCTTGATGCGGCTCGTGCCCTTGCGTGCCATGACCAGCGCCGCACCGCACTTGGCTGCGATGACCCGTGCGTCGGCGCCATGCGTCGCGGCCGGCGTGTCGACCACGACGTAGTCGAACTTGTTGAGCAGCTCCTGCATCAACAGGCCGAACGCAGGGCGCTGCACCAGTTCCAGCGGATTGGGCGGGACGGTGCCCACCGGCAGCAGGTACAGGCTGGGCAGATCCTGCACCTGCTGGATCACGTTCTGTTCGGCGCGGCCGGACAGAATGCCGCTCAGCCCGGGGCGATTGCCCGGCATGCCGAAGACGGAGTGCAGCCGTGGGGTGCGCATGTCCGCGTCGACGAGCAGCGTTCGGCCGCCGAGCTGGCTGAAGGCCACCGCGATGTTCGCCGCCAGATAGGTCTTGCCGTCCCCGGCGTCCGGGCTCAGCACCGCCAGGGCGCGGCGCGGTTCCTCGCCGCTCATCACGCCCATCATCAGCTGGCTGCGCAATTCGCGGAAAACCTCGGCCTCGTCGGAGAACGGGCTGGCCGCGATGACCAGTTCGGGGTTGCGCTGGCTTTCGCCGGGCGTGTAGGGATAGTGGAACTGCTGGGCCAACGCCCACACGACATCGTCGTTCGACGCGAGATGCAGCGCGATCGCAGCCTCGCCGAAGCGGACGGCATTCTCACGTTGGTAGATCAGGATTTGTTCGACCTGCTCGTCGGTCAACTGCCGGATCTCGCGGATCAGGTCCCCGATGGAACGGTCAAGCACCTTCTCGGTGGTGTCTTCCACCTGGGGCTGGACCGGCGGCAGGGGCTGTTTGGGCGGCTGGGCCGACTGGAATACGACTTTCATTTGCGCTTCTCAGGCCTTGGCCGTTGGTTGAGGCAATCCGGCGAGCACGCGGGCCTTGATGGCGCGCACCCGTGAGGTATCCGGCCCGGGCTTTGCATGCTTCGCCACGGGCAGCATGACCAGCAGCGGTTGCATCAGCTCGCCGGTGACGTCCGCGGCGCTGCGGACGCGACGGTCGGCCAACTCGCGCAGCAGCATGAAGCCGATGGCCAGCAACGTGCCTAGGAAGAGGCCGATCAGGGTGTTGCGGCGGAGGTCCGGGGAGGTCGGGAAGGGCGGCTCCGACGCGCTGCGCAGCACGGAGACGTTGGTCTGGGTGTTCTGGCTTTCCAGGTTGCTCTGCGTGACCCGCTGCTGCATCAATGCATAGGCGCGCTGGGCGTTCTCGACGTCACGCTGCAGCACGGCGGCTTCGTCGCGCAGGCCCTTCAGCTGCAGCACCTTGGCCCGCTGGGCCTCGATCGCACTGCGCAGCTGCGCCAGCCGCGACTGGCTCACGTTGGCATTCACGCTGACGCTGCCGGAGGCGCGCGAAGTCGCGCTGTCGAGCCGGGCGCGCAGTTCCGCGAGCCTGGCGCGCTGCTCGACGACCTGCGGATGGCTGTCGCCGAGCCGCGAACCGAGTTCCTTCATGCGGATCTCCTCGCGCGCGAGGTCCGCGCTCAGCGAGGCGACCACCGAGTTGTTCAGCACTTCAGGCATCTGGTCGGGGCGGGCGTTGGCCTGGGTCTGCCTGCCGCTCGACTCCGCGGCAACCGCCTGCAACGCCACCAGTTGCGACGACAGCTCCGCCAGCCGGGCACTTTCGATGTCCACGCGTTCGTCGGTGAGCACCAGGCTGTGCTTCTTCTGGTAGGCCGACAACGCGCTCTGCGCCGACTCCAGCTGGTCTCTCAGCTGCTTGGCCCGCTCGTCGAAGAAGCTGTTGTACTGGCGCGCAGGCTGGATGCGCAGGTCCAGCGTGGTGTCGATGTAGGCCTGCATGAACGCGTTGGCCATCGCCGCAGCGAAACGCCCATCGGTCGAGGTGTAGTCGATGTTGATGACGCTGGACTCGCGCGACGGGCGCACGTCCATAGGAATGAGCAGGGTGTCGGACAGCCATGCTTCGAAATCGCCGCGGCCTCCGGTCGCAGTCAGCCAGCGCTCGCGCATTGCGCTGTTGTCGTTGAGTCCCAGCGCGCGCAGCGCACGGCGCGCCACTCTTTCGCTGCCGATCAGGTCGACCTGCGTCGCCATGTAGCCCGCAGTGGCGCCGCCGATGACCGAGCCGGCCACGGGGTCGGGGTTGCGCAGGTCCAGCATCACTGTGGCGGTGGCCGTGTAGCGCTTCGGCAGAACCAGGCTGATGGCGAGGATCAGCGTGACCGTCAGCACCAGGACGACCAGACCGGAAACCCATCGCGCCTTGACGATCGACAACAGCTGACTGAAATTCATGAGATCTCTCTATACGAGACTGTGTGACGTGATCTGCACACCGTGGCCCGCCCCGCTTCGCAGTGACAAAGGCTCACAGACTGCAGAGTGTAGAGGCTTGCAGGGCCACGACGCCCTCCCACAATGCAGCCGAGTGGCTTGCCTTCCGTAATTCGTTCACGATCAGATTCGTGACAATGCCGAAGGTTCGGGCCACCATTCGTACACGGCATTGCGACGGTTTCCGAACCCGGACACATTGGGGGGGCCGACGCACCATCGTCATCATCGTTACGCATAATCAGAGAGCCGGCAGGAGCGAGTGGCATGCAAGGTGCATGCACGATTCGAACCACGTCTTCCGGCCATAGGAACCGTACCCTTGGATTCGCAACGTCATCGTGTCTCGGTCATCGGCGCCCCTGTCGATGTGGCGAGTTGGCCTGAGGCGCTTTCGCGCATCTCGAATTGGGGACGAAACCACGAGTCACGGTATGTCGCGCTGGTGAACGTCCACTCGGCCGTGACCGCTGCGTTCAACGCGCGCTTTCTCGAGGTGCTGGCCCATTGCGATCTTTGTGCGTGCGATGGTGCGCCGGTCACTTGGATGCTGCGTCAGTTGGGTGCGCCGGACCAGGAGCGCATCAACGGCCCTGATCTGATGTGGCGCTACTTCGCAGCGGAGGCTCCCAAGGGCGGCAAGGTCTACTTCTACGGCGGGTCTCCGGAAGCGCTGCGTCTTCTGACGGCCCGCGTGCAGCAGGAGTTCCCGGGCCTGCAGGTGGTTGGCACGCGGTCGCCGCCCTATCGGGCCCTCACACCGGCCGAAGACGCAGAGGATGTCGAGCGCATCAATGCCTCGGGCGCCGAAGTGGTGTTCGTCGGCCTGGGCTGTCCGAAGCAGGAGCTGTGGATGGCCGAGCACTGCGGTCGTGTCAATGCCGTGATGATCGGCGTCGGCGCGGCCTTCGACTTCCATGCCGGTCTGCAGCCCAGGGCACCGGAATGGATGCAGCGCCATGCACTGGAGTGGTTCTATCGCCTGTGCCGCGAGCCGCGGCGCCTGTGGCGTCGGTACCTGTTCACCAACGTGCCGTTCATCTTCATGGCGGCGGGACAATGGCTTTCCTCGCGGCTCACGGGCGCGCGACCGGCCGCCAGGCCGTCGATCGAGGCCGCCGTTCCCGATGAACTGGTGGGTGAGCCGCAGCCGCAGCCGCACGACGATCTGCAGCGCCACGCCTCGTCGGGCCAGAGCCTGCGTTCGCGGCTTCACTAGGCCGTCGCCGGCCTTGCCGCCGCGGGCGTCAGGCCGGATGCCAGAAGCGCCGGTGCAGCGCTGCGATTTCTTCTTCGACCTCCGGCACCGGCCCCCAGACCTGCATCGACTTCTGGCCGCGCGCGAAGACGTCGCGGCAGGGCAGGTCCAGCGTCGGGTTCTCGGCATGGTTGCCGGTCAGTTCCAGAAGGCGCCGCTCGCTCATGCCGTAGACGAGCTTGCCGATGTGGGCCCAGTACTGCGTGCCGGCGCACATCGCGCAGGGTTCGACGGTCGTGTACAGCGTGCAATCCCAGAGCAGTGCCGGCGCGAACTGCCGTGCCGCCTCGCGCGCCAGCACCGCCTCGGCATGGTTGACGCCATCGACATTGCGCTGCTCCAGCAGCACGGTTTCGCCGTCCGGCGCCACCAGCAGCGCGCCGAAGGGGTGGTGCCCGGCGTCCATCGCCGCGCGGGCGACGGCGTTGGCCCGGCGCAGGTGGCGCAGCATCTGCGCCCCGGTGGGGACGTTGCTCATGGCGTCAGTGTCCCTGGCTGCCTCGGTGGGCCCACGCGGTGGTGCGCTTCTCGACCACCGAGAACAGCTCGTACATCGCCATCGCCATGATGCCGACCACCACCAGGCCGCTGAAGGCCAGGCCCATCTGCATGCTGCTGCCGGCCGAGATCAGCAGGTAGCCGATGCCTTCGTTGGCGGCCGTCATCTCCGAGACGGTGGTGCCCACGAAGGCCAGCGTGATCGCCACCTTCAGCGAGCCGTAGAAATAGGGCAGCGAGCGCGGCAGGCCGACCTTCATCAGCACGTCCCAGCGCTTCGCGCCGAGCACGCGCAGCACGTCTTCCAGCTCGGGCTCCAGCGTGGCCAGCCCGGTGGCGATGTTGACCATGATCGGGAAGAAGCTGATCAGGAAGGCAGTGAGCACGGCCGGGCCGACGCCGATGCCGAACCACACCACGAGGATGGGTACGAAGGCCGCCTTGGGCAGCGCGTTGAAGCCGGTCATCAGCGGGTACATCGCGTCGTAGGCGAGCCGCGAGCTGCCCATCAGGAAGCCGAGCAGCACGCCGACGACGATGGCGATGCCGAAGCCGACCATCGTCACCCAGAAGGTTCGCCAGGCGTGCCCCAGGATCGTGCCGCGGTGCTCCCAGGTCTGTTCCACGATGCGCAGCGGGCTCGGGAAGATGAACTCGCTGACATTGAAGGCGCTGCAGATGAACTGCCACAGCCCCAGGATCAGCACCAGCAGCAGCAGCGGGGCGAAGCGTTCGAGTCGGGCGTTCATTGCGGCAGCCCTCCGGCGATGGCACCCACCGGCTTGCGCATGGCGCCGATGTGGCCGCGCAGCTCGTGCACGATGTCGGTGAACTGCGGGGTGTAGGTGATTTCCAGGTCGCGCGGCCGCGGCAGGTCGATCTGCCGCTTGACCAGGATGCGCCCCGGACTTCGGCTCATCACGTAGACGGTGTCGGCCAGGAACACGCTTTCGCGCAGGTCGTGGGTCACCAGGATGACGTTGAACTTCTGCGCGGCCTGCAGGTCGCGCATCGCGCACCACAGCTCCTCGCGGGTGAAGGCGTCGAGGGCGCCGAAGGGCTCGTCCAGCAGCAGCATCTTCGGCTCGTGCACCAGTGCGCGGCAGATGCTGGCGCGCTGCTGCATGCCGCCGCTCAGCTGCCAGGGAAACTTGTCCTCGTAGCCGCCCAGGCCCACGCTCTGCAGCAGCTTGCGCGCCTTGGTCACGTATTCATCGCGGCGCGCACGGAAGGTGGAGCGGTAGGGTTCGACGATCTCCAGCGGCAGCAGCACGTTGTCCAGCGTGGTGCGCCACGGCAGCAGGCTCGGTGCCTGAAAGGCCATGCCGCTGATCTTCAGCGGGCCGGTCACCGGCTTGCCATCGATGTGGATCGTGCCCTTGCTCGGCATGTTCAGCCCGGTGGTGAGCTTCATGAACGTGCTCTTGCCGCAGCCCGACGGGCCGACGATGGCGATGAACTCGCCCTGGTCCATCTGCAGCGTGATGTCCTCGACGGCGAAATGGCCCTCGGCCAGCAGCTTCTTGTTGTAGGCGAGCCAGACGTTCTGGAAATCGACGAAATGCGTCATGGTGATGATCCGTGTCTGAAGGGGGTGGTTAGCAACTGCTGCGCCAGTCCTGCGGGCGCCTGAAGGCCTGCTTCGTGAGGAGCCGGAGATAATGCGCCGCCCCGTCGCTCCGCCGGCCGTTTCCGCCTCACCCCTCCATGCGTGTCATTTCCTTCCAGGCCCTGTTGCTGGCGCTGCCGCTGGCGGTGCTGCCCGTCGTGTCCAGCGCACAGGCTTCGTCGTCCGATCCGGCGGACAGGACCGAAACGACGGGCGCGTCCGACAAACCCGCCGCAGCCGACAAGCCCGCCGCGACCGAAGCCGCCTCGGGCGACTACTGGCGACTGATGGCCTCGCCCTACACCGTCCACTACCACCAGGACGACAACGGCGACCACCGTCCGGTGTACATGTTCGGGCTGGAGCGCCAGCTCAGCAGCGGCTGGGTCTGGGGCGGCACCTACTTCAGCAACTCCTTCGGCCAGCCCAGCGCCTATGTCTACGTGGGCGAGAAGGTCATGAACTTCAGTTCCTGGGACAAGCTGTTCTTCCAGTGGACTGCAGGCGTGCTGTACGGCTACAAGTACCCGTTCGAGGACAAGGTGCCGTTCAACTATCACGGCTTCGCGCCCGGCGTGACCGTCAGCCTGGGCTGGCAGTTCACGCGCGAGTTCTCGATGCAGGCGATCGCGCTCGGCTCGGCCGGCGTGATGTTCCAGCTGGCCATCGACCTGCGCTGAAACCGCCGGCCATCGCGCCCGCGCCATCGCGCGGGACTATTTCCTGGCGACGGCGAAGATGTTGCGGTCGGCCTCGCTCGGCAGCAGCGCGCCGTTCCACACCGCATTCGGGTTGATGCGTTCCTTGGTGCCGAAGGCATCGGACACCTGGCTGGCCATCAGCGTCAGGCGCGGCGCGAGCGCGTTGCCGAAGCCTTCGGCCTTGGCGTCGGGCGTCAGCACGGTCGCGTCCAGGCACATCTTCAGGCGGCGCAGCTCGAGCTCGTCGTTGATGATGCCGTCGCGCGCCTTGACGGTGACGATGGCCGCCTTCGGATCGGCCACCACGTCCTTGACGCCCTTGCTGAAGGCCTTCAGGAAGCGCTTCACCGCCTCGGGGTTCTTCTTCAGGAAGTCCTCGCCGGCGATGATCACGTTGCCGTAGAGCTTCACGCCGTACTGCGGATAGGGCAGCGTGACGATGTCCTCGGCCTTCACGCCACGCGCCTCGAGATTCAGGATCGACGTGAACGAGAAGCCGGTGATGGCGTCGATGTCGCCGCGCACCAGCATGGTTTCGCGCAGCGGCGGGTCCATCGAGGTCCAGGCCACGTTGCTGATGTTGTTGGCCTTGGCGAAGATCGGGAAGGCCTTGCGGCCGGCGTCGAACACCGGCGCGCCGAGCTTCTTGCCGTCCAGGTCCTTCGGCGCCTTGATGCCGCTCTTCTTCAGCGCCATCACCGCGGCCGGCGTGTTGTTGTAGACCATCATCACCGCCACCGGCTTGTTCGGCGCGGTCGGGTTGTTGGCATGGAACTCCATCAGCGCCGCCAGGTCGGCGAAGCCCATGTCGTAGGTGCCCGAGGCGACGCGCGTCACCGTGCCGCCGGAGCCGTTGCCGGCGTCGATGGTGACGTTCAGGCCCTCGGCCTTGAAGTAGCCCTTGGCAGCCGGCACCAGGAACAGCGCCGCCGGGCCCTCGAAGCGCCAGTCGAGCTGGAACTTGATCGGCGTCTCCTGCGCGTGTGCCTGCGGCAGCGCCAGGGCGGTGACGGCGGCGGCCAGCGCCGCCAGGCCACGGCGACGGGTGAGGGACAGGACTTGCATCGTGACTCCAGGATGGAAGAGGGTGGGGCGCCAGCCGGCGCCGGGTGACAGCGATTCAGCAAATTCTGTGCGCGAACCGCGCACCAAGGAAATCGGGTCAAGCACCCATCTGGTGCGGAGTTCAGTGCAGAAGGTCGAACAAGGTGCGCGCCACCACCTTCGTGGCACGCCGCAGATCCTCGAGCACCAGGTGCTCGTCGGCGCGCTTGGCGTTGCTCTCCAGCACGGTGCGCGGTCCGGCGCCGTAGATCGCCGCCGGGATGCCGCGTTCGACGTACAGCCGCACGTCGGTGTACAGCGGTGTGCCGCTGGTCGGGATCGGCTCGCCGAACACGGCTTCGCCGTGCTTCTGCAGCGCGTCGACCAGCGGCTTGTTGCCGGCCAGCGGCTGCATCGAGTTCGCCAGCAGCAGGCGCTTGATGTCCACCGTGATGCCCGGGCAGCCGGCCGCCGCGTCGTGGATGACCTGGCGGATCGTGGTCTCGACCTCGGCCGGGTTCTCCTCGGGGATCATGCGCCGGTCCAGCTTCAGCACCACCTTGCCCGGCACCACGTTGGTGTTGGTGCCGCCCTCGATGCGGCCGACGTTCAGGTACGGATGCTCGATGCCCGGCACCTTCGACCACACCTGCCGGTACAGCGTGTTCTGCGCGTACAGCGCGTTCAGGATCGCCGTCGCCCCCTGCAGCGCGTCGACGCCGGTGTGCGGGATGGCCGCATGCGCCATCTTGCCGTGCACCGTCACTTCCATCTGCAGGCAGCCGTTGTGCGCGGTCACCACCTGGTAGCTGAAGCCGGCGGCCAGCAGGTAGTCGGGCTTCGTCAGCCCCTGCTTCAACAGCCAGCCCGGGCCGAGTTCGCCGCCGAATTCCTCGTCGTAGGTGAAGTGCAGTTCGACGCCGCCCTTCAGCGGCCCGCCCAGCGACTCCAGCGCACGCAGCGCGAAGGTGTAGGTGGCGAAGTCGCTCTTGCTGACGGCCGCGGCGCGGCCATAGAGCTTGCCGTCCACCACCTCGCCGCCATCCGGGTCGTGCGTCCAGCCCTCGCCGGGCGGCACCACGTCGCCGTGGGCGTTGAGCGCGACGACCGGTCCCCGGGCCGGTCCTTCCCCGTCCTGCGGGCCGTCGCCATAGCGGCGGCGCACGATCAGGTTGGTGATCGACTGCAGGCCGTAGTCCCTGACGGCGTCGGCCGGTACCGGGTACTGTTCGGCGGTATAGCCGAAGCCGCTCAGCAGATCGGCCGTGCGCTGCGCGTGCGGCGCGTTGTTGCCCGGCGGGGTGTCGGTCGGCACGCGCACCAGTTCCTGCAGGAACTTCACTTCCTCGTCGAAGTGGGCGTCGATCCAGGCGTCGAGCGCCTGATAGGAGGCTTGGCTCATCGGGCTTCCGTGGCAAGTTGGTCGAGCAGGTGCATGAAGGCGCGTACGCACAGCTCGGTGTCGTCGTTGGTGATGGATTCCAGCGGGTTGTGGCTGATGCCGGCGTTGAGTCCGCGCACGAACAGCATGGCCTGAGGCATCACCTCGTGCAGCTTCATCGCATCGTGGCCGGCCCCGCTGGGCATGCGGAACAGCGGCAGCCCGAGCGCCGTGACGGCATGTTCCCAGCGCCGCTGCCAGGCCGGGTCGCTGGGTGCGGCGGCGGCGCGGATCGTCTCTTCCAGCTTGAAGTGCAGGCCGCGCCGCTCGCAGATGCGTGCCAGTTCGGCGCGCACGTCGGCGATGCAGGCATCGCGCACCGCGTTGGTGGTGGCGCGGATGTCCAGGCTGAAGCTGCAGCGTCCGGGCACCACGTTGATCGAGCCGTTGGGCACCTGCAGCATGCCCATCGTCGCCACCAGATCCGGCACGCTGGCGCCGCGCTTTTCCAGGTACAGCGCCAGTTCGGCGGTGGCCGTGGCGGCGTCGCGGCGCCGGTCCATCGGCGTGGTGCCGGCGTGGCTGGCCATGCCGACGATCTCGCCGACGAAACGCGCGTTGCCGTTGATCGAGGTGACGATGCCCAGCGGCAGGTCCATCTCGTTCAGCACCGGGCCCTGCTCGATGTGCACCTCGACGAAGCCTTGGTACCGGGCCGGGTCGCGCTGCAGCTTGGGGATGTCTTCGATGCACAGGCCGGCATGCTCCATGGCCTCGCGCATGGTGATGCCGTCGGCGTCCTTCTGCTCCAGCCATGAGGCGTCGAAATGCCCGGTCAGCGCGCCCGAGCCCAGGAACACTGCCTTGTAGCGCTGGCCTTCCTCTTCGGCGAAGCCGACCACCTCCAGGTCGAAGGGCAGGCGCCGGCCGGCGCGGTGCAACTCACGGACGCAGGCCATCGGCACGAAGATGCCCAGGCGCCCGTCGTACTTGCCGCCGTTGCGCACCGTGTCGTAGTGGCTGCCGGTGAGCAGCCGCTTTGCCTCGCGGTCGGTGCCGTGGTAGATGCCGACCACGTTGCCCACGGCATCGATCTCCACCTCGTCGAAGCCGCAGTCGGCACGCATCCAGTGCGCCAGCCGCTGGGCGCAGGCGCGGTGCGCTTCGGTCAGGTAGGTGACGGTGAGTTCGCCGCGCTCGGCATAACCCGGGTCGCTGTGTTGTGCCAGCCGCTCGGCCCAGTCCCACACCAGGTTGCCGAGTTCGGGGGCATGGCCGAACTTGTCGTCGAGCCGGATCTCGGCGACGCGGTGGATGTTGCGCAGGCTTTCGGCGCGCTCGTACTCCGGGTGGTTGTCGAGCCGGCGTTCGAAGGTGGCGATGATCTCGGCCTTGCTCAAACCGGTGCCGCGCGGCCCGCGCACGGCGAGCATGAACGGAAAGCCGAACTTGGCGTTGTAGGCGGCGTTGAGCTGCTGGATCTTCGCGAACTCCTCGGGCGTGCAGTCGGTCAGGCCGGCCTTGCCCTGCTCGTTGCTGGACTCGGCGGTCAGCGTCTTGCTGACCATGGCCTTGCCGGCCAGCTCCGGGTGGGCGCGCATCAGCTTCAGCTGCGCCTCGGGCGTGGCCTCGCGCAGCACCTGCACCAGCGCCAGCTTCAGCTGGGTCAGGCTGGCGAAGGGGCGCTTCGCCCAGGCGGCTTCGGCAACCCAGGGCGAGTGTTCGTAGGTACCGTCCAGCAGCGCAGTGAACTCGGCCTGCGTCGCGGCATTGAGTTGCTCGAGAGTCAGTGACATGTCATCTCCAGACGAAGGCGGTGCGGGCGTCGAAGGGATGGGTTGCCCTCCAGTGGCGCGCGACGTCGATGCGGCGGCAGATCCACACGCGCTCGTGTGCCTGCACGTGGTCCAGGAAGCGACGCAGCGAACCGATGCGCCCCGGCTTGCCGAGCAGCCGGCAGTGCATGCCGATCGACATCATCTTCGGCCGATCTTCACCGTCGGGGTCGCCCTCGGCATAGAGCGCATCGAAACTGTCGCGCAGGTAGTTGAAGAAGTGCTCGCCGGTGTTGAAGCCCTGCGCCTGCACGAAGCGCATGTCGTTGGTGTCCAGCGAATAGGGCACCACCAGGTGCGGCGCCAGCGTGCCGTCGGTCTTTTGCACCTGCAGCCAGAAGGGCAGGTCGTCACCGTAGTAGTCGCTGTCGTACTCATAACCGCCCTGGTCGGCCACCAGGCGGCGCGTGTTCGGGCTGTCGCGGCCGGTGTACCAGCCCAGCGGCCAGGCGCCGCCGGTCAGCTCCTTCAGCAGGTGGGTGGCCACGCCGATGTGGCGGCGCTCGGTGCTTTCCGGCAGGTTCTGGTAGTGGATCCAGCGCAGGCCGTGGTTGGCGATCTCGTGGCCGGCGTCCATGAAGGTCTTCAGCAGCTCGGGGTAGCGCTCCAGCGCCGAGACCACGCCGAAGATCGTCAGCGGCAGGCCACGCTGCTCGAACTCGCGCAGGATGCGCCACACGCCGGCGCGCGAGCCGTACTCGTACATCGACTCCATCGTCATGTGGCGGTTCTCGTAGGCCTGCGCGGTGACCATCTCGGACAGGAAGGTCTCCGAGGTGGGGTCGCCGTGCAGCACGCTGTTCTCGCCGCCTTCTTCGTAGTTCAGCACGAACTGCACTGCGATACGGGCCTCGCCGGGCCAGCGGGCGTGCGGTACCTGGCGCCCGTAGCCGCGCAGGTCGCGTGCATAGGGCAGGGGGGTGTCGGGAGCCGATGCGGCCATGGCGGGTCCTCGGGTCAGGCGGGTTGCAGCGCAGTGACCAGGTCGGTCACGCGCGGGTTCAGGCGCAGGTTGCGTTCGACGTTGCCCAGGTGCGACTCGAGCAGCCGCACCGCGGCGCGCGCGTCGCGCTTTTCCAGCGCGTCGACGATGGCCACGTGTTCGGCCTGCGAGTGTTCGGCCGAATGGGACGACTGGTACATCAGCGCGATCAGCGAGCTGCGCGTCAGCAGGTCTTCCAGCAGCTCGGCCAGCACCTGGTTGCCCAGCATGCGCGCCA
This sequence comes from Rubrivivax sp., assembly GCA_044225625.1. Classification (GTDB taxonomy): domain Bacteria; phylum Pseudomonadota; class Gammaproteobacteria; order Burkholderiales; family Burkholderiaceae_C; genus Rubrivivax. The sequence continues at coordinate 13,181 of JBGAII010000062.1, forward strand.
GCACCACGTGGAAGTCGGCCAGCAGCCGCGTGCGGCCGGACACGTCGGTGCGGGCCACCGCCGCGGCTTCGGCCTTCAGATGCTGGCGCAGCTCGGCGATCTGCGTGTCGTCGATCGACGCGCACAGCTGGCGCAGCATCGCCGCCTCGAGCATCGTGCGTACCTCGAAGACCTGGCGCGCTTCCTGCACGCTGGGCTGGGCGACAAAAGCGCCGCGCGCCGGCTCCAGCGTCACCAGCCGGTCGCGGCTGAGCTGGTTGAGCGCCTGGCGCACCAGCGTGCGCGAGACACCGAAGATGTCGGCGATCTGCTGTTCGGCCAGCTTGGTGCCCGGCATCAGGCGGCGTTCGACGATCGCGGTGGTGATCGCATCGACGATGCGCTGCGTCGTGCCGGCGCCGCCTTCGGCCGGCGCGGACAGCACCGCCCCACGGGCGGGGCTGCGGCGGGCCGGGGTGGGAACGGTGCGGGCCATGGCGCGATGTCGTCGATGCGTACGAGGCTTGTTTTGTATTCGAAAGTGTATACACTTTGTCGCGCGACGCAAGTGAAAACCGGAACTCGACGAAGGACACCCCGATGGGACGACTGACCACCCACGTGCTCGACACGATGAATGGCTGCCCCGCCGCCGGCATGGCCGTGAGCCTGTACCGGCTGGATGGGCCGGGCGCGACGCTGCTGAAGCAGCTGACGCTGAACGACGACGGCCGCGCCGACCAGCCGCTGCTGGCCGATGCCGCGCTGCAGCCGGGACGCTATCGCCTGGTGTTCTCGGTGCTGCCCTACTTCCGCGGCCGCGGCGTGGTGCTGCCGGATCCGGCCTTCCTGGACGCGGTGCCGCTGGATTTCGGCATCGCCGACGCGGCACTGCACTATCACGTGCCGCTGCTGGTCTCGCCCTGGAGCTATTCCACCTATCGCGGCAGCTGAGCGTGCCACTGGCACGGCCATTGCGTCGCGGCCTGCTTTCAACCTGAACGGAAGGGTCACCATGAATCCGATGCCGCTGCGCCGCAAGGCGCTGATTGCCGCTGGCTGGCTGGCGCTGTCCCTGGGGCCGGCCCATGCGGCCTATCCGGACAAGCCGATCCGCATCGTCGTCACCTTCGCCGCCGGTGGTGCCAGCGACATCGTCGCGCGGGTCATTGCCGACCCGCTGGGCAAGGCGCTGGGCACGACGGTCATCGTCGACAACAAGCCCGGCGCCGGCGGCACGCTCGGCGGCCTGGACGTGGTGCGCGCGCCGGCCGACGGCTACACGCTGATGCTGTCGAACAGCACGCCGCTGTCGATCGGCCCCTTCACGGTGCCGAAGCAGCCCTACGACCCGGTCAAGCAGTTCACGCACGTGGCGCTGCTGGGCGTGGCGCCGGTGCTGATCATGGCCAACCCGAAGACCGGGCCGGCCACGCTGAAGGACCTGCCCAAGGCCGCCGCCGGCGACCCCGCCTACAGCTTCGGCAGCGGCGGCCCAGGCTCGATCGGCCACATCGTCGGCGAGATGACCAAGGGCGCGATGAAGGTGCAGATGACGCACATTCCGTACAAGGGCGGTGCGCCGATGGCCACCGACCTGATCGCCGGGACCATCCCGGTGGGCATCGACGTCATCACCGCCTTCGTGCCGATGATGAAGAGCGGCCAGATCAAGGGCCTGGCCGTCACCTCCAAGGCCCGTTCGCCGCTGGCGCCGGACGTACCGACCGTGGTCGAACTGGGCCTGCCGATGCTGGTGGCCGAGAACTACTTCGGCGTCTCCGGCCCGGCCGGCCTGCCGAAGGAGGTGACCGACAAGCTGCACGCCGCGCTGGACAAGATCGTCGCCGACCCGGCCATCGTCAAGCGCTTCGAGGAACTGGGCATCGTGCCGGCCAAGGCCAGTTCGACGGAATTCGCCGATGTGGTGGCCCAACAGGCCAATGCCTGGGCGCCGATCATCAAGGCGGCGGATCTGAAATGACCCCCCCAGCCGGTTCCGCGGCGGTTGCTTGGCTGGCTGCGGGCGTGCGGAATGGTGGGCGCCTTGGCGCCTTCGGTGGCTGATGTTTCTGGGCGGGCTTGCCGACGAACTGCTGCGGCGCCTGGAAGGCGCCGACGCGGTGCTGGTGCGCATCGGCCGCACGCAGGGCTCGGCACCGCGCGAGGCCGGCACCTGGATGGCCGTGTTCGCCGAGGCGCTGGTCGGCACCATCGGCGGCGGCCGGCTGGAGCACGACGCGGTCGCCGATGCGCGTGCGCTGCTGGCCGGGCGGGCGGTCGAGGCGGAGCGCCGTGTCGCGCTCGGCCCGTCGCTGGGCCAGTGCTGCGGCGGCGTGGTGTGGCTGCGCTATGAGCGTGTGGACGCAGGCGACCGCGAACGCCTGCGCACGCAGCTGTCGCAGGCCGCGCAGGCGCACATGCCGGTGGCGTTGTTCGGCGGCGGCCACGTCGGCGCCGCGATCGTGCGCTTGCTGGGCACGCTGCCCGTGCGCACGCACTGGATCGACAGCCGCGAAGAAGTATTCCCCGTCGACCTGCCGCTGAACCTGCTCTGCGAACATTCGGAGCCGGTGCACGACGCGGTGCCGACGCTGGCGCCGGGCTCCTGCGTGCTGATCATGAGCTTCAGCCACGCGGAGGATCTGGACATCGTCGCCGCCTGTCTGAAGCGCCGGCGTGAGCGCGGCGACCTGCGCTACATCGGCCTCATCGGCAGCCAGACCAAGTGGGCCACCTTCAGGCACCGGCTCGAGGCGCGCGGCTTCGGCGCCGACGAACTGGCTGCGGTCACCTGCCCGATCGGCGTGCCCGGCGTCGTCGGCAAGGAGCCGGAAGTCATTGCGGTGGCCGTGGCGGCACAGCTGCTGCAGCAGCGCGCCGCGGGTTAACCCGTGTACGAAAAGGAGATCAAAGTGTATACACTTTCGTGTACACGTCGCAGCGGCGCGGGCCGGTCCAGGCAGGCCTTGTGCGCGACCCGAGTTTCGCGGCTCAGAGCGCCCGCAGTGGTGAGCCCGCAGGAGTGAACGATGGAAGCGTATCTCCTCGACTGGGCCAACCTGCTGCTGCGCTGGGCGCACGTCATCACCGCCATCGCCTGGATCGGTTCGTCCTTCTACTTCGTGCTGCTCGACAACAGCCTGAGCAAGCCGCAGGAACAGGACCTGAAGGACAAAGGCGTCGACGGCGAGATGTGGGCCGTGCACGGCGGCGGCTTCTACCACTCGAACAAGTACATGGTGGCGCCGCGCTGGAAGCCGCTGCCCGAGAACCTGCACTGGAGCTACTGGGAAAGCTACAGCACCTGGCTGACCGGCTTCGCGCTGTTCACGGTGCTGTACCTGTTCAACGCCGGCAGCTTCCTGATCGACAAGAGCGTGCACGACTGGTCGCCGGCCGCGGCCATCGGCGCGGCGCTGGGCTTCCTGGTCGCGTTCTGGGTCATCTACGACGGCATCTGCCGCACGCTGGGGCAGAAGAAGAACGGTGACCTGATCGTCGGCGTGCTGGTCTTCGTGTTCGTGGTCTTCGCCTCGTGGCTGGCCTGCCAGCTGTTCGCCGGGCGCGCCGCCTTCCTGCTGGTCGGCGCGATGCTGGCCACCTCGATGAGCGCGAACGTGTTCTTCTGGATCATCCCCGGGCAGCGTACCGTGGTGGCCGACCTGCGTGCCGGCCGCAGCCCCGACCCGATCCACGGCCAGCGCGGCAAGCAGCGCAGCGTGCACAACACCTACTTCACGCTGCCGGTCATCGTGGCCATGCTGTCCAACCACTATGGCTGGCTGTACCACGGCCCGCACAACTGGCTGGTGCTGGTGCTGCTGATGCTGGCCGGCGCGCTGATCCGCCACAGCTTCGTCGCGCGCCACAAGGCGCACGTCGAGCACCGCCGCGCGCCGTGGGAGCACGCGATCGTCGGCACGCTGGTGCTGGTGGGCCTGGCGATGTGGCTGGCGCCCAAGCCGCCGAGCGCCGAGCAACTGGCCGCGGCCAAGGCCGCCGCCGCGCAGCCGGCCGGTTATGCCGAGGTGCGCGCCATCCTCGACCAGCGCTGCGTGCTCTGCCACAACGCCCAGGTGCAGCAGAAGAACGTGGCGCTGGACACGGCGGAACACCTCAAGCAGCACGCGCAGCAGGTCTACCAGCAGGCCAGCGTGCTGAAGCTGATGCCGCTGAACAACGCCACGCAGATCACCGACGCCGAGCGCGACGTGATCAAGCGCTGGTACGAGGCCGGCGCCAGCACGCAGTGATCGTGAACGACGACCCCCCACCGAGGAGAAGCGCATGAATGCGGCGACGAACGTGCACCCTGTCGACGAAAAGCTGCCGCTGCCGCGCCTGACGGCGCTGGGCCTGCAGCACGTGCTGGTGATGTATGCCGGCGCCATCGCCGTGCCGCTGATCGTCGGCCGCGCGCTCAAGCTGACGCCCGAGCAGGTGGCGCTGCTGATCAGCGCCGACCTCTTCGCCTGCGGCATCGTCACGCTGATCCAGTCGCTCGGCGTCACGCGCTACTTCGGCATCAAGCTGCCGGTGATGATGGGCGTGACCTTCGCCGCCGTCGGGCCGATGGTGGCCTTTGCCAACGCGATGCCGGGCGTGGAGGGCGCGCGGGCGATCTTCGGCGCGATCATCGGTGCGGGCGTCATCTCGATGCTGATCGCCCCGGTGATCAGCAAGATGCTGCGCTTCTTCCCGCCGGTGGTCACCGGCACGATCATCACCATCATCGGCGTCAGCCTGATGCGTGTCGGTGTCGGCTGGGCGATGGGCGGGCCGGCCTTCCTGGCGCAGCGCACCGACGTGCCCAAGCTGGTGGAGATGGTCGACAAGGCCAAGGCCGCGGCGGCTGCCGCCTCGGCGCCGGTGGCGCTGGGGCCGATCCCGCTGGTCGACAACCCGGCCTACGGCGCGCTCGACAACATGGCGATCGCCGCCTTCGTGCTGGTGATCGTGCTGCTGCTGGTGAAGTACACCAAGGGCTTCCTCGCCAACATCTCGGTGCTGCTGGGCATCGTCGCCGGCTGCGCGCTGGCCATCGCCATGGGCAAGATGAGCTTCGCCAACGTGGCCAAGGCGCACTGGTTCGACGTGGTCACGCCCTTCGCCTTCGGCATGCCCACCTTCGACATCGTGATGATCCTGACGATGACGCTGGTGATGATCGTGGTGATGATCGAATCCACCGGGATGTTCCTGGCGCTGTCGGACATCACCGGCAAGAAGATCGGCCAGCCCGAGCTGGCGGCCGGGCTGCGCACCGACGGCCTGGGCACGGTGATCGGCGGGCTGTTCAACACCTTCCCGTACACCAGCTTCAGCCAGAACGTCGGCCTGGTGGGCGTCACCGGCGTGCGCAGCCGCTATGTCTGCGTGGCCGGCGGCATCATCATGCTGCTGCTGGGCATGCTGCCGAAGATGGCGGCCTTCGTCGAGGCCATCCCGCAGTTCGTGCTCGGCGGTGCGGGGCTGGTGATGTTCGGCATGGTGGCGGCCACCGGCATCCGCATCCTGAGCACCGTGGACTACAAGGGCAACCGCAACAACCTCTACATCGTGGCGCTGGCCATCGGTTTCGGGCTGATTCCGCTGGTGGCACCGCGCTGGTCGCAGCAGATGGCGCACAGCCTGCATCCGCTGCTGGAGAGCGGCATCCTGCTGACGGCCATCGCCGCGGTGCTGCTGAACCTGTTTTTCAATGGTGCCAAGGGCGACGCGGCCGGCGCCGTCGAGGCGGCCAAGACCGCGGAGGCGCATTGATGCGCGACAGCGCGGCGGCCCGCTAGGGCCGCCGCGGCGGCACGGTCTGCAGCCGGTGCACCACGAAGCGCAGGGTCTCCCAGGTCCGTTCGAGTCCCTCGCCGGACAGCGAGACCGCAGGCGCCCGACCGGTCAGAAAGCGGTCGTCGGGTTCGGCAGCGAGAAATGGGTACGCGGTGCGCACCTGCGGCAGCGTCTGGCTGCCGAATACCAGGTAGGCCATGCGGTCCTCCGCGGCCTGCCGGCAAGCCTCGAAATACCAGGCACCGAAGGCGGTGGGATACAGCAGCGCAATGCACAGGTCCGCCTCGCGCACGGCCTGGAGTCGCGGCAGCATCTCGGCGCCGCTGGCCTCCGCGGGCTGGTCCTCGATGCTGCAGCGCAGCCCGAGCAGGGACAGGCCGTTGGCGTAGAGCAGACCCGCGATGCCCTCCGCGTGGCTGCACAGCATGGCGACGCGCCGGTTCTGCATCAGGCGCCGTGCCAGATCGAGTTCTGCCGACTGTCCGGCATCGAGCCTGAGCACCCAGGGCAGGTCGATCTCGCGGGGCACCCAGCGGATCAGTTCGTGCACCAGTGCCGCCGCATCCCATGCCGTGTCATCCGCACCGCGCAAGAGGTCCAGCGTGTGCAGCACGCCAAAGCCGGCCGGGGGCCTGACGTCGTCGATGCGCACGGGCAGCAGCTTGCGTGCATCGCGCGCGCGGCTGGCCTCGTCGATCACGAAGTTGGCGCGCACCGAGTGCTGGCTCCACAGGACGACAACGACCAGAGCGCGTTCCAGAGCCGACTCGATGGCGAGCGTGAACTCGCTGCCGGCCTGCAGACGCCTGTCGGTCCAGACCTCGAGTCCGAGCCGCTCGTCGATCGCCCGGGCGACCCGGTCGGCCACATCGCGATCCTCGCGCGCGTGCGAGATGAAAATCATGCTCGACTCCTCGGCTGCGACGCCGGATTGTCACCATCCTCACGAGGTCCGTCACCATGTCCACGCTGCTGATCCGCCACGCCACGCTGCTCGTCACCATGGACGTGCAGCGGCGCGAGATCGCCGACGGGGCCGTGTTCGCGCGTGACGGCGTGATCGAAGAGGTGGGCGCCACTGCTCAGTTGCCGGCCACGGCCGACGAGGTGATCGACGCGCGCGGCCAGATCGTGATTCCGGGGCTGGTCAACACCCACCACCACTTCTACCAGACGCTGACACGCGCGGTGCCGGCCGCGCAGGACGCGGAGCTGTTCACCTGGCTGCAAACGCTGTATCCGATCTGGGCGAAGCTGACGCCGGACATGGCCTACGTCAGCACGCAGACGGCGATGGCCGAACTGCTGCTGTCGGGTTGCACCACCAGCAGCGACCATCTGTATCTGTTCCCCAACGGCACGCAGCTGGACGACACCATCGAGGCGGCGCGCGAGATCGGCATGCGTTTTCACGCCGCACGCGGCGCGATGAGTGTCGGCGAATCGAAGGGCGGGCTGCCGCCCGACCGCGTGGTGCAGGACGAGGCGACGATCCTGGCCGACACGCAGCGGCTGATCGAGCGCTGGCACGACCCGGCGCGCCACGCGATGACGCGCATCGTCGTCGCGCCCTGCAGCCCGTTCTCGGTCAGCCGCGAGCTGATGCGCGACGCGGCACTGCTGGCGCGCGCCTACGGCTCGGACCATGGCGTGTCGTTGCACACCCACCTGGCCGAGAACGACAACGACATCGCCTACACCCGCGAGAAGTTCAACTGCACGCCGGCCGAGTACGCCGAAAGCCTGGGCTGGGTCGGCCCCGACGTCTGGCATGCGCACTGCGTCAAGCTCGACGCGGCCGGCATCGTGTTGTTCGCGCGCACCGGCACCGGCGTGGCCCATTGCCCCGGCAGCAACATGCGGCTGGCCTCGGGCATCGCGCCGATCCGCGCGATGCGCGATGCCGGCGTGCCGGTGTCGATCGCGGTCGACGGCTCGGCCAGCAACGACGCCGGCCACATGCTGGGCGAGGCCCGGCTGGCGCTGCTGCTGCAGCGCGTGGCCCACGGCCCGGTCAAGGGTCCGTCGGCGCTGACCGCGCGCGAGGTGCTGGAGATCGCCACGCTCGGCGGCGCGCGCGTGCTGGGCCGCGACGACATCGGCGCGCTGGCGCCGGGCATGAGCGCCGACATCGTGGGCGTTCCGCTGGACGACATCGGCGTGGCCGGTGCGCTGCACGACCCGCTGGCCGCGCTGTTCTTCTGCCATGTGCCGCGCGTCAGGCACACGGTGGTCAATGGCCGCGTGGTGGTGCGCGACGGCCGCCTGACGACGATCGATCTGCCGCGCCACCTCGAGCGGCACAACCGCCTGGCGGCCCGGCTGCGGGTCTGACCGGCGGGCGCGCGTCGGGCCGCCGCCGGTGGCGCCGACGCCGGCGAGCCCTGGTGCTCAGAAGCTGTGTCGGATGCCGACCTCGGCGCCGGATGAGTTGTTGCCGCGACTCAGCGCCGAGCCGGTGGCCGACACGCCGTAGGTCGTATGGTCGTTGCCGAGCCAGGATGCGGTCGCGTACAACGCGGTGCGCAGCGACACGTTGTAGTCCACTCCGATCGCCGCCTGACTGGCGCTGTTGCCGTCGAGCACGTTGCCGCTCTGTTTGACGCGGCCGTAGCTGGCCTTGAGGTTCCATTGCGCCATCGGCGCGGTGATGCCGACGAACCAGTTGTCCTGCTTCGCGTCGCCCGCGGCCAGGCCGTCGACCTGCAGCGAACCGTAGTAGCCGGACAGCTTGGCAACGCCGAAATTCCACGAGCCGCCGATGTTCCAGTGTGGCGCAGTCACGTTGCCGGCCGCGTCGGCATAGGTGTAGCCGTAGGCCGCGGCGGCGTCGAAGGCGCCGGCCGCGTAGCCGATGCGGCCGCCGTAGTACTTGTTGGCCGGCGCGTTTTCGCCGGCGGCGACCATGAAGTTGCCGTACAGGCCCGGCCCGAAGATGCCGTTGGGCAGGATGTACTGCACGCTGTTGTTGGCTCGAACCAGCGTGCCGTAGGCGCCGGCCGCGCCGACGATGCCGCGGATCTCGGCCGCGATGAACAGGTTGCCGGCCGAGCCGACGCCGTTGGTGCTGAAGGGGTCGTAGACGGCGATGCTCCAGAAGTTGGGCGTGTAATCGCGCCCCAGACGCAGTTCTCCCCACGTGTTCGACAGGCTCACGGTCGCGCGGCGCTGGAACAGCACGGCGTTCTCGTTGCTGATCACGGTCGGGCAGCCGCTGGTCTGTCCCGGCGGGCAGGGCACGGTCACCGAGGTCGTGCCGTTGCCGAAGCTGGCGTTGCCGCGGCCGGTGTCCGGGCCGAGGCCGGCTTCGAGCCAGAAGCCGGCCTTCAGGCCGCTGCCCAGGTCCTCGACACCACGAAAGCCCAGCCGGCTGCCGGCCATGCCGTCCTGGCCGAGCTGCCACGTGGCGGCGTCGTTGCGCACGTAGCGGACGTTCAGATCGACCACGCCGAACAGCGTGACCGAGGACTGAGCCTGCACCCCGCCCGACAACGAGGCAAACGCGGTGCCGGCAAGAACGAGTCGTTTCATTCGGGTCGCCCCTCGCGGCCTACTTCATACGTCATACGCTCGCCAAGGCCTCGACCGCCGGCCTGTGCGCGCTCTTCCACCAGCCCCGCGAGACGGCGCGACGGCAGTGCGTTGCGTCGTCGTTGAGCCAGTAGGCATTGTCCTTCGTGACCACCAGGATCTCCTCCCATTTGGTGCCCAGACGCTGGTCGGGCGTGGCGATGTGCGGCTCGACCGCCCACACGCCCTCGGGCACCGGGTGTTCGCATTCGCGGCCGTCGTTCCACAGCGGCGTCTCGATCCAGTCGGGGAAGACCTTGGACAGCCAGGTGCGGCTGGTCAGCTTGACATAGGTCGGAAGTCCGAAGCCGAGCCAGCGCACCCGGTGCAGCGGGCCGACCTGCATGCGACCGAGACGGTGGCCGATCACCCGGTGCGGATAGTAGCGGTGCACGTTGACGAAGCCCGCGGCCTCGACGATCCGGTCCACCTCGCGGTAGATCGCACGCATCGTCCGGCCCGCCCGCACCGCCTTGACGATGTGGTCGCGCACCTGCAGCAGCACGCGGTCCATCTGATCGACCACCGGATCGCCGCCATGCACGAAGCAGTAGCCGATGTCGGCCGAGTAGCCGTCGATGATCGGCGCGATGTCCAGGATCACCGGCATGCCCTTCTGCAGCCGTGTCTTCGAAGGCAGGAACTTCAGATTGATCCAGAAGTTCTTGAACGCGGCGCGCTCGCCGAACCAGGCGAAGGGGTCGTGGAACATGTGCGTGACATCGCGCGAGGCCAGCTCCTCGCGCAGCATGCGCACCGCGTCCTTCTCGGTCATGCCGGTCTGCAGCCGCGCCTGTACGGCCTCCACCACGTCGTAGGCCAATTTCTGCACCGCGCTGAATTGCTGCAGGTCCTGCACCTCAAAACCGATCGTCTGCATGCGTGTCTCCTTGGGCTGTTGAATGCCGGCATCGTAGGTGGCGGGGTCGAACGTCTCTTGACTTTGCGTGCCATCCGCTTGACATTGCGCGCCATGTCCGAGACACCCTCCCTGCGGCCGAGCTGGGTGCGCAGTGGCGTGCTGGCCGGTGCGCCCGAACTGATCCGTCAGCTTGGCGCCGACCCCGTGGCGTTGGCCGAGCGCTGTGCACTGGACCCGGCGGCGCTGAGGCAGCCCGACCTACCGGTGCCGGGCCCGGCGGTCGTCGGCTTCTTCGAGGCGGCCGCCATGGCCACCGCCTGCGAGGACTTCGGCATCCGGCTGGCTGCGTCTCAGGACCTTTCGGTGCTGGGCCCGTTGTGGATGACGATGCGCAGCGCGCGCAACGTGCTCGATGCGTTGCAGGTCCTGGAGCAGTTCTTCGTCGTGCACACCACCGGTGCGGTCGTGGGCCTGCAGCGGCAGCCAGACGGCAGCGCCTTCGTCACCTATGCGACCAGTGCCGGGGTGAGTACGGGTGACCGGCAGACCATGGAACTGGGGCTGGCATTGCTGTGCCACGAGTTGCGCGCGCACTGCGGCGCGACCTGGCGGCCGCGCGCGGCGCTGTTCGCGCACGGGCGCCCGCGCAGCCTGCGCAGCCACCAGGCCTGCTTTGGCACGAACCTGAGCTTCGACCAGGATCGCAATGCGATCTGGCTGGACCGTGACTGCCTGGACACGGCGCTGTCGAGCCGCTCCCTGCCCACGCATGAAATGCTGAAGAAGGTGCTGGTGAGCCGCATCGATGGGGCGCAGGCGGCCGCGGTCAAGGTCGAGAGCGCGATGCGTGCTTTGATGCCCTTCGCCGAGTGCAGCCGCGAGCAGGTGGCGCGCATTGCCAATCTGTCGCAGCGCACGCTGCAGCGCCGTCTGGCCGAGGCCGGCACCAGCTTTCAGCAGCTGCGCGACCGCGTGCGTGCCGACATCGCGCTGAAGTATCTGCGCCAGTCCAACCTGCAGGCCGCGCAGATCGCCGAGATCCTCGGCTACTCCGAACCGGCGGCCTTCACGCGCGCCTGCCGGCGCCAGCATGGCATGACGCCGAGCGCGTTGCGCCGCGGAACCGGCAGCTGACCTGCCGTCGGCCCGCGTCGGACAGAACCGGGCCGGTCGTCGCGGCTCGGGCCCCATGGCCAATGTGCAAACTTAGTTTTCATTGGTGAAAACCTTGTTTGTGCATCGGGGCAGGGCGGATCACGATGCGGCCCGCGATCACGATTCCCACCCACAGTCTTCCGCCGCCCATGCTTCCCACCGACGAAATGGCGCCGCCGCTCGTGTCGC
>JBGAII010000063.1:0-24171 GCA_044225625.1 Rubrivivax sp.
CTGATGATGCCGTCGTTCGCGCTATCCGCCCGTCGCCTGTACCACCCCATCGCGGCGCTGTCCGCGGCCGCCGTGCTGGCGGCCTGCGGCGGCGACGACGGCACGTCCACGCCCACGCTGTCGGGCACGGCGGCCACCGGCGCGCCGATCGTCGGCGGCACGGTCGATATCCGCTGCGCCAGCGGCGCACCGCTGAGCGCCACCACCGGCAGCGACGGCCGCTGGCAGGTCGGCATCTCCGGCCAGACTTTGCCCTGTGCGCTGCGCGTCAGCGGCGGCAGCGCAGGCGGCACGGCGCCGGGCGCGGACTACCATGCGCTGGCGCTGGCCTTCGGCGACAACGTCAACCTCACGCCGTTCAGCGACCTGGTGGTGGCACGCACCGTCGGTGCCAACCCGGCCGCCTGGTTTGCCACACCCGACTTCAAGGGCATCGACAGTGCCGCGGTGGCCCAGGCGCTGGACGCGGTCAAGGCCGCGCTCGCGGTCGGTGCTGCACTCGGCGACAAGAACCCGTTGTACGCCCGCTTCGAGCCCCAGGCCGGCGACACGATCGACGACCTGCTGGAGAAGCTGCAGAAGGCACTGGCCTCGCTGTCGCTGGACTACGGCGCGCTGCTGGCTGCCGCCGGCAGCGGTGATTTCAGCGCGCTCGGCGGCCTGCCCGCGGCCATTGCCGCGGCCACGGTGGATGGTGGCGGCGGCAGCAGCGGCAGCTGCAGCGGCGGTGCCGTCGAGACCGTCTTCGAGGCGGCCGGCAGCGGTGGCCCGTACAGCAACGGCCAGAAGATCTGTGTCACTGGGTCGGCCACGAGTCTGACGCTGGACGGCAAGACGCTGCTGAACCCGGTGCAGAACACGGCCGTCACCGCGCCCTATGCCGCCTACGTCTTTGCCGACGGCGCGCTGAGCTACGAGCTGGTGTTGAAGTCGGGCGCGGTGTACGAACTGAACCTGCTGTCCGGAAGCAGCTACCTGGGCCAGCTGCGCGTCAGCCAGAGCGGCGGATCGGGCAGCGGCACGCTGAGCGTGGACATCGCGATCAACGGCCAGCCCACGGCCTCCTTCGACGTGCCGGGCGTGTCGGCACCGGCCAGCCAGGCCGAGTTCTGCGACGGCATGAACAGCAACAGCGTGTTCACCGACCTGCAGTCGCAGGCGGGTGTGACGCTCAGCATCACCAGCTGCAGCTATGCCAACAACGTCGGCACGGTGCGCGCCACGGCCACGGTCAGCGGCGTGTCGGTGCCCTACGTCGTCAACTTCCGCTTCCTGCCCTGAGGCGGCCGCGGCGCGCGGCGGGCGTCCTTGCCCGCCGCGCCCCGGCGCGGCTCAGGCCGGATAGTCGGCGTGCAGGAAGTCGAGCAGGGCCGCATTGACCTCCGCCGGCCGCTCCTGCTGCACCCAGTGGCCGGCACCGTCGATCAGCACCGTGGCGCGCAGCTGCAGCACGTCGTCCGCCATCTGCTCCAGGTGCTTGCGGCCCATCTTCGAGTTGATGACGCCATCACGCGTGCCGGCAACGAACAGCGCCGGCGGCTGGATGCTTGCGCCCTGCAGCGGTGCCGTCAGCGCCCAGTTGCGGTCCAGATTGCGGTACCAGTTGAAGCCGCCGCGAAAGCCGCTGCGGCGAAAGCCGGCCGCATAGGCCTCGATGTCGGCGGCGCCGAGCCACGCCGGCAACGCGTCGCCGGGGTCGTCGCAGCCATCCAGGAATCCGCCGCCCGGCGCCACCATCAGACCGAGCGCACGGCCCGCCGGCGCATCGCCGGAGCCATAGACCAGCACGCGGCGCAGCGCCGCGGGAATGTCGCGCTCGAACTCGGCCTCGGCCACGCCCTCGCGGTTGAAGTAGAACCAGTAGAAGCCGTCGCGGCCGTCGGCGCGCAGCAGCGCCAGCGGCGGCGTGTTCGGGTGGCGCGCGCGGAACGGCACGCTCAGCGCGGCCACGGCCTGGAACAGGTCCGGGCGCATCAGCGCGCAACTCCAGGCCACCATCGCGCCCCAGTCGTGGCCGACGACGGCAGCGCGTGTTTCGCCCAAGGCCGCGACCAGCGCCACCATGTCGCCCACCAGGTCGGTGATCGCATAGTCCTCGATGGCCGCCGGCGCGCTGCTGGCGCCGTAGCCGCGCATGTCGGGCGCCACCACGTGGTAGCCGGCTGCCGCCAGCGGCAGCATCTGATGGCGCCACGAATAGGCCAGCTCCGGCCAGCCGTGGCACAGCAGCACAAGCGGCCCCTGCCCCGCTTCGGCGATGTTCAGCGTGATGCCGTTGGCGGCGACGTCGCGCCGCGTGATGCGAAGGTCCATGCTTGTGCGCTCCCTCAGGCCACGTTGTCCACGCGGTCCACGCGGTAGCCCTCGCCACGCAGGGCCGCCAGCATCTGCGCCACGTGCTCATCGCCGCGCGTCTGAGCCACCACCTCGATCTGCACCCGCTCCACCGACAGTGAGCTGAAGGCGCGCTGGTGCTGCACCTCGCCGATGTTCGCCCCCAGCCGGCCCAGTGCGGAAGCCACGCCCGCCAGCGCGCCGGGCACGTCGCGCACGTCGAAGCGCAGCCGCACCAGCCGCCCCGACTTGACCATGCCGCGGTGGATGATCTCGGCCAGCAGCAGCGGCTCGATGTTGCCGCCGCTGAGCACCAGGCCCACCTGGCGGCCGGCGAACTGCGCGCGATGCTGCAGCAGCGCCGCCAGTCCGACGGCACCGGCGCCTTCGACAACGGTCTTCTCGATCTCCAGCAGCATCAGGATCGCCTGTTCGATGGCACCCTCGTCCACCAGCAGCACGTCGCGCAGATGCTGGCGCAGCAGCGGCAGCGTCAGCCCGCCCGGCGACTGCACCGCGATACCGTCGGCCACCGTCGTCTGCGCGCATTCGCGCTGGCCGCCGTGCAGCGCGTTCCAGACCGTGGGGAAGCGCTGCGCCTGCACGCCGTAGATCAGCAGATCCGGCCGCAGCGCATGGGCCGCCAGCGCCATGCCGGACAGCATGCCGCCGCCGCCGATCGACACCAGCAGCGTGTCCAGCTGCGGCACCTGCGCCAGCATCTCCAGCGCGATCGTGCCCTGGCCGGCGACGATGGCCGGATCGTCGTAGGGGTGGACCATCACCAGCCCGCGCTCGGCCGCCAGCGTCAGGCCGTGCAGCCGGGCCTCGTCGAAGGTGTCGCCCTGCAGCACGACATCGGCGCCGAAGCGGCGCGTGTTGTCCACCTTGACCGCCGGTGCGAAGCGCGGCATCACGATCGTCGCCGGCACGCCCATGCGCTGCGCGTGGTAGGCCACGCCCTGCGCATGGTTGCCGGCGGACACCGCCAGCACGCCGCGTGCACGCTCATCGGCGCTCAGCTGCGCCATCTTGTTGAGCGCGCCGCGCTCCTTGAACGAGGCCGTGAACTGCAGGTTCTCGAACTTGAGGTACACCTCGCAGCCGCACAGTTGCGACAGCGTGCGCGAATGCAGGCACGGCGTCTGCACCACCTGGCCGGCGATGCGCGCGGCCGCCGCACGCACGTCGTCGATGTCGACCGTCACCGCGCTCACCACGCGGCCTCGAGGATCTCACGCAGCTGCGCCGCGTCGGTGATCGGGCGCGGGTTGGTGCGAACCCAGATGTTGGCCATGCCCTTCTCGGCGATGGCCGCCAGCCGCGCGCGGTCGATGCCGAGCTGGCCGATGCGCGTGGGCAGCCCGAGCCGGGCGATCAGCGCCTCGACCTGATCGGCCGCCGGCCGCGATGGCTCGCCCAGGGCCGCCGCGACCTCGGCCAGCGGCGCGGCGCAGTGTGCGGCGTTCCAGCGCATCACCGTCGGCAGCAGCACGCAGGAGGTGATGCCATGCGGCACGCCGCTGTCGGCGCCGAGCGCATGCCCGAGGCCGTGGCTCGCGCCGTATTCGGTGCGGCGGATGCTGAAGGCGGCCAGCCACGCGCCCTGCTGGGCGTCGAGCCGGGCGTCGAGGTCGTCGCGCGCATCGGGATAGCGCCTCAGCGCGCGCTGCAGCAACGCGAGCGCGCGCACGCTGGTGGCATCGACCAGCGGCTGCGCGTTCACCGAACACAGCGCCTCCACGGCATGGTCGACGGCGCGGATGCCGGTGGACAGCCACAGCCGGTCGGGCGTGTGCACGGTGATCGCCGGGTCGAGGATCACCGCCGCCGCGCCGATCCAGCGGCCGGTGTAGCCCTGCTTGGTGCCGTGGCGCGTGTCGGTGCAGCCGCCCAGGTCGCTGAACTCGGCGCCGGACAGCGTCGTCGGCACGACGATCTGCCGGCAAGGCGGCTGACGCGGCTGCGGCGTCACGCGGGTGCCGTCGGCTTCGACGCGCAGGTGCCACGCGCTCATCGCATCGATGTCGTCCACCCCCTCGGCCAGGCAGACCAGTGCCACCTTGACGGTGTCGATGACGGTGCCGCCACCGATGCTGACGACCAGGTCGGCCTTTGTCTCGCGCAGGCGCCGGGTCAGCGCGATGACCGTGTCGCGCGGCGTGTGCTCGATGCAATCGTCGAACAGGCCGACCACACGATCGCGCACCGGGACCAGCGCGTCGGCCACGGCCGTCGTGCCACGATTCAGCGAGCGGCTGGTGACGACGAAGATGCGCTGCGCCCCGCGCTGCGCCGCCTCGGCCGCGATGCCGTCGGCGGCCGGCAGGCCGAAGTGCACGCGATCCTGGGCCAGGAAATTGAAGACGCCGCTGCGCATGGGGGACTCCTCAGAACTTGTGCGCACCCATGTAGCCGAACAGGTGCCCGGCGACCTTGCGCATCTGGATTTCCTCGCTGCCTTCGGTGATGCGGTAGCGCCGGTGGTGGCGATAGATGTGTTCGAAGGGCTTGTGGCGCGAGTAGCCGATGCCGCCGTGGACCTGCATCGCACGGTCCGCCGCCTCGCAGCACAGCCGGTTCGCCCAGAAGTTGCACATTGAGACCTTGTCGGACAGGCGCTTCTCGACTTCGGGCTTGGGCATCTGGTCCATCTGCCAGGCTGTCTTGCGGATCAGCAGGCGCAGCATCTCGACCTGCGTGGCCAGCTCCACCAGCGGGAACTGGATGCCCTGGTTCTTCGCCAGGTCCTCGCCGAAGGGCTTGCGCTCCCGGGCGTACCTCACGCTTTCGCGCACGCAATAGTCGGCGGCGCCCAGGCTGGACGCCGCCTGGCGGATGCGGTTCTCGTGCACGAAGTGCTGCGCCACGGCCAGCCCGCCGCCCAGCGGGCCGAGCACCGCGCCGTCGGGCACCCACACGTCGCGGAAGCTGACGCGCGGATGGTCGGTGGGCATGTTGAAGGTCCACAGGTACTCCTCCACCTTCACGCCGGACGCCTGGGCCGGCACGATGAAGGCGCTGATGCCGCGCGCATCGCCGGGCTGGCCGCTGCTGCGCGCGAACAGCAGGCAGTGCGTGGCCACATGCATGCCGGTGGTCCACATCTTCTCGCCGTTCAGCCGCCAGCCGGCGACGCCGTCGCGGATCTCGGCCACCGCGGTGGTCTCCATGTGCGTGGCGTCGGAGCCGTGCTCGGGTTCGGTCAGGCCGAAGGTGACGCGGTAGCGCTCGCCGAGCATGCCCTCGATGAACTCCGCCTGCTGCTCGGGCGTGCCGAAGTCGCGCAGCATCAGCACGAAGGGGTTGTTGGCGACGATCGAATGTTCGTTCTGCAGGTCGTTGTGCAGGCCCAGGCCCTTGGCCGCCAGGTGCTCGCGGATCACCGCCATCCACAGGTTGCTGCCGTCGCAGCCGCCGTAGGCCCTGGGCAGCGCGAAGCGCAGGTGGCCGGCCTCGTCCGCCAGGCGCCGCACCTGCTTCAGCAGCGCCTCCCATTCGGGCCGCGGCAGGCCCTGGTTGTCGAAGTCGGTGCGCGCCCATTCGCGCCGGTGGTCGAAGAAGCGCTGGTTGTCGTCCTGCTGTTGCAGCGGCACGATCTTGTCGTCGATGAAGGCGTCCAGTTCGCGCAGGTAGGCCTGCAGATCGGCAGGCAGGTCGAAATCCATTCAAGTCTCCTTGGCGCGCCGGTAGCTTTCGTAGCCTGGCTGGTCGACCGCGAGTTTGTCCAGCGTGGTCTGCCACAGGTGCTCGGCCAGACCCGGCGTCTGCAGGCCGATGCGGCCGTCGGCCAGGCGCTCGCACAGTTGCGTGTTCAGTTCGGCCAGGCTGCCGTCGCACTGCAGCAGCGCGCACAGCCGCTGCCGTTCGGCGGCGTCGGCGGCGGGCGCCAGCTGCAGCTGGCGGCGCACGATGTCGACCATGTTCGCCGCCACGCGCGCGTGGTAAGCCGCATGGGCCGGCAGCTGGGGCAGCGCCTGTTCGCGCAGGAACAGCGCCACCGCGGCCAGCAGGTCCTCGATGTCGGGACGCTGGTGCATCAGGCAGCCTTGCGCGGGCGCGGCGCCAGCAGTTCGAGCAGGTCGATCTCCGCCTCGGACGCACGCCGGCCGATGGCCGCCCGCTCGGCATTGCGCTCGGCGCCGCTCAGGTACGAATGCGCCATCGACTGGCAGATCACGCCCCACTTCAGCGTGCCCAGCACTTCCCAGTAGTGCACACGCTGCACGTCGACGCGGCCACCGGCCTCTTCGTAGCCGGCAAAGAGCTCTTCACGCGCGCCGAAGCCACCGACCGGCAGCTCGAGGCGCCCGTAGCGCCAGCTGTTGACGCACAGCCAGCCCAGGTCCTCCATCGGGTCGCCGAAGTGCGCCAGCTCCCAGTCGAGCACGGCGCGCAGGCCGTCTTCGCCGACGATCAGGTTGCCGTTGCGGAAGTCGCCGTGCACCAGCGCCTGCGGCACGCTGTCGGCCGGCGCCTGCGCCTTCAGCCAGTTGAAGGCCAGCTCGAACACCGGCTGGCGCAGGCCATGGCTGCGGTACTGCCCCTCGTAGTGGGTCAGCTCGTCAACGGGAGGTGCGCGGCGCAGAGCCGGCAACGTGGACTGCGCCACGCCGTGGATGCGCGCCAGCGCCTGACCACATTGCCGCGCCAGCCGCTCGCGAGCCGCCGCCAGCCGCGGCTCGGTGACGATGCGCCGGCCCAGCGTCTCGCCGGCGATGCGCTGCATGACGAAGCCCTCGCCCATCTGCTGCTGCGGCTGCAGCAGCCAGGCCACGCGCGGCACCGGCACGCCGGCGGCCTGCACCGCGCCGAGGATCGCCGCCTGTTCGGCCAGCGTCGCATTGCCTGCAGCGCGCTGTGCCGAGCCTTCGGGCGCGCGGCGCAGGATCAGCGGCAGCACGGCATCGCCTTCACACAGCAGGTCGAAGGACCAGGTCTCCTGGCTCGCGCCGCCGGACAGTCGCTGCAGCCGGGCCACGTCGCGCCCACCTTCGTGCAGCCGCGGCGCCAGCGCGCGCAACTGCTGCTCCAACAGCTGCTGGGCGTTCAGCTCAGCCATGTCCTGAATTCGGAGGCCGGGTCCGCGGCCATGGCCTTGGGCACGCTGGCGCCGCGTTCGAGCAGCTTCTTCGCGGTGACGAAGGCGGCCGCGTCGTTCATCGCATCCACCGCCAGCAGCTGCTCGCCGCGGTAGTACCAGACCGACTGGCTGCGCTCGGTCTTGCCCGGGCGCACGACCACGTCGTCGTAACCGCGGTGCAGACCGGCGATCTGCAGCTTGCAGTCGTACTGGTCGGACCAGAACCACGGCAGCGAGGCATAAGGCTTGTCCTGACCGGCCACCGTGTGGGCCGCGACGGCCGCCTGGTCGTTCGCGTTCTGCACCGATTCGAGCCGGATGCGTTCGCCGCGGTAGTCGAAGCTGCAGCAGTCGCCGGCGGCCAGGATCAGCGGGTCCGAGGTGCGGCAGTGCGCATCGACGACGATGCCGTTGTCGACCGCCAGGCCACAGGCCTCGGCCAGCTCGACGTTCGGCGACACGCCGATGCCGACCAGGACCACGTCGGCCTCGATGCGGCTGCCGTCATCCAGCTCGGCGCCGCAGACATGCGCGCCGTCGGCCACCAGGCGACGCAGCGACACGCCCTCGCGCAGGTCGACGCCATGGCTGCGATGCAGCGCGCGAAACCAGTCCGACGTGGCCGGCGCCGCCACGCGCTGCAGGATGCGTGGCGCAGCCTCGAGCAGCGTCACCTGCAGGCCCTTGGACGCGGCCACCGCCGCCGCCTCGAGCCCGATGTAGCCGCCGCCGACGACCAGCATTCGCTTGCCGGCCACCAGGTACGGCGCCAGCGCGTCGGCATCGGCCAGGCTGCGCATCTGCAGCACGCCCTGCAGCTCTCCGCCCCGTTCCGCCGGCAGGCGGCGCGGGCGCGTACCGGTCATCAGCACCAGTTGGGCATAGGCCATGCGCGAGCCGTCGGCCAGCACGATGCACCGGCCGGCGCGATCGATGGAGACCGCGCGGCAGCCGAGCCGCATCTCGACCTTCTGCTCGTCGTACCAGGCGGCTGCGCGGATCAGGATCTGATCCACGGGCAGACCCTCCGCCAGGTACTTCTTCGACAGCGGCGGCCGGTGATACGGCGGCACCGGTTCCTCACTGACCAGCAGCAGCGGTCCGTCGTAGCCGGCACGCCGCACGCTGTTGACAAAGGCGGCGGCGGCATGCCCGCCACCGACCAGCACCACCGGCGCTGTCGACTGCATCGAGGGGTCTCCCGGGAATGTGAAGCTGCGCTTCACTATACCGACTGCCGCTGCGCGGCCCGGCCGGCGCCCAGGATTGGGGAAAGCCCCCATGAGCACCGGTCTTCGAGGGTCCACAAACTGGTGCATGCTCGGCGCAGGCCGCATGGCCGGATTCGTCACGCCGCGCCGTGCACGGACAGGGGATTGGCACCGAACGTGCTAGTCCGTGATTCATCCGATTCGAGAGGAAGCACCACATGACCACGTCTTTCGCGAAGGCCCGCTGCTGGTTCGCCGTCGCGGCTCTGAGCGCCACGCTGCTGGCCGCCGTTCCCGCGCAGGCCCAGCAGAACACGCTCAAGGTCGTGCCGCATTCGAACCTCGCGGTGCTGGACCCGATCTGGACCACGGCCTACATGAGCCGCAACCACGGCTACATGATCTACGACACGCTGTTCGGCACCGATGCCGAGGGCAAGATCAAGCCGCAGATGGTGGAGAGCTGGACCGAAAGCCCCGACAAGCGGCTGTGGACCTTCAAGCTGCGCAAGGGTCTGGAGTTCCACGACGGCAAGCCGGTCACCGGCGAAGACGTCATCGCCAGCCTGCAGCGCTGGGGCAAGCGCGACGCGATGGGCTCGGCGCTGATGCAGTTCGTCACCAAGATGGACTCGCCCACGCCGGACAGCTTCCGCATCTTCCTGAACGAGGCCAACGGCTTCATGCTCGAGGCGCTGGGCAAGCCGAGCTCGAACGTGCCCTTCATCATGCCGAAGCGCATCGCCGAGACCGATCCGTTCAAGCAGATCGAGGAACACATCGGCTCCGGGCCGTTCGTCTTCAAGCGCGACGAGTTCAAGCCCGGCGACAAGGCCGTCTACCTGAAGAACACCAAGTACGTGCCGCGCAGCGAGCCGCCGAGCGGCACCACGGGCGGCAAGAACGTCTACGTGGACCGCGTCGAATGGAACCTGGCGCTGCGCGATGCGCAGGCCCAGTTGAGCGCGCTGCAGAAGGGCGAGGTCGACATCATCGAGTCGCTGGGCTTCGACCAGTACGAGGCCGCCAAGGGTGACCCGAACATCCAGCTGCCCAAGTACAGCACCTACGGGCTGCAGTACATGGCCCGCTTCAACCACCTGCACAAGCCCTTCGACAACCCGAAGGTGCGGCGGGCTGCGATCGCGGCGTTCAATCAGGACGCCTTCCTGCGCGCGCAGGTCGGCGTGAAGGAGCTGTACAAGAGCTGCGGATCGTTCTTCATCTGCGGCACGCCCTACGGCAGCCTGGTCGGCAGCGACCTGCAGATGAAGAGCAACATGAAGAAGGCGCAGGACCTGCTGAAGGAAAGCGGCTACGACGGCACGCCGGTGGTCATCATGAAACCCACCGACCTGGCCGCGATCCAGAAGCTGCCCGACGTGGCCGCGCAGCTGCTGCGCCAAGCCGGCTTCAAGGTCGACCTGCAGGCCATGGACTGGCAGACGCTGGTCGGCCGCCGCGCCAAGAAGGACGCGCCGGACAAGGGCGGCTGGAGCATGTTCCTGACGGCCTGGCAGACCTTCGACGTGTGGAACCCGATCGCCAACCCGACCACCGACACGCGCGGCGAGAAGAGCACCTGGTTCGGCTGGGCGAGCGACGACAAGATGATCGAACTGCGCGACCAGTTCATGCGTGCCACCGACGACGCCACGAAGAAGAAGCTGGCCGACCAGATGCACGGACGCATGTACGAGATCGGCACGCACGTCGCCGTCGGCGAGTTCCAGCAGCCGATGGCGGCACGCAAGAACATCAGCGGCTTCTTCGTGACCAACGGCAACATCTACTGGAACCTGAAGAAAGGCATGTGAGCCCCCGGGTCGCCTTCGGCGACCTGTCCCCCAGGGGACCTTGGCCTTGCGATGCTGAACTTCCTTTTCCGCCGCCTGCTGTCCACGATACCGGTGCTGCTGGTGGTGGCGGTGCTGGTGTTCCTGATGCTGCGGCTGACGCCGGGCGACCCGGCCGCGGTGCTGGCCGGCGATGCGGCCGGCACCGAGCAGATCGCGCAGATCCGTTCCACGCTCGGCCTGGACCGCAGCATTCCCGAGCAGTTCGCGATCTGGTTCGGTCACATGCTCACCGGCGACCTGGGGCAGAGCTACTACTACAAGACGCCGGTGACGACGCTGATCGCACAGCGGCTGGAGCCGACGCTGTCGCTGGCCTTGATCACCATCGTCATTGCGGTGGCGGTGGCGGTGCCGCTGGGCGTGATGGCGGCCTGGCGCTTCGGCGGCCTGCTCGACCGCACGTTGATGGGCTTTTCGGTACTGGGCTTCTCGATACCGGTGTTCGTGCTGGCCTACCTGCTGATCTGGCTGTTCAGCCTGAAGCTGGGCTGGTTGCCGGTGCAGGGCTATGTCCGCCTGAGCGAGGGTCTCGGTCCCTGGCTATACCAGCTGGTGCTGCCGGCGGTGACGCTGTCGGTGATCTATATCGCACTGATCGCCCGCGTCACGCGTGCCAGCGTGCTCGACACGCTGGGCGAGGACTACATCCGCACCGCGCGTGCCAAGGGCCTGCCCGAGGCCAAGGTGCTGATGCGTCACGCGCTGGCCAACGCGGCCGTGCCGATCGTCACCGTCATCGGCATCGGCATCGCGCTGCTGATCGGCGGCGTGGTCGTGACCGAATCGGTCTATGCCATCCCCGGCCTCGGCCGGCTGACGGTGGACGCGGTGCTGGCGCGCGACTTTCCCACGATCCAGGGCGTGATCCTGTTCTTCAGCGTGGTCTACGTGATGATCAACCTGCTGGTCGACCTGTCCTACGTGTTCTTCGATCCGCGCATCCGTTACTGATGTCCACGCCCGCCAACTTCGAAGCGCTGTCGGTCGAATCGGCCACCGTCGTCACGCAGCCCAGCACCTGGCAGCGGGTGCGACGCAACGGCTCGGTGCGCCTCGGCGGCATCGCGCTGCTGATCCTGCTGCTGGTGGCGATCTGCGCGCCGTGGCTGGGCACGGTGGACCCTTCGCTGTTCGACCCGGCCAGCCGTGACCTGACGCCGGGAAAGATCGGCGAGATCACCACGCTGGAGGGCGAGACGCTGGAGCACCGATTCCTGATGGGCAGCGACAGCTTCGGCCGCGACATCTACAGCCGCGTGATCTACGGCACCCGCGTATCACTGATCGTTGGCGTGGCCACCGCCGTGGTGGCGCTGGCCTTCGGCGTCCTGTTCGGGCTGATGGCCGGCTTCCTGCGCTGGCTGGACGGCCCGCTGATGCGGGTGATGGACGGGCTGATGGCCATCCCCGCGATCCTGATCGCCATCGCGCTGGTGGCGATGTGGAAGGGCAGCCTGCTGACGGTGGTGGTGGCCATCGCCATCCCCGAGATCCCGCGCGTGACACGGCTGGTGCGTTCGCTGGTGCTGTCGATCCGCGAGGAACCCTACGTCGAGGCCGCGCTGTCGTTGGGCACGCCGACGCCGCTGATCATGTGGCGCCACATCCTGCCCAACACCGTGGCGCCGCTGATCGTGCAGGCCACCTTCATCTGCGCCTCGGGCATTCTGGTGGAGGCCATCCTGTCCTTCCTGGGCGTGGGCCTGCCGCCGGAGATCCCCACCTGGGGCAACGTGATGGCCGAAGGCCGCGCGCAGTTCAACCAGTACCCGCACAACATCTTCTTCCCCGGCATCTTCCTGGCGGTGACGGTGCTGGCGGTCAACATCCTGGGCGACGGGCTGCGCGATACGCTCGACCCAAAGATGGCGAAGCGGGTATGAGCGGGCCGAGCGCCGGGCCGCCCCAAGCCGGACCGCATCCCCTCGGGGGATCGACCGGCGTACCCGCCGGGCGAGGGGCAAACATGACGCCGATCCTGCAGGTCCAGGACCTGACCATCGCCCTGCCCAAGGGCGGCGATCGCAGCACGGCCGTGCAGAAGGTGTCGTTCAGCGTCGGCCGCGGCGAGATCGTCTGCCTGGTCGGCGAGTCGGGATCCGGCAAGAGCGTCATCGCACAAGGCGTGATGGGCCTGCTGCCCAAGCAGCTGCCGGTGACCGGCGGGCGCATCCTGCTGCAGGGCGAAGACATCACCCATGCCCCTCTCTCGCGCCTTCGTGAACTGCGCGCGACGAAGATCTCGATGATCTTCCAGGAGCCGATGACCGCGCTGAACCCGGTGATGACCTGCGGCGACCAGATCGACGAGGTGCTGGCCGAGCACACCAAGCTGTCGCCGTCCGAGCGCCGCACCAAGGTGCGCGCCATCATCGAGGAAGTGCTGCTGCCCGACCCGGAACGCATGATGGCCAGCTACCCGCACCAGCTGTCCGGCGGGCAGCGCCAGCGCATCATGATCGCGATGGCGCTGGTGCTGGAGCCGGTGCTGCTGATCGCCGACGAGCCGACCACTGCGCTGGACGTCACCACGCAGAAGCAGGTGCTGGAGCTGATGCTGCAGCTGCAGCGCAAGCACGGCACCGGCGTGCTGTTCATCACCCACGACTTCGGCGTGGTCGCCGAACTGGCCCACCGCGTGGCCGTGCTGCGCCTGGGCGACCTGGTCGAGGTGGGCAGCAAGCACGATGTGCTGCAGCGCCCGCAGCATGCCTACACCAAGATGCTGATCGGCTCGGTGCCCACGCTGCACCTGCATGCCAAGGCCAGCGACGCCGACGCACCGGTGGTGCTGTCGGCGCGCGGCCTGGCCAAGACCTATGTGGACAAGGGCTGGTTCGGCAAGGCGCGCATCGTGCATGCGGCCACCGACGTGGACTTCGACATCCGCCGCGGCCAGACGCTGGGCATCGTCGGCGAGTCGGGCTCGGGCAAGAGCACGGTGGCGCGTTGCGTGGTGCGGCTGATCGACCCCACCGACGGCCAGATCCGGCTCGGCAAGGACGACATCGCGCTGATGCCGCACTCGCAGCTGCGGCCGCTGCGCAAACGGGTGCAGATCGTCTTCCAGGACCCGTACCGCTCGCTGAACCCGCGCCGCACCGTCGGCCAGGCGATGGTCGAAGGCCCGATGAACTACGGCATGCCGCGCACGCAGGCCGAGGCCAAGGCGCTGGAACTGCTGAAGCTGGTGCGCATGGACGCCAGCGCGATGGAGCGCTACCCGCACCAGTTCAGCGGCGGCCAGCGCCAGCGCATCTGCATCGCCCGCGCGCTGATGATGGACCCGGAACTGCTGGTGGCCGACGAGGCCGTGTCGGCGCTGGACGTGTCGGTGCAGGCCCAGGTGCTGGAGCTGTTCGAAGAGATCAAGTCGCGGCTGAACCTGGCGATGCTGTTCATCACGCACGACCTGCGGGTGGCCTCGCAGGTCTGCGATTTCCTGGCGGTGATGAGCAAGGGCAAGGTGGTCGAGTACGGCCCGGCGCACCAGGTCTTCGGCGCTCCGCAACACGAATACACGCGGGCCCTGTTCGATGCGGCCCCCGGCCGCGGT
The DNA here is from genome assembly GCA_044225625.1 of Rubrivivax sp. GTDB lineage: Bacteria > Pseudomonadota > Gammaproteobacteria > Burkholderiales > Burkholderiaceae_C > Rubrivivax. The sequence goes on from JBGAII010000063.1 coordinate 14,044, forward strand.
TTTGATTTCGCCCAGGCCGCCTGACGACGGAGGAGACACGATGCGCCTGCTGCTGGCGATGATGAAGCACGAGACCAACACCTTCTCGCCGGTGGTCACCGACCTGGCGCGCTTCTCGCGCGCCGGCGGGCCGGCGCCGGACAGCGGCGTGGCAGCCATCGCCGCCTACCGCGGCACCGGCACCGTCACCGGCGCCTACATCGAGATCGCCGAACGCGAGGGCGCCGACTTCGAACTGGCCATCGCCGCCGACGCCTGGCCCAGCGGCCCGGTGGAAGACGCCGCCTACGAGGCGATGACGGCGACGATCCTGGAGGCCGTCCAGCGCGGCGGCTGGGACGGCATCCTGCTGGACCTGCACGGCGCGATGGTCACGCGCAGCCACGAGGACGGCGAAGGCACGCTGCTGAAGCGCATCCGCGCCATCGACCCGAAGACGCCGATCGCCGTCGGCTACGACATGCATGCCAATGTCTATGCCGAGATGGTGGAGCTGGCCAACGTGGTGGCCGGCTACCAGACCTATCCGCACGTGGACATGTACGGCACCGGCCGCCGCGCCGGCGACGCGCTGATCCGCATGATCAAGGGCCAGGCGAAACCCACCACCGCCTGGGGCCGGCTGCCGATGCTGCCGCACGTGATGCGCCAGGGCACCGCCGACGAACCCAACCAGTCGCTGCAGGCGCGCTGCAAGGCGATGGAAGCCGAAGGCGCGCTGTGCGCCAGCCTGTTCGTCGGCTTCCCGCATGCGGACATCACGAACGCCGGCCTGAGCGTGGTCATCACCACCGACAACGACATGGCCATGGCCAAGCGACTGCGTGATGAGTTGCTGGCTGCCGCCTGGGCGCAGCGCGAGGCCTTCGTCTACAAGCTCGAGCCGCTGGAAGGCTCGGTCGCCCGCGCCAAGGCCATGACGCCCGCGCCCGGCGCCGGGCCGGTGATCCTGCTCGACCACTACGACAACGCCGCCTCCGGCGGGCCGATGGACACGACGCGGGTGCTGGCCGAGATCATCCACCAGGGCCTGGAGAACGTCGCCGCCTTCGGCATCTTCGACCCGCAGGCGGTGCAGCAGTGCATCGCCTCCGGCATCGGCAGCACGCTGACGCTGCCGATCGGCGGCAAGCTGAAGATGCCGATGTGCCCCGAGCCCAGCGAGCCGCTGCTCGTCACCGGCCGGGTCAAGACGATCTTCGATGGCAAGTACCGCGCCAAGGGGCCGATGGCCGCCGGCACGCAGCAGGACATGGGCCATGCCGTGGTGCTGGACACCGGCCGCGTCGAGATCGTGCTGTTCTCGCGGCATGTGGAACCCTTCGACGTCAACACGTTGCTGGCGGTGGGCATCGACCCGATGCAGAAGCGCTACGTCATGTTGAAGAGCCGCATTCACTGGCGCGCCGGCATGAGCCATCTGGCCTCGGCGGTGGTGGAATGTGCCGGCGTCGGCGTCTGCACCTCCGACTACGGCCAGCACCGCTTCGAGCGGCTGCGCCGGCCGATCTATCCGCTGGATGCGATGGCCTGATACCTACTCGTCTTCAATAGACGACGGTTGGCGGCGCATGGCCGCCGCTCGTGAGTAAGGTCATCTGTCCTCACGGGCCGGCGTTCCACATCGGCTGCGGTAGCGCGCTGGCGTCACCCGCGTTCTCCGGCCCACGTCGCGGGCGACGGGATTCTGTTCGCGGCCGTTGCCTCATCACCACCGACCAGGCAGGTCGCCAGCCAGCGTACCGCGAATGGGGCCTGCGCCCGCGGGTGGCCACCATCGCACTACAACGAGCGCTCGCTGGGCGCCTGCACGAACACCGCGGTGGTGGCAGGGCGTGTGGTTCGGGTTTGCGGGCGCAGGCCCCATTCGCGGTACGCTGATCCCGTCACCGCCTGGCCGGTGTCGACGAGGCGATCGCCGCAGGCCCAAGTCGCTGGCCCGCGAGCGTGGGCCGGAGAACGCAGGCCCGGGCCGCGCGCCACGCCGAACGCTCGCACGCCGGCTTAAGAAGACAACGACCGACAGCTATGCGCCGTCAGTGCACATCGTTCACTACGAGTGAAAGCGAACTCATAGCAGAGATTCAGCGCCGCAGCAGCCGCTCGGCCACTGCGGCGACCCCCGCGGCCTCGTCGACCTGGCATTCCCACACCGTCTCCACCTGCCAGCCTCGGGCATGCAGTTCGCGCAGATCGTGCTCGGCCTGCGCACGGTTGGCGGCGATCTTCTCGGCCCAGGTGCCGGTCTTGAAGCGGGCCGCGGCACGGTCCAGCGCGCAACCGTGGCCGTGCCAGAAGCAGCCGCGCACGAAGATCACGCAGCGCCGCTTCGGCAGCACCAGGTCGGGACGCCCCGGCAGATCGTGTGCGCGGCGCGCGAAGCGCAGGCCGTGCGCATGCAGGCGCTTGCGCAGCGTGGACTCGGGTGTCGTGTCGGACTTGTTCGCCATCCGGCAACGCTACACGGGCCTTGCCGCTGCCGGCATGCAGGGCAGGGCCGCGTACGCGACAATTCGAAACATGAAGCCCACAGCCTACACCCGCGCCAAGGCCCTGCCCGCCCTGCTGCAGCAGCGCATCCTGATCATCGACGGCGCGATGGGCACGATGATCCAGCGTTACCGGCTGGAGGAAGCGGCCTTTCGCGGCGAGCGCTTCAAGGACCATCCGAAGGACCTGAAGGGCAACAACGACCTGCTGGTGCTGACGCGGCCCGAGGTCGTGCGCCAGATCCACGAGCAGTACCTGGCGGCGGGTGCCGACATCATCGAGACCAACACCTTCGGCGCGACGAGCATCGCGCAGGAAGACTACGGCCTGGGCGCGATCGCGCGCGAGATGAACGTCGCCGCGGCCCGCCTGGCGCGCGAGGCCTGCGACAAGTACAGCACGCCCGACAAGCCGCGCTTCGTCGCCGGCGCACTGGGCCCGACGCCGCGCACCGCCAGCATCAGCCCCGACGTCAATGACCCGGCGGCGCGCAACATCGGCTTCGACGAGTTGCGCGCGGCCTACCGCGAGCAGGCCGAAGGGCTGCTCGAAGGCGGCTGCGACCTGTTCCTGGTCGAGACCATCTTCGACACGCTCAACGCCAAGGCGGCGCTGTTCGCGCTGGACGAATTGATGGAAGACAGCGGCGAACGCCTGCCGGTGATCGTCTCCGGCACGGTCACCGACGCCTCGGGCCGCATCCTGTCGGGCCAGACGGTGGGCGCGTTCTGGCACTCGGTGCGCCATGCCAAGCCGCTGGCCGTGGGGCTGAACTGCGCGCTCGGCGCGGCGCTGATGCGTCCCTACATCGAGGAACTGGCCAAGGTCGCCGACGACACCTTCATCAGCTGCTACCCCAACGCCGGGCTGCCGAACCCGATGAGCGAAACCGGCTTCGACGAGACGCCGGACGTGACGGCGGGGCTGATGGAAGGCTTCGCACAGGCGGGCTTCCTCAACATCGCCGGCGGCTGCTGCGGCACGACGCCGGAGCACATCGCGCAGATCGCCGCACGGGTGGGGCGCTACCAGCCGCGCTGCCGCCACGGCGCGATGTTCAGCGACCTGGTCACGGCCTGAACGGCCGCTTTCACTACAATCGGCCCTCCCAAGGAGCGCTGCGACGGCCTGAACGGCTGCCAGGCTTGGGAGAGTCCCGTGTTCAACCGCGCTCACCCGTCCCACAGGGCCGCGGTGAGTCCGGCGGCCTTGCGATGAGGCCGTATTCATGAACACCGCTGCCCCCGCCCCCGCCGTCCTGCCGATGAAGTTGTCCGGTCTGGAACCGGTGACCATCGGCTCGGATTCCCTGTTCGTCAACATCGGCGAGCGCACCAACGTCACCGGCTCGAAGGCCTTCGCCCGGATGATCCTGAACGGCGAGTTCGAGCAGGCGCTGGCCGTGGCCCGCCAGCAGGTGGAAAACGGCGCGCAGATCATCGACATCAACATGGACGAGGCCATGTTGGATTCGAAGGCGGCGATGGTGCGCTTCCTCAACCTGATCGCCGGCGAGCCCGAGATCGCGCGCGTGCCGATCATGATCGACAGCAGCAAGTGGGAGGTGATCGAGGCCGGCCTGAAGTGCATCCAGGGCAAGGGCATCGTCAACTCGATCTCGCTGAAGGAAGGCGAGGACGCCTTCCGCCGCCAGGCCACGCTGGTGCGGCGCTATGGCGCGGCCGCGGTGGTGATGGCCTTCGACGAGACCGGCCAGGCCGACACCTACGAGCGCAAGATCCAGATCTGCGAGCGCGCCTACCGCATCCTGGTCGACGAGGTCGGTTTTCCGGCCGAGGACATCATCTTCGACCCCAACATCTTTGCCATCGCGACGGGCATCGAAGAGCACAACAACTACGCGGTGGACTTCATCGAGGCCACGCGCTGGATCAAGCAGCACCTGCCGGGCGCCAAGGTGTCGGGCGGCGTGTCGAACGTGAGCTTCAGCTTCCGCGGCAACGACCCGGTGCGCGAGGCGATCCACACCGTGTTCCTGTACCACGCCATCAAAGCGGGCATGGACATGGGCATCGTCAATGCCGGCATGGTGGGCGTGTACGACCAGCTGGAGCCCACCTTGCGCGAGCGCGTCGAGGACGTGGTGCTCAATCGCCGGCCCGATGCCGGCGAGCGGCTGGTGGAGATCGCCGAAAACGCCAAGGGCGCGGCCAAGGACGACTCCGCGCGCCTGGCCTGGCGCGCCGGCACGGTGGCCGAGCGGCTGAGCCACGCGCTGGTGCAGGGCATCACCGACTTCATCGTCGCCGACACCGAAGAGTGCTGGCGCGCCATCCAGGCCGACGGCGGGCGGCCGCTGCACGTGATCGAAGGCCCGCTGATGGCCGGCATGAACATCGTCGGCGACCTGTTCGGCCAGGGCAAGATGTTCCTGCCGCAGGTGGTGAAGAGCGCGCGCGTGATGAAGCAGGCGGTGGCCCACCTGCTGCCCTACATCGAGGCGGAGAAGAAGGCGCTGGTCGATGCCGGCGGCGAGGCCAAGCCCAAGGGCAAGATCGTCATCGCCACCGTCAAGGGCGACGTGCACGACATCGGCAAGAACATCGTCACCGTCGTGCTCCAGTGCAACAACTTCGAAGTCGTCAACATGGGCGTGATGGTGCCCTGCCAGGACATCCTGGCCAAGGCGCGCGTCGAAGGCGCCGACATCATCGGCCTCTCCGGCCTGATCACGCCCAGCCTGGAGGAGATGCAGCATGTCGCGGCCGAGATGCAACGCGACGACTGGTTCCGCGTGAAGAAGATCCCGCTGCTGATCGGCGGGGCCACCACCAGCCGCGTGCACACCGCGGTGAAGATCGCGCCGCACTACGAAGGCCCGGTGGTCTACGTGCCCGATGCCTCGCGCAGCGTGGGCGTGTGCTCGGAGCTGCTGTCCGACGAACGCGCCGCGCGCTTCATCGACGAGCTGAACACCGACTACACCAAGGTGCGCGAGCAGCATGCGAACAAGAAGGTCACGCCGCTGGTCAGCCTGGCCGCGGCACGCGCCAACAAGACGCCGATCGACTGGGCCGGCTACACGCCGCCGAAGCCGAAGTTCATCGGCCGCCGCGAGTTCCGCCACTACGACCTGGCCGAGCTGGCGAAGTGCATCGACTGGGGCCCGTTCTTCCAGACCTGGGACCTGGCCGGGCGCTTCCCCGACATCCTGCGCGACGAGGTCGTGGGCTCCGAAGCGCAGCGCGTCTTCAGCGACGGCAAACGGCTGCTGCACCGGCTGATCGAAGGCCGCTGGCTGCAGGCCAACGGCGTGCTGGCGCTGTTGCCGGCCAACACGGTGGACGACGACACCATCGAGGTCTACAGCGACGAGTCGCGCCGCGAGGTGGCGCTGCGCTGGTCGCCGCTGCGGCTGCAGAGCGAGCGGCCGGTGATCGACGGCGTCAAGCGGCCGAACCGTTGCCTGGCCGACTTCGTCGCGCCGAAGGGCGTCCAGCCCGACTACATCGGGCTGTTCGCGGTGACCGCGGGCCTGGGCGTGGAGAAGAAGGAAAAGCAGTTCACCGACGACCACGATGACTACAGCGCGATCATGCTGAAGGCGCTGGCCGATCGGCTGGCCGAGGCCTTCGCCGAGCGCCTGCACCAGCGCGTGCGCACCGAGCTGTGGGGCTATTCGCCAGACGAGGCGCTGTCGCTGGAGGATCTGGTGGCCGAGAAATACCGCGGCATCCGCCCGGCCCCAGGCTACCCGGCCTGCCCGGACCACAGCGTCAAGCGCGACATGTTCCGCGTGCTGCAGGCCGAGAGCATCGGCATGGGCCTGACCGACAGCCTGGCGATGACGCCGGCGGCCAGCGTCAGCGGCTTCTACCTGGCGCATCCGCAGGCCACCTACTTCAACGTCGGCCGCATCGGCGACGACCAGGCCGAGGACTGGGCGCGCCGCCAGGCGATCGACCTGGACAGCGCACGCCGGCACCTGGCGCCGTCGCTCTGAGGGCGCCGGTTCTTTTGCTTTGCAATTGCGTCGAGCTGTAAGCCGGCGCCCGCTTCGACACGTCCTGATACGCGCCGCGCGCCGTCGCTGCCGATAAGCACGTCGCGAACGGGGCGTGTGCCGAACACGGCGGTCCCGCGCGCTGGCGCAACAAGGGGAGTCGACGTGAAGAAGCGAAGCTTTTCCGCCAAGCCCGTGCTGTCGAGGCTGGCGCTGTGCGGCGTGCTGCTGCTGGCCGCCTGCGGCGGCGGTGGCGGCGACGGCGGCAGCGAAGGGCCGGCGAGTGGCGGCAGCACCACCGTCAACGAGATGCCGACTTCCCGTGAGCAGGCGGCACGATTCCTGACCCAGGCCACCTTCGGCCCGACCGAGGCCGACGTCGACCGCGTGATGGCCGTCGGCTATGGCGCCTGGATCGACGAGCAACTGGCCAAGCCGGCGAGTTCGCACCGTGCCAACTGGGACGCGGCCAACGCCGCGATCAAGGCCGCCAACTCCGGCAGCAGCGCCGGGCAGGACCAGGTGCTGGAGTCGTTCTGGAAGCAGGCGGTCAACGGCGAGGACCAGCTTCGCCAGCGCATGGCCTACGCGCTGTCGCAGATCTTCGTCATCTCGATGCAGGATGGTTCGGTGGGCGACAACCCGCGTGCCGTGGCGGCCTGGCTGGACATGCTCGGTGACAAGGGGCTGGGCAGCTACCGCGAGTTGCTGGAGAACGTGTCGCGGCATCCGCTGATGGGCATGTACCTGTCGCACATGCGCAACCAGAAGGCGGACCCGAAGACCGGCCGGGTGCCCGACGAGAACTACGCACGCGAGGTGATGCAGCTGTTCTCCATCGGCCTGGTGGCGCTGAACGCCGACGGCACGGTGCGCAGCGACGGCAGCAAGCCGATCGAGACCTACGGGCCGGCCGATATCGCCGGCCTGGCCAAGGTCTTCACCGGCTGGAGCTGGGCCTGCCCCGACTGGCCGGACAACAACTGCTTCTTCTGGGGTTCGGTCAGCGGCAACAGCGACCCGGACCGCAGCTTCAAGAGCATGCTGGGTTATCCGCAGTACCACTCGACCGAAGAGAAGAGCTTCCTCGGCACGACGATCCCGGCACAGTCGCTGTCCGACCCGCAGGCCAGCCTGCGCGTGGCACTGGATGCGCTGGCGGCGCATCCGAACGTCGGCCCCTTCATCGGCCGGCAGCTGATCCAGCGCCTGGTGACCAGCAACCCGAGCCCGCAATACGTGGCGGCGGTGGCTGCGGCCTTCACCGGCTCGGGCGGCGACATGAAAGCCATGCTGCGTGCGGTGCTGATGCATCCGGAAGCGCGGCGCACGTCCGACAGCACCGGCAAGCTGCGCGAGCCGGTGCTGAAGCTATCGGCCTTCCTGCGCGCCTTCGGCTACACGTCGGACAGCGGCGCGTACCGCGTCGGCAACACCGACAGCACCGGCACCGCGCTCGGCCAGACGCCGATGCGCTCGCCCTCGGTCTTCAACTTCTACCGGCCCGGCTACGTGCCGCCGGGCACCGAGGCCGCCGCCGCCGCACTGGCCGTGCCGGAGATGCAGATCGCCCACGAGACCACGGCCGCCGGCTACGTGAACTACATGCGCGACAACATCGCCCAGGGCGTGGGCCAGTGGAACAGCAGCACCAGCCGGCGCGATCTGCAGGCCGACTTCAGCGCCGAGGTGGCGCTGGCCGAGCAGCCGGACGCGTTGGTCGAACGCATCAACGCCAAGCTGCTGCTGGGCACGATGCCGGCCGACCTGAAGGCCGAGATCCGCGGCGCGATCGACAAGATGGCGATTCCCGCGCTGAAGAGCAACGCTTCGAACCAGAAGCAGGTGGACGACGCCAAGCGTGCGCGCGTCAATGCCGCGATCTTCCTGGCCGTGATCTCGCCGGAATTCCAGGTGCAGAAATGAATCACCACAATGCTTCCCGCCGCTTGTTCCTTCGCCATGCCGGGGCCATGGCCTCGTTGGTCGGGCCTGCGGTCGCGCCCTTCGCGCTGAACCTGTCGGCCATGGGCACGGCGGCCGCGCAGGCCGCGCCCGACTACAAGGCGCTGGTGTGCCTGTTCCTGTTCGGCGGCAACGACTCGCTGAACATGGTGCTGCCGACCGACACCGATTCGTGGACGAACTACAGCAACGTCCGCAACCAGGCGCCCGACTCGATCGCGCTGCTGGCGCCGGGCACCGCACCGAACACCGGTGCCGCCGCGGGCTCGCCGGCGCGGCTCGGCGGTGTGCTGCCCATCCTGCCGGCCAACGCCCAGGGCCGCAGCTTCGCGCTGCATCCGGTGATGGGCAGCCTGCAGACGATGTTCAACAACGACAAGCGCCTGGCGATCCTGCCCAACATCGGCACGCTGGTCATGCCGACCACCAAGGCGCAGTACGGGCAGAGCGCGCATCCGAAGCCCGCCAGCCTGTTCTCGCACAACGACCAGGCCAACACCTGGCAGGCACTGGCGCCGGAAGGCGCGACACGCGGCTGGGGCGGCCGCATGGGCGACATGCTGGCGTCGATGAATGCGCGTCCGGTGTTCACCTCCATCTCCGCGGCAGGCAATGCGGTCTGGCTGGCCGGCGACACGATCCAGCAGTACCAGGTCGGTACCAGCGGAGCGATCCGCATGGGCACCGACGGCAACGGCAAGATCTATGGCTCGGCCGATGTCGGCGCGGCGATGCAGCGCATCGTCTCGGCCACCCGGGGTACACACGTGTTCGAGCGCGACCTGGCGGCGCTCGGCCGGCGCGCGATCGATGCCGAAACCGCGCTGCGCAATGCGTTGAAGCCGGCCAGCGACGCGCTGTTCGGCACCGCGCCGGCCAGCGGCAGCTACAACGCCAACAACGACCCGAAGCTGCAGTACGACAACCCGCTCACCGGCGGCAAGAGCTTCAACTCGCTGGCCCAGCAACTGCAGATCGTGGCGCGCCTGATCGATGCCAGCAACGCGGCCGGTGTGCAGGCGCGGCGGCAGGTGTTCTTCGTCAGCATGGGCGGCTTCGATACGCACGACAACCAGAACCGCAACCATGCGGACCTGATGGCCAAGCTGGCGCATGCGCTGCGCTACTTCGACACCACGCTGGGCGCGATGGGTGCGCGCAACGCGGTGACCACCTTCACCGCGTCGGACTTCGGCCGGACCTTCACCAGCAACGGCGACGGCACCGATCACGGCTGGGGTGCGCACCACTTCGTGATGGGCGGTGCGGTGCGCGGCGGCGACCTGTACGGCAACTTCCCCGTGCTGGGTGCGAAGAATGCCAACAACAACAACTTCGATTCGAGCCCGAACCAGATCGGCAACGGCGCGCTGCTGCCGGAGACGTCGGTCGATCAGCTCGGTGCCACGCTCGGACGCTGGTTCGGCCTGTCGGACGGCCAGCTGCTCGACCTGTTTCCGAATCTCGCGAACTACAACGCCGGGCGCCGCAACCTGGGTTTCATGAGCTGAGCCCGCCGCCGGCCAGCGAGCGGCGCAGTTGCAGGGCTTCGGCCACGTGCGCCGTGGCGATGCGTTCGCTGCCGGCCAGGTCGGCCGGCGCCAGGTTGACGGTGATGCGCTGGTTGTGAGGGAACGCGAAGCCGCTCTGCAGCATCGCGGCGCGCACGCGCTCGCGTGACTCCTTGACCTCGGTGTCCGCCAGGCCGA
>JBGAII010000064.1:0-23556 GCA_044225625.1 Rubrivivax sp.
GCTCGCTCAGTGCCGGCAGCGCCAGGCCCACGTCGTCGGCGAAATCCAGCGCGATGTTCTTCATCGCGCCCGAACCGGTGACGAAGGCGGTGCCGCCGACCGGCGGCGACGGATAACGCAGCAGCACGGCCACGGTGTCGTACAGCTCGTCGACCGAATCCACGACGACCACCGCCTCACGCCGCAGCAGCGCCGTGGCGCTGGCATGGTCGCCCGCCAGCGCACCGGTGTGCGACGCCGCGGCCTCGCGTGCGCGCGCGCTGCGGCCGGGCATCAGCAGCACGATCGGCTTGCCGGCCTCGCGCGCCTGACGCGCCAGGCGCAGGAACAGTTGCGGCCGGCGGATCTGCTCGGCATAGAGCGCGACGACGCGGATCTGCGCGTCGGCCAGGTAGTGCGCCAGCACGTCCTCCACCGTCACCGAGGCTTCGTTGCCGGTGGAACAGACGCAGGGCACGACCAGCCCGCGACCCTGGAAGGCGTCGCGCAGGTTGGCCGCCATCGCGCCGCTTTGCGCGAGCACGCCGATGCCCGGCTGCCCGGCGGTCGGGTTCGGTGCCAGCGCCTCGAAGGTCAGCGGCACCGCATGCTCGTAGTTGGTGAAGCCCATGCAGTTCGGGCCCAGCAGCAGCATGCCGCTGTCGCGAGCCAGCGCGGCCAGCACCTCCTGCCGGCCGCGGCCTTCGTCGCCGGTTTCCGCATAGCCGGAGGCAAACAGCACGGCCGCACGACAGCCCTTGGCGGCCAGCGTCTGCAGCGCGTCCAGCACGCCGGCCTCGGGGATGGCGAGCACCGCCAGGTCCAGTGCGTCGGGCAACTCGGCGACCGTTCGCACGCAATGCAAGCCGTCGATCTGATCGCTGCTGCGGCTGACCAGGTGCAGCGCGCCGGCATAACCGAAACGCCGCAGGTTGCCGAGCACGAAGCCACCGAAGCTGCGCGGGTCGGCGGAAGCACCGACGACGGCGATGGACGACGGTTGCAGCAGCGGCTGCAACGGCCGGGCTTCGGGAGGGAAGAGTGTGTGACCATCCATGCCGCCAGTCTGGCATGCCACGATGGCAATATCAATATGCCACAACGGGCTGAACGACATCATTCACTAGTGTTTACCCTAAGAATTCGGTTCAGACTCAGCCCTGATGAATGAAACGGGATTCAATGATATCAACGACTTATGGCTGGTTTTCCGGGACCTCCCACCGCCGGACTCCCCGCACTCCTGATTTACCCTTATGTATGCCACAACTCAGTTCTGGCATTCTTGCGACCCAACGCACTGGAGATTCCCCAGATGACCGACGACGCCTTGCGCCCCGACGACTCCTCCGCCGACGACCTGCGCGCACGCCCCGGTGGCCGTGCGGCCGACGTGCGGGCGGTGCTGAAGGATGAAATCGAATCGGGCACGCTGCCGCCGGGCGCGCCGCTGGACGAGCGCGCGCTGGCGGCGCGGTTCGGCGTCAGCCGCACGCCGGTCCGCGAAGCGCTGCAGCAGCTGGCGGCGCTCGACCTGGTGCGCATCGCGCCGCGCCAGGGTGTGACCGTGGCGCGCCTGTCGATCGCCAAGCTGCGTGCGATGCGCGAGTACATCGCCGAGCTGGAGGCGCTGGCCGCGAAGTTCGCGGCGCGGCGCGTGGACGAGCCGCTGTCCCAGCGCCTGGACGCGATGCTGGCGCGCTGCCAGGAAGCCGCGGTGACCGGCGGGGTGGCCGAGTACACGCTGGCCAACTCGCTGTTCCACGAGGCGATCTATGCCGGCAGCCGCAATCCGTACCTGGCCGAGCAGATCCGCCATGCGCGTCGCATGAGCCAGCGCTACCGCGTGCGCGACTTCCAGAACCGGGCGCACATCGCCCAGTCGCTGCAGGACCACCTGAAGATCGCCCGGGCCATCCAGAGCGGCGACGAAGCCGCCGCCTGGCAGGCGATGTCGTTGCACGTGCCGGCGGGCAACACCGGCTTCTCGGAGTTCCTCGCCAAGGTGCCGGCCAGCTTCTTCGAAACCGAAGGCGACGCGCCATGAAGCGAAGCCTGCAGGTCCCGCACGTGGGCCACAGGGCGCCGATCCCACTCGGTGCCCGGGTCGGCCCGCTGCTCTGCTCGTCGGCGATCGCCGGCAAGAGCCCGGCCGATGGCAGCCTGCCGGCCGACGGCACGACGGTGGTCCACGCCTTCGCCAACCTGCGCGCGCTGCTCGCCGCGGGCGGCGCGCCGGGCTCGAGCACGTCGTCAAGCTGGCGGTGACGCTGGCCGACGACGGCCTGCGCGACGCCGTCAACGCCCAGTGGCTGGCCTGCTTTCCCGATGCCGACGACCGCCCCGCGCGCCACATCGCCGTGCAGCCCCTCGGCCATGGCATGCAGGTGCAGCTCGAGGTGCTGGCCTGGGTGGCCTGAACGAATCACTTCCACGGAGACCTCTCTCTTGATCCTTCCCATCGTGGTGATGCCAGCGCAGAGCTTTCGCTTCATGGCGGAGCTGACGGGCGGCCGGGGCAACCCGTCCGTGCCGCCGAAGATTCCCGACGAGGCGGTGCGCAAGGTGGCCGAAGAGCTGGTGGCGATCAACGACAGTGTCGGCACCGACCTGCAGTTCATCTCGCCCCGGCCGTACCTGCAGATGCACTCGGTGAAGCCGGCGCGCGTGACCGAGCTGTGGACGCGCCACTGCAACGACATCATCGCGCGCGTGGTCGGCTTCTTCCCCGACCGCTTCCGCGGCGTGGCCGGGCTGCCGCAGTTCATGCACGAATCGCCGGCCGAGCGCTGCGTCGCCGAACTGGAGCGCTGCGTCAACGAGCTGGCTTCGTCGGCTGCCTGCTGAGCCAGGCCCCACCGAAGGCGAGCTGCCGCCGCCCGGCCCTGGGTGATCCGTTCTGCATCCGCTGTACGATGGTGCGCCTGGACGTGCCGGCGCTGATCCATTCGGCCGGCAGCTGCAGTCCGCGCGAGAGCTACACGCTGAAGTTCATCAACGAGGAAAGCATCGCGGTGATCTCGCTGCTTTCGTCGGACGTGTTCCAGAAGTTCCCGAAGCTGAAGATCGTCGTCGCCCATGCCGGCGGGGCGATTCCCTACCAGATGGGTCGCTTCCGCAGCTGGAGCGTGCGCCGGGGCGACAAGGTGAGCTTCGACGAACAGCTGAAGCAGCTGCACTTCGACACCTGCAACTACAGCCAGGACGCGATCGAGCTGCTGCTCAAGGTGGCCGGCGTGAAGAACGTGGTCTTCGGCACCGAGAAGCCCGGGACCGGCAGCGCGCGCGACCCGATCAGCGGCCGCGACTACGACGACATGAAGCCGGTGATCGAGAACATCGGCTGGCTGTCGGCGCAGGACCGCGCCGACATCTTCGAATGCAACTGTCGCCGGCTCTACAGCCGCGCGTTCAGGAAAGACTGAGACAAGGAGACCGTGCCGTGCCGATGACCCATGAGGAAAACGACCTGCTGTGCCGCGTCGAGAACGGCGCGCCGATGGGCGAGATGATCCGCCAGCACTACTGGATCCCGGCCATCCCGTCGACCAAGCTCGACGCCGGCGGACGGCCCTACCGCATCCGGCTGCTCGGCAGCGACTACGTGGTCTTCCGCGGCCACGACGGCGAGGTCGGCGTGATCGACGAGCGCTGCCCGCACCGCCGCGCGTCGATGTCGCTGGCCCGCAACGAGCCGGGTGGCCTGCGCTGCATCTACCACGGCTGGAAGGTCGCGGCCGATGGCGCGGTGATCGAAGCCCCCAACCACGCCGGCGATCAGGCGCAGTTCTGCAAGCACGTGAAGGTCAACCGCTACCGCGCGGTGGACAAGGGCGGCATCGTCTGGGTCTGGCTGGGCCGGGGCGACAGCGCGCCGCCGTTCCCCGATTTCCCCTTCGTCGACCTGCCGGAACACCAGCGCTCGGTGACCAGCGTGCAGGTGCCCACCAACTGGGTGCAGGGTGTCGAGGCGTCGATGGACAGCTCGCATGTCGGCGTGCTGCACGAATCGACGACCGAGATGACCGCCGGCGGCGGCAACCAGCGGCAGCTGATGTCCAAGGCGCTGGCGCCGAAGCTCGAGTTCGAGGACCGGCCCTACGGCTACCGCTATGCGGCGCTGCGCAGCGTCGGCGACCAGGTCTACGCACGGGTCAACAACTTCGTCATGCCGTGGTACGGCATCATCTGCCCGCCCAACGACGGCGGTCCGAGCACCGTCTTCTTCAGCACGCCAGTGGACGATGTGACGCACCGCGCCTGGTTCGTGCACTTCAACCCGTCGCGGCCGCTGGGCATGACCATCATGTCGGCCTCGCCCGACGTGTGGAGCTTTCCGCCGCTGCCGCCGGGCGGGCCCGACGACAACTGGGGCCAGAACCGCGACCTGATGAAGCGTGGCCATGCCACCGGCTTCCCGCAGCACCTGGGCACCGAGGACTTCGCGATGTTCCTCAGCCAGGGGCCGATCGCCGACCGCACGACCGAGCAGCTGTGCTCGGCCGACGGTGCGGTGCTGCGCGTGCGCCAGGCGTTGCTGAAGTCGGTGCGCGAGTTCATCGCCGGCAAGACGCCGACGCTGGCCGACAACCCCGACCTCGACTACCGCCGCATCCGCTCGGTCGGCGGCGTGCTGCCGGCCGGCGCCGACTGGCGCGATCTCACCCAGGAGGCCCGGACGTGACACTGCATCGTCGCCATCTCCTCGCCGCCGGCGCCACGCTGGCGCTGCCGGGTCTGCTGCGCGCGCAGCCCGAAAAGACGCCGATCCGCATTCTGGTCGGCTTTCCGCCGGGGGGCGCGACCGACGCGATCGCACGCACCGTGGTCGAGCGCCTGCCATCGATCCTCGGCCAGCCGGTGATCGTCGAGAACAAGCCCGGCATCGGCGGACGTCTGGCGGCCGAGGCCCTGCTGACGCTGCCGGCCGACGGCAATGCCTTCATGGTCGCGCCGAATGCGACGCCGGTGTTCCAGACGCTGGTCTTCGGCGATCAGATCAAGTGGGACATCCTGCGCGACTTCGTGCCGGTGGCCGCGTTCGCCAGCTACCCGCTGGGCATGGGGGTGGCGCTGAACACCGGCGCCACCAACGTGCGCGAGTTCGTCGCCTGGGTCAAGGCCAATCCCGGCAAGGCCAGCTTCGGCACGCCGGGGCTGGGCGGGCAGAACGCCTTCCTCGGCGTGGCCTTCGCCAAGGCCGCCGGCATCGACCTGCCGGTGATTCCCTACAAGGGCTCGCCGCCGATGGTGACCGACCTGGTCGGCGGCCAGGTGCCGTCGGCGATCAGCCTGATGGACGGCATGATGGCGCACCACCACGCCGGGCGCATCCGCGTGATCGGCGTGTTCACGAAGGAACGCTCGCCGCTGATGCCCGAGATTCCGACCTTCGCCGAGCAGGGCGTGGACGTGACCTCCGGCGAAGGCTGGACCGGCATGTGGGCCCGTGCCGGCACGCCGCAGGCGGCGCTCGACCGCATGCAGCAGGCGGTGCGCCAGGTGCTGCAGCAGCCGGAGGTGCGCGAGACGCTGAGCAAGCGCCTGTGGGCCTATCCGCAGTTCCGCAGCGGCAGCGAGGTCGATGCGCTGCTGCGCGCCGAACTGGCCTACTGGGCGCCGATCATCAAGGCCTCGGGCTTCAAGGCCAACTGACCGGCTCATGTTGAACGCCGAGAAGAGCCGCCAGCTGACCGAGGTCGGCCCGGGCACGCCGATGGGCGAGGTGCTGCGCCGCCACTGGCATCCGGTGGCCGGCGTCGACGAGCTGGAACGTGTCGCCGTCAAGCCGCTGCGGCTGATGGGCGAAGACTTCGTGCTCTTCCGCAGCCTGAACGGCGACTACGGTCTGGTCGAGCGGCGCTGCAGGCACCGCAATGCCGATCTGGCCTACGGCATCGTCGAGGCCGACGGCATCCGCTGCAACTACCACGGCTGGCAGTACGCCGCCGACGGGCGCTGCATCGAGCAGCCTTTCGAGGACGTCGTCGATCCGCAGCACCGGCTGCGCGCCAGGGCCTGCCTGCAGGCGGGTCTGGTGCGCGCGAAGGCCGGCCTGCTGTGGGCCTACATCGGGCCGCAGCCGGCGCCCGAACTGCCCGACTGGGAGCCCTTCCATTGGCGCAACGGCTTCGTGCAGGCGGTGTTCGCGTCGGTACCCTGCAACTGGCTGCAGACGCAGGAGAACTCGATCGACCCGGTGCACTTCGAGTGGATGCATGCCAACTGGAGCCGCCGCCTTGCAGGCCGTGGCGCCGGCTATGCGCCGCGCCACCTGAAGCTGGCCTTCGAGGAGTTCGAGCACGGCTTCGTCTACAAGCGCATCAGCGAAGACACCGACGAACGCCACCCGCTGTGGACCATCGGGCGCGTCTGCCTGTGGCCCAACGGCTTCTTCCTCGGCGACCACTTCGAATGGCGCGTGCCGATCGACGACGCGAACACGCTGTCGGTGACCTGGAGCTTCATCCGCGTGCCGCAGGAGCAGGAGCCGTACCTGCAGGACCAGATTCCCACCTGGACCAGCCCGATCCGCGACGAAGCGAGCGGGCGCTGGATCACCAGCCACGTGATCAATCAGGACATCGTCGCCTGGGTCGGCCAGGGCACGGTGACCGACCGCGAGCGCGAACTGCTGGGCGCCAGCGACCGCGGCATTGCGATGCTGCGGCGCCAGCTGTTCAACGACATCGAGGCGGTGGCCGCCGGCCGCGACCCGAAGGGCGTGATGCGCGATGCCGCCGCCAACCAGCGCGTGCGCCTGCCCAGCGACCACCGCGAGTTCTTCCTCGAAGGTCTGCCTCGCGAGCACTACCTGCAGCATCCGAAGTGGAAGACCCTGCTGCAGGGTTTCATCTTCCACGCCGGGCAGCCCGAGACGGTGCGTCGCGCGTGCGAAGCCGCGCTGGGTGTGCCGCAGCGCGAAATCAACATCATCGACCTGTGAACGACCATCACCAACTGCGCGTGCGCGCGCTGAGCTGGGAAGCCGAGGGCGTGCTCGGCATCGAACTCGTGCCCGCGCTGCCGACCCAGCTGCTGCCGCCGGCCGAGGCCGGTGCCCACATCGACCTGCATCTGGGCAACGGCCAGGTGCGCAGCTACTCGCTGACCAACGCCGGCGAGCGCCACCGCTGGTGCGTCGCCGTCCATCGCGATCCGGCCAGCCGCGGCGGCTCGCGCTGGATTCACGACGCGCTGCGCCCGGGCGCGCGGGTGGAGGTCGACGGCCCGCGCAACCACTTCCGGCTCGACGAACAGGCACCGCATTCGGTGCTGATCGCCGGCGGCATCGGCATCACGCCGCTGCTGTCGATGGCACGCCGACTGACGGCGCTGCGTCGACCGTGGGCCTTGCACTACGCGGCGCGCACGCGCGCGCAGATGGCCTTTGCCGACGAGTTGCGTCAGCTTGCCGAACAGGCCGGTGCCGTGCTCGACCTGCGCTGCGATCACGAAGGCGACCGCCCGCTGGATCTGGCCGGCATCGTGGCCGGGCTGCCGGCGCAGGCCCATGTCTACGCCTGCGGGCCCGCGGGCCTGCTCGACGCCTTCGAGACGGCGACCGCGGCGCTGCCGCGCGATCGTGTGCATCTGGAGCGCTTTGCCAACACCCAGGCGGCGGCCACCGACGGCGGCTTCAGCGTCCGGCTGGCCCGCAGCGGACGCAGCGTCGCGGTGGCTGCCGGCCAGAGCATCCTCGATGCGCTGATCGCGGCCGGCGTCGAACCGCTCCATTCCTGCCGCGAGGGCGTCTGCGGCACCTGCGAGACGCGGGTGCTGCGCGGCACGCCGGACCACCGCGACATGGTGCTCAGCGATGCCGAGAAGGCCGCCGGGGACCGCATGATGGTCTGCTGCTCCGGGTCGAAGACCCCCGAACTCGAACTGGACCTCTGAATGAACGACGACACCCTGGTCAGCTACGCACTCGACGGCGCGGTCGCGCTGATCGGCCTGAACCGCCCGGACAAGCGCAATGCGATCAACGATGCGGTGATCGACGCGCTGCGCGCCGCGGTGGCCCGCGCGCACGACGAAGCCCATGTCGGCCTGCTGTTCGGTCACGGCCCGAACTTCTGCGCGGGGCTGGACCTGGCCGAGGCCCTGGCGCGGGCCACCGGCAAGCTCCAGCCGCCACGCAAGCGGCGCCGCCACAACTGGCACGTGGCCTTCGACGAGATCGAGCGCGGACCGATTCCGTTCGTCGCCGCGCTGCACGGTGCGGTGGTCGGCGGCGGGCTGGAGCTGGCGATGGCGGCGCATGTGCGCGTCTGCGATCGCAGCGCCTTCTTCGGTCTGCCGGAAGGCCAGCGCGGCATCTTCGTCGGCGGCGGCGGCACCGTGCGCATCCAGCGCGTGGTGGGTACCACGGTGATGACGGACATGATGCTCACCGGCCGCCTGCTGAACCCGGACGAGGCGCTGGCCGAACACGTGGTGCGCTACGTCGAGCCGCAGGGCGGCGCGCTGGACAAGGCGAAGGCGCTGGCCACGCGCATTGCCCAGAACACGATCGAGACCAACTGGAAGATCGTCAACGTGCTGCCGCGGGTGATGGACCTGTCGCATGACGACGGCCTGTTCATGGAGCAGCTGAACTCGGCCATGGCGCGCCCGCCCGAGGTCGAGCAGCGGTTGCGCGAATTCGTCGAGGGCCGCGCCAAGCCGCTGCGCCCGGACGGGGAGTAGAGACGATGAGTGCCTTCGACCTGAGCCCCGCCGAGCGCGCGGCCGCTGCCGACCACGTGAAGCGCGCGACGGCCGAGGCCGCGAACGCCGGTCTGCCGGCGGGCACGGCGCAGCGCGCGCTGCGCCGTGCCGCGGTGATCGGCGCCGGCACGATGGGTGGCGGCATCGCCATGGCCTTCGCCAACGCGGGGCTGCCGGTGTGGCTGATCGATGCCGATGCCCAGGGACTGGAGCGCGGGCTGGCACGCATCCGCGCCAACTACGCGCAGAGCGTGAAGCGCGGCAAGCTCGACGAGGCCGAGGTCGAGGCGCGCATGGCGCGGATCCGCGGCACGCTGGCGCTCGGCGATGCCGCCGACGCCGACCTCTTCGTCGAGGCGGTGTTCGAGGATCTGGCGCTCAAGCAGGGGCTGTTCCGCGACATCGATGCGATCGCCCGGCCCGGTGCGATCCTGGCGACGAACACCTCGGGCCTGGACATCGACGCCATCGCGGCCGCGACCCGGCGGCCGCAGGACGTGGTCGGTGCCCATTTCTTCAGTCCGGCCAACGTGATGCGGCTGCTCGAAGTGGTGCGCGCCGCGCAGACGGCCGACGACGTGATCGCGACGCTGATGGCGCTGGGGCCGAAGCTGGGCAAGGTCGCGGTGCTGGCGCGTGTCTACCCGGGCTTCATCGGCAACGCGCTGTTCCGCCAGTACAACCGCGAGGCGCATTTTCTGGTCGAGGACGGCGCGCTGCCGCACGAGGTCGATGCCGCGCTGACCCGGTTCGGCTATGCGATGGGCATCTTCGCGGTGCACGACATGGCGGGCAACGATGTCGGCCATCCGACGCGCAAGGCGCAGATGGCCACGCGGGATCCGAACCGGCGCTGGAACGACCTGATCATGGCGCTGGTGGACCACGGGCGGCTGGGCCAGAAGAGCGGCAAGGGCTGGTACCGCTACGACGCCGGTGACCGCACGCCGCGGCGCGACCCGGAGCTGGAAGCCTTCGTGCTGCAGTACGCCGCCGAGCGCGGCATCGCGCGCCGCACCATCGGCGAGCAGGAGATCCTGGAGCGTTGTCTCTACGGCATGGTCAACGAAGGCGCCCGGCTGCTGGAGAAGGGCATCGCGCAGCGGCCGGGCGACATCGACGTGGTCTACCTGACGGGCTATGGCTTCCCGGCGGAGCAAGGCGGGCCGATGTTCATGGCCGACCGCATCGGCCTGGCACGGGTCGCGGCGCGGGTGCAGGCACTGCATGCCGAACTCGGTGCATGGTGGGAGCCGGCACCGCTGCTGCTGCAGCTCGCGCGCGAGGGCCGCAGCTTCGCGCAGTGGCAGGCCGCACGCCTGCCGAAGGACGCCTGAGATGGGGCGGCTCGACGGTCGGATCGCGGTGATCACCGGCGGCGCAGGCGGCATGGGGCAAGGGGTGGCCCTCAAGCTGGCGGCCGAAGGAGCGGCACTCGAACTGCTGGACCTGCAGCCCTGCGACGACACGTTGACGCGCATCCGGCAGGCGGGCGGGACGGCCGAAGCGCAGGCCTGCGACGTCACCGACGAGGCCGGGCTGGCCGCCGCGATGGCGGCAATCGGCGCGCGCCACGGCTGCATCGACATCCTCGTCAACAACGCCGGACTGCTGCAGGGCCGCAAGCCGTGGCATCAGCAGACCCGGGCCGAGGTCGAGCGCTTCCTGCAGGTCAACTTCATCGGCTATCTGCTGGTGACACAAGCCGCCTATCCCTGGCTGCAGAAGAGCGTGGCGGGCCGTGTGATCAACGTCGCCTCGCGCACCTACTTCCTCGCCAACCCGGGTCAGATGGCCTACGTGGCGAGCAAGGGCGCGGTCATGGGCATGACCCGCGTGCTGGCCAAGGAACTGGGCCCGGAGAACATCACCGTCAATGCGGTGGCACCGGGCATGATCGCCACGCCCGGCACGCGGCAGCATTCGGCCGACGACGCCTTCGACCGGGTGATGCAGAACCAGGCCATCCGCAAGCGTGGCGAGCCGCGTCATCTGGCCGGGCTGATCGCCTTTCTGGCCAGCGACGAGGCGGAGTTGATCACCGGGCAGTTCCTGCTCTGCGACGGAGGGGGCTATTTGCTCTGAGGCGAGTCGAATCGTGCCATGGACGAATCGCCGATCCGATCGCTGGCCCGCGGCCTGGCCGTGCTGCGCACGATGAACCGGGCGCAGCGCTGGAGCCTGCACACGCTGCACCGTGAGCTGAAGCTTCCCAAGCCGACGCTCTTTCGCATCCTGCAGGCGCTGCAGGCCGAGGGCTACGTGCGGGCCGACGTCACGCGTGGCCACTACATGCTGACGGCCAAGGTCTGCGAGCTGTCTGCGGGCTACACGGAGCAGTCGCGCGTCATCGCGGCGGGCGCGGCCATCGCCCTGCGCACCACGCGTGAGGTGATCAAGTGGCCGCTGGCCATCGGCGTGCGCGATGGTGATTCACTGGTGGTCGGCTACAGCACCATGCCCTACAGCCCGCTGGCGATTCATGCCACGACGGTCGGCCGTCGCCTGTCGTTGGCGCAGTCGGCCATGGGACAGGCGTATCTGGCGTACTGCAGTCCGGTCGAACGCGAGGAAGTGTTGACGCTGCTGAGCCTCGAAGACGATGGCGACGACCACACCAGGCCGGTCGCATTGAAGTCGAGGCTCGCACGCGTCGCGGCCGATGGCTATGCGGTCCGCCGCCCCGAGAGCCCGGGCGAATCGGCGACGCTCGCCGTGCCGATCTGCCATCGCGGCGAAGCCATCGCCGCGCTCGGCATGACCACCTTCGGCCGAACCATGTCGGCCCGCCTGGTGCAGCAGCACCTTCCCATCCTGCGGCAGACGGCCGTCGACATGGCGGCCGCCTATGCCTCCGGCACCGGCACGCGGTAGAAGTCCAGCGAGTGCGCCACCATGCCGTACAGGCCGATCAGGCCGATCAGGTCGGCCACGGCCGCACGGCCGAGCACCGCCACCGCCCGGTCGTGCAGGGCGTCGTCGACCGATCGCTCAGTCAGCAAGGCGACGGCCAGGTCGTGCGCCGTCTGCTCGACAGGGTCGGCGAAGCGGACGGGGCGACGCGTGCGGATGGCTTCGATCTGCTCGGCCTCGATCTCCAACTGGCGCGCCAGCCGCTCGTGCCAGAACCACTCGAATGGCGACTGCCAATAGGTGGCCACGACGAGGATCGTGATCTCCTTGACCCGCCGGGTCATCGGCGCAAGGTGTCCGACGTATTCCGCAAAGGCGTTGGCAACCTTCGCGAAGGCCGGACTGTGCAGCCAGATCTCCATGTTGACGGGAAGGTCCTTGCGCGGCCCCGCCAGGATGCGGTCGACGAGTTCGGCCTGAGCGGCGCTCATGTTGCCGGCGGCGATGCGGTAGGGGCGGCCCGGGGCTTCGTCGATCTTGACGGTCATGCGGTCTCCAGCGGTTCCAAAGCACATCCACGGCGGTGCCGCCGGAGTGTGCGCGGGTACGGCGGCCGACGGTCGCCTTGCATCGACGTTTTCCGCCTGTCGAAATCCGCGCGCGTTCTGGCGCATGCCAACGAGACCGTCCCCTAGGATCGTTCCAGAACCACAGCAGGAGACGTTGGATGAGCTCGCAATCGAGCGCCGGACCGACGGTGCTGGCCGAGGCGCGACCGGCGTCGATGGACGACGCGGAACGGGCGGCCCGCATCGAGCTGGCGGCGTTCTACCGGCTGGTCGACTGGTTCGGCTGGACGGAACTCGTGTTCAACCACATCAGCCTGCGCGTGCCCGGCGCGCGAGACCAGTTCCTGATCAACCCCTACGGACTCTGGTACAGCGAGGTCACGGCCGCCAATCTGGTGAAGATCGATGCGCGCGGCAAGCCCAGCGAGGGGTCGGCCGCCCAGGTGAACCCGGCGGGTTTCGTCATCCATGCCGCGGTCCATGCCGCGCGGGCCGACGCGCACTGCGTCATCCACACCCACACGACCGCCGGCTGCGCCGTCGCCGCGAAGAAGGAAGGCCTGCGGCACGACAACTTCTACAGCGCCGGGCTGGCCGGCAAGGTCGCGTACCACGACTTCGAGGGCATCACCGCCAGCCTGGATGAGCAGCCCCGCCTGGTACGCAACCTGGGCACGCGCTCGTTGATGATCCTTCGCCATCACGGCCTGCTGGCGCTCGGGGCGGACGTTGCTTCGACCTTCCGCAATTACTGGCGGCTGCAGCGTGCCTGCGAGATCCAGGCGATGTCCGACGCCATGGCCGGCGAGAGCCTGCCCGTGCCGGATGCCGTGCTGCGCGCGACGGACGGGCGTGTAGCGGCGTTCGAAGCGGCGGGCAACCTCGACCAGACCGTGTTCGATGCCTGCCTGCGCCGAGCGGGCATCCGGCGCGCAGAACTGATCTGACTTCCGGGCATCGCCAAGCGCCCACCACTTTCGCCAACGGAGACCCAGAGATGGCCCTCAGCAAGGAAGACAACGACCTGATCACCTGCGTCGACAACGACGCGCCGTTGGGGAGGATGCTGCGCCAGCACTACTGGATTCCGGTGGTGCCGTCGTCCGCGCTGGAGGCCGGCGGCGCGCCGCTGCGCGTGCAACTGCTCGGAAGCGACTTCGTGGCTTTTCGGACGGGCAATGGCACGGCCGGTGTGGTCGACGAGATGTGCCCGCACCGCGGCGCCTCCATGGCGTTGGCGATGAACGAGGAGGACGGGCTGCGCTGCATCTTCCACGGCTGGAAGTTCGATGCGCGCGGCGTGCTCGTCGAAGCGCCGAACCATGGCGGTGACGAGGCGAAGTTCTGCAAGAGCATCCGCACCAGCCGCTATCGCGTGCGCGAGGCCGGCGGCATTGTCTTTGCGTGGTTCGGCACGGGTGACGAGGAACCCGTGTTTCCCGACTTTCCGATGATGCGCCTGCCGGAGTCGCAGCGTTTCGTGACCTCTCAGCTCGTGCCGACGAACTGGCTGCAGGGTGTCGAGGCGACGATGGACACGACCCATGCCGGCGCGCTGCACCAGTCGTCCGTCGCCTTGGTCAGCAGCGGCAACGAGCGTGCCAATCTGGCCCGGAGCAGCAAGCCGCGCTTCGACTTCGAGGAGCGCCCCTACGGGTTCCGCTATGCCGCCGTGCGCACGATGCCCGACGGCAAGCAGTATGCGCGTGTCAACAACTTCGTCATGCCCTGGTTCGGCATGATCACCGCGCCCGAACGCAACGGGCCGTCGACCCTGTTCTTCTCGGTGCCGGTGAACGACACCACGCATCGCGCGTGGTTCGCGCACTTCAATCTGCATCGCCCGCTGGGCGTCACCCAGTTCACGGTGTCGCCGGACGTGATGAACTTCCCGCCGTTGCCGCCCGGGGGACCCCACAACAGCTGGGGGCAGAACCGGGCCGTGATGAAGCGCGGGTACTTCTCCGGCTTTCCGCAGCACTTCGCCACCGAAGACTTTGCGATCTTTCTGAGCCAGGGGCCGCGCCTCGACCGTTCGAAGGAGCAGCTGTGCTCGTCCGACATGGCCCTGGTACGGGTGCGCAGCCAGATCCTGAAGTCGGTGCGCGAGTTCATGGCGGGACAGCCGCCGACGCTGGCGCGCCATCCGGAACTGCGCTACGAGGACATCGTGTCCTTCGGCGGACTGTTCGACGCGGACAAGAGCTGGCACGCGTTGCTCGAGGACCGGGATCTGTTCGGTTGCGCAGATCCGCGGGCCGCGAAGTGATGCGTTGCAGTGCCATACCGACTTGAGGAGACCTGACGAATGAATGCCACGAGACGAAGACTGATGCTGGCCTCGGCCGCACTGCCGCTGGTCGGTGCGGCCAGGGCGCAGGGTGACGTGAAGCCGATCAAGTTCCTGGTCGGTTTCGCCGCGGGCGGCGGCACGGACGCCGTGGCCCGTGTGCTCGCCGACAAGTTGAAGGACGTCCTCGAGCAGCCCGTCATCGTGGAGAACATCCCCGGTGCCGGCGGCAGGCTGGCGGCCAACGCGCTGGTGGCCGCGCCGGCGGACGGCACGACCTTCATGGTGGCCAACAACGCGGTGCACACCTTCCAGACGCTGGTGTTCGGTGCCCAGGTGAAGTGGCACTACCGGCGCGACTTCGCGCCGGTGGCGCAGATCACCAGCTACCCCCTTGCATTCGCGGTGGCCAGTTCGCTGGGCGTCAACAACGTGGCCGAATACGTCAACCTGGTTCGCGCCAAGCCCAACCAAGCGACCTTCGGCACCGCGGGTCTGGGAGGCCAGGCGCACTTTTCCGGCGTGCAGTTCGGCCGCGAAGCGGGTGTCACGCTCGTGCCGGTGGCCTACAAGGGCGCGACACCCATGGTGACCGATCTGGTCGGCGGTCATCTGCCGGCCGGCATTTCGCTGATGGACGACATGCTGAAGTTTCACCGGGCCGGCAGCCTGAAGGTGATCGGCGTGTTCAGCGAGCGCCGATCGCCGGTGGTGCCCGACATCCCGACCTTCGTGGAGCAGGGCTACAAGGACCTTTACAGCGAGTCATGGCAGGGCATTTGGGCGCCGGCGAAGACGCCGCCGGCGCAGATCGAGCGCATGCAGAACGCCGTCAAGAAGGTGCTCGAGATGCCGGACGTCCGGCAGACCCTGATGACGCGCCTGTTCGTCGTCCCCACGTTCCGCACCGCCGCGGAGATGGCCCAGATGCAGGACGACGAGATCCGGCGCTGGGAACCGATCATCAAGAACTCCGGCTTCAAGCCGGAGTGAGCGGACGGCATGGATTCATCGAAAGGCGCTACGACATGAGCACAGCCATTCCCGCCGCCAGCATTTGCGAACCCGCGCAGGGCGCGGCCCAGATCCAGGCCTCCGACGGCACCGCCACGTGGATCACGCGCGGCCGCACCTTCGTCGTGACCCTCTCCCGCGTCGTGGCCGGCAGCGTGCTGGCGCGCGGGCACAACGTCGACGAGTACATGCTCTTTCTCGGCGACGGCATGAAGGCCACGGTGCGTGCCGGTGGACAGACCATCGACACCGACGGCGCAGGGGATGCGCTCGTGATCGTCCCGCCGGGCGAGAGCGAGGTCCGCCTGCACGGGGCCGGCTGGGTGACGCGCATCTTCTCGCACCGCGCCGCCGACCTGGCCGCCGCCGCGGGCAACGCGCAGAGCCAACCGGTGGCCGAGCCGGACGCACCGCCGCCGCCACCGCCGGGCGGCTTCTGCCTGCGCCACTATCCGCTTGCCCAGCATGTCAAGCCGGACAGCCCGGCGAGGCCGTTCCGCTCCACGAACCTGATGGTCAACGCGTTCGTGCCGCGGAACTTCCGTCGCGATGTACGCAAGATGACGCCGCACGCCCACGCGGACTTCGATCAGGCTTCGCTGGCGCTGCAAGGTGGCTTCGTCCACCACATCCGCTATCCCTGGGTTTCCGACATGACGCAGTGGCGGGACGACGAACATCACACGGTGGGCAGCCCGTCGGTGATCGTGATCCCGGCACAGGCGATCCACACGACGCAGGACATCGGCACCGGCTACGTGCAGCTGGTGGACATCTTCTCCCCGCCGCGACCGGACTTCGTCGAGAAGCCCGGATGGGTCTGCAACGAGGCGGACTATCCGCTGAGCGAAGAGGCCATGGCATGAGCGGCACAGGCAGCGAGATTGCCCAACTGTCCTACGTCCGCATCGGCGTGCAGCACCTGGCGTGGTGGCGGCGCCTTGCCGAGGTGGTGGGCTTTGCGGTGGCCGAGGACGCGCCGGCCGATGAACTCTGGCTGCGCATGGACCACCAGCGCGACTATCGCATCGTGCTGCATGCATCGGCGCAGGTCGGCATCGATGTGCTGGGCTGGGATGTCGCCGACCCGCTGAAGCTGGCCGCGCTGGGCGAGCGGCTGCGGTCGCATGGCACGAGAGTCGAGGCCGTGCCCGAGCTGGCACGTGCTCGGCGCGTCGAGGATCTGCTCGAGGTGCGAGACCCGGATGGCGTCCGTTGCGAGCTGGTCTGGGGAGGCAACTGTGCGCTGCGCAAGCCGCTGCCGGCGGCCAGCGCGTCGAGATTCAATGCCGGCGCGCTGGGCTTTGGCCATGTCACGATGGCGGTCACCGACGCAGCCGCGACCTTGCGCTTCTACATGCAGAGCCTCGGCCTGCGCCTCAGCGACGCCGCGTGGATGGAAGGGCACAGCCGCGTCTACTTCCTCCGCTGCAATCCGCGCCACCACAGCTATGCGTTCGCGCAGATGCCCGGGCGGCCCGCGGGCACGGTCCACGTGATGGCCGACATCGTGGATCTGGATGCGCTCGGCGAGATCCGCGACCGGCTGTTCGACGCCGAGGTGCCGATCAGCCGCGACATCGGTTCTCATCCGCTGGACGGTGTGGTCTCGCTGTACGTGGCGACGCCGGAAGGATTCGAATTCGAACTGGCCTGCGGCACGCGCCTGCTCGACGAGGCGGGCTGGGAGAGTGACAAGTTCGCGCGCCGAGGGCGTCCGTGGGGCCACCGTCGTCCCGCGCCGACCCAGGGGCGGGCATGAGCGCGCCGGGCCGCTCCCCAGCGCTCGTCCCGGAGCACGTCGTGCGGAGGGTAGTCCAGTGAGCGCGGCCGGGTTCGTGCAGCGGCTGCGTGCGCGTGAGCGGTGCCTTTTCGGAACCTGGGTCAAGCTGCCGACGCACGAGACGCTGGAGATGCTGGCGCGTGCCGGCTTCGACTACGTGGTGCTCGATGCCGAGCACGCGCCGCTGACGCTGGAAACCATCTACCGTCTGATCGCACACGCGCAGGCGCTCGGGCTGGGTGCGTTGGTGCGTGTACCCGACCAGGCCAGCAACGACTTCCAGCGCCTGCTCGACTGTGGTGCCGATGGGTTGCTGGTGCCACGGGTGCGCAATGCCGTCGAAGCGCGCCGTGCGATCGGGCGCAGGGTCTTCAGTCCGGCAGGCGAGCGCGGCTTGGGGATCACCTCGCGCGCGGGCGCGTGGGGCACGGAGCCGCTCGCTGACTACCTTCGTCGTGGCGCCGAGGACGTCTTGCGCTGTCCGCAGTTCGAGGACCGCCAGGTGTTGGAACACCCCGGAGCGGTGCTCGACGTCAGCGGTGTCAATGCGGCCTTCATCGGCATGGGGGACCTGTCGATGACGACGGGCCTGCCGGCGACCCATCCCGAACTGCAGGCGCTGGCCGACGGACTGCTGGCAGCCTGCCGGGAGCGGGACCTGCCCTGCGGTGCGGCCGCCAGCGACGCCGCGGCGGCCCTGCGGGCGGCCGAGCGCGGCTTCGCCTTCGTCATGGTGAGCAACGATGCGACGCTGTTCGCGCGGGCGGCTGTCGCGGTCATCCAGCAACTGCGCGCGGCACGTCCGGCCGGCTGAGGCCTTTCGAGGCCCGAGCCCAAAGCCCCACGGCCCTTGCGCGTTCGATCCGCTCAATCCGCT
Organism: Rubrivivax sp.; assembly: GCA_044225625.1. GTDB lineage: Bacteria > Pseudomonadota > Gammaproteobacteria > Burkholderiales > Burkholderiaceae_C > Rubrivivax. The sequence goes on from JBGAII010000064.1 coordinate 18,078, forward strand.
TGCACCGCTCGCGTGACGACATAGGCCCGTCACCGCCCTCGACACAGCGGCCCGGAAAGGACAAAGCCCGCTCGTGGCGGGCTTTGCAAGTGCTTTTCAGCACCGAGGATCTTGGTTGCGGGGGCAGGATTTGAACCTGCGACCTTTGGGTTATGAGCCCAACGAGCTACCAGACTGCTCCACCCCGCGCCAGAACTCAGAATTCTAACACGATTGAACCCGGCTCATGCACTCCTCGGCGAGCCAGGATCCCATCAATCCTGCTTCGCCTCGGCAGCCGATTCAGCCTCCGTCGGTTCGGGCCGATCGACCAGTTCCACGAAGGCCATCGGCGCGTTGTCACCGACGCGGAAGCCCATCTTGAGGATGCGCGTGTAGCCGCCCGGACGCGCCTTGTAGCGCGGGCCGAGTTCGGCGAACAACTTGGTGACGATGTCGCGGTCGCGCGTGCGGTCGAAGGCCAGACGGCGGTTCGACAGCGTCGGCTCCTTGGCCAGCGTGATCAGCGGCTCGACGACGCGTCGCAGCTCCTTGGCCTTGGGCAGCGTGGTCTTGATGGCTTCGTGCTGCAGCAGCGAATTGCACATGTTGCGCAGCATCGCCTGGCGATGTTCGCTGGTGCGGTTGAGTTTGCGGAGTCCGTTACGGTGGCGCATGGTGCGGTTCTTTCCTTATTGAACCCCGGCCGTATCAGGTACCGGGGGGTGCACATCGGCCCTCTTCAGCGAGGGCCTCACGCTTCGACGGCGGCCGTGCCGTCGTGCTTGTCTGGCTTCAGCGCTTGTCGAGGTTCAGCGGCGGCCAGGTCTCCAGCCGCGTGCCGAGCGTCAGCCCGCGCGAGGCCAGCACTTCCTTGATTTCGTTCAGCGACTTGCGGCCCAGGTTCGGCGTCTTCAGCAGCTCGGTCTCGGTGCGCTGGATCAGGTCGCCGATGTAATAGATGTTCTCGGCCTTCAGGCAGTTGGCCGAACGCACCGTCAGCTCGAGCTCGTCCACCGGACGCAGCAGGATCGGGTCGAAGTTCTGCTGCTGGCGCTGCACCGGCGGCTCGAACAGGCCCTGGCCGTTCGGCTCCAGCTGCGCGAAGATGGCGAGCTGCTCGCACAGGATCTTGGCCGACGCGCGGATCGCCTCTTCGGGCGTGATCGAGCCGTTGGTCTGGATCTCCATCACCAGCTTGTCGAGGTCGGTGCGCTGTTCGACGCGCGCGTTCTCCACGGCATAGCTGACGCGGTTCACCGGCGAGAACGAGGCGTCCAGCACGATGCGGCCGATCGACTTGGTCGGCTCGTCGCCGTAGCGGCGCAGGTTGCCCGGCACGTAGCCGCGGCCCTTCTCGACCTTGATCTGCATGTCCAGCTTGCCGCCTTGCGACAGGTGCGCGATCACGTGGTCGGGGTTGATGATCTCCACGTCATGCGGCGTCTGGATGTCGCCCGCGGTGACCGGGCCTTCGCCTTCCTTGCGCAGCACCAGCGTCACTTCGTCGCGGTTGTGCAACTTGAAGACCACGCCCTTCAGGTTCAGCATGATGTGCACGACATCTTCCTGCACCCCGTCGATCGTCGAGTACTCGTGCAGCACGCCGGCGATCGTCACTTCGGTGGGCGCATGCCCGACCATCGACGACAGCAGCACGCGGCGCAGCGCATTCCCCAGCGTGTGGCCATAGCCGCGCTCGAAGGGCTCGAGAGTGACCTTGGCACGGTTGCCGCCCAGAGGCTCGACCTGGATCGCCTTGTTGGGCTTCAGTAGATTGGTTTGCATTGCAGTCCTGTTCCTCTCAATACCCTCGGCTCGTTACACCGATAAGGCTGATGGACAAAATACCGGGGCCTGACTTCGGGCGCCCCATGCCCGGCGAAACGGGGCGCCGCATCGTGGCCGCGGGCGCAAGCACCCGCCGCCCGGAACGCATCGTCAGCGCGAGTACAACTCGACGATCAGCGACTCGTTGATTTCGGAGCCGAACTGGTCGCGGTCCGGCACCTTCTTGAACACGCCTTCCATCTTGGCGGCATCGACCTGCACCCATTCCGGCATGCCGATGCTGGCGGCCAGCTTCAGAGCGTCCTGCACGCGCAGCTGCTTCTTCGACTTGTCGCGAATGGAGATCGCATCGCCGGCCTTGACGCTGTACGAGGCGATGTTGACCACCTCGCCGTTGACGGTGACCGCCTTGTGCGACACGAGCTGGCGCGCTTCGGCGCGCGTCGAGCCGAAGCCCATGCGATAGACGACGTTGTCGAGGCGCGATTCCAGCAGGAACAGCAGATTCGCACCGGTATTGCCGCGGCGACGCTCGGCTTCGGCGAAGTAACGGCGGAACTGGCGTTCCAGCACGCCGTACATGCGCTTGACCTTCTGCTTTTCGCGCAGTTGCAGGCCGAAGTCGCTGGTCCGCGAGCCGCTGGTGCGGCCGTGCTGGCCAGGGCGGCTGTCGAACTTCGCCTTGTCGCCGATCGCGCGGCGGGCGCTCTTCAGATAGAGGTCGGTGCCTTCACGGCGGGCCAGTTTGGCCTTGGGTCCGAGATAACGTGCCACGAGGTGTCCTTCGATCCTTGTCTGACGCGACCAGCCTTCACGTGTGAAGGCGCCGCGCGAGTCTGGCGATGTTCTTCAGCTCGCTCAGACAGTGGGCTTGTGCAGCTGCCGGCACCAGGCCGGCAACGCGGTAAATGCCGCTGCCGGAGCCACAGGGGCCCGGCAGCCGGCGCGGGGAAAGCTTTTGATTATAAACCGGAACTTCAGCGTCGCCAGGCGTCACTCCCGGCGCACGACCTCAGATGCGACGGCGCTTCTGCGGGCGGCAGCCGTTGTGCGGGATCGGCGTGACGTCCGAGATCAGGTTGATGCGGATGCCGAGTGCGGCCAGTGCGCGCACCGACGATTCGCGACCCGGGCCGGGGCCCTTGATGCGCACGTCCAGGTTCTTGATGCCCTGTTCCTGCGCCGCACGGCCGGCGACCTCGGCTGCCACCTGCGCCGCAAACGGCGTGGACTTGCGCGAGCCCTTGAAGCCCTGGCCGCCGCTGGACGCCCAGGCGAGCGCGCCACCCTGACGGTCGGTGATCGTGATGATCGTGTTGTTGAACGACGCATGCACGTGCGCGATGCCGTCCGCAATGTTCTTGCGGACCTTCTTGCTCACGCGCCGTGCGGCGGTGTTGACGGGTGCTTTGGCCATGTCTTGAACTCTTCAGTGAATGCTGCAGCTTACTTCTTCAGCGCAGCGGCGCCCTTGCGCGGGCCCTTGCGGGTGCGCGCGTTGGTGCGGGTGCGCTGGCCACGCAGAGGCAGGCCACGGCGATGGCGCATGCCGCGGTAGCAGCCGAGATCCATCAGGCGCTTGATGTTGATCGAGATCTCGCGGCGCAGGTCGCCTTCGATCGTCAGGCGACCGATCTCCTCGCGGATCTTCTCCAGGTCGCCGTCGTTCAGATCCTTGATCTTCTTCGAGTATGGAATCCCCACCGAGTCGCAGATCTTCTGCGCGGTGGTACGCCCGATACCGAAGATCGAGGTCAGGCCGATTTCCGCATGCTTGTGCGGCGGAATATTGATGCCGGCGATACGTGCCATGTTGCTGTTCCTCTAGATTAACCCTGACGCTGCTTGTGGCGCGGGTCGGTGCAGATCACTCGCACCACGCCCTTGCGGCGGATGATCTTGCAGTTGCGGCACATCTTCTTGACCGATGCGGCGACTTTCATGCTCTTCTCCTTGACCTGTTCTTCGACCTACTTGGCGCGGAACACAATGCGCGCGCGGCTCAGGTCATACGGCGTCAGTTCCACCGTGACCTTGTCACCGGGCAGGATGCGGATGTAGTGCATGCGCATCTTCCCGGATATGTGCCCCAGCACGACATGTCCGTTCTCCAGCTTCACGCGAAACGTAGCGTTGGGAAGATTCTCGAGAATCTCGCCCTGCATCTGGATGACGTCGTCCTTTGCCATGTGCTCCGTCGTCTGACTTTCAGCTGGCCTTGAAATTGGCCTTCTTCAAAAGCGATTCGTACTGTTGGCTCATCACGTAGCTCTGCACCTGAGCCCAGAAGTCCATCGTGACCACCACGATGATCAGCAGCGACGTGCCGCCGAAGTAGAACGGCACGTTGTACTTCAGCACCAGAAACTCGGGCAGCAGGCAGACCAGCGTGATGTAGATTGCACCCACCAGCGTCAGCCGGGACAGGATGCGGTCGATGTACTTGGCCGTCTGCTCGCCCGGACGAATGCCCGGAATGAATGCGCCGCTCTTCTTCAGGTTGTCTGCGGTCTCACGGCTGTTGAAGACCAGCGCGGTATAGAAGAAGCAGAAGAACACGATCATCGCCGCGTACAGCAACACGTAGATCGGCTGCCCCGGCGACAACGCCGCGGAGATGTCCTTCAGCCAGCGCAGGCCCTCACCTGTGGCAAACCAGCCCACGATCGTCGCCGGCAGCAGGATGATGGAACTGGCAAAGATCGGCGGGATCACGCCGGACATGTTGAGCTTCAGCGGCAGATGCGAACTCTGACCGCCGTAGACCTTGTTGCCGACCTGACGCTTCGCATAGTTGACCAGGATCTTTCGCTGCCCCCGCTCCACGAAGACGACGACGAAGGTCACCGCCACGACCAGCACCATGATGAACAGGCTGACCACGATGCTCATCGAGCCGGTGCGCACCAGTTCGAACAGGCCGGCCAACGCGTTCGGCAGGCCGGCGACGATGCCGGCGAAGATCAGGATCGAGATGCCGTTGCCCAGCCCGCGCTCGGTGATCTGCTCGCCCAGCCACATCAGGAACATCGTGCCGGCCACCAGGCTGACCACCGCCGTCATGCGGAAGCCGAAGCCCGGGCTGATCACCAGCCCCGGCGACTGCTCCAGCGCCAGCGCGATGCCGAGAGACTGGAACAAGGCCAGCAGCAGCGTGCCGTAGCGCGTGTACTGGGTGATCTTGCGCCGCCCCGCCTCGCCTTCCTTCTTGATGGCCTCGAGCGAGGGCACGACGTAGGTCATCAACTGCATGATGATCGACGCCGAGATGTACGGCATGATGCCCAGCGCGAACACGGTGAAGCGCGACAGCGCCCCGCCCGAGAACATGTTGAACAGGTTCAGGATGCCGCCCGACTGGCCCTTGAAGAGCTGCTGCAGCTGCGCCGGGTCGATGCCGGGCACGGGGATGTGCGCGCCCAGCCGGTAGACCACCAGCGCCAGCAGCAGAAAGACGAGCCGGCGACGCAGGTCGCCGAACTTGCCGCTCTTGGCCAGCTGATTCGCAGAAGTTGCCACGCGAGACTTCGTTTCCTGGCTTGGCTCAGCCCACCGTGCCGCCGGCGGCCTCGATGGCGGCCTTGGCGCCAGCGGTGGCGCCGATGCCCTTCAGCACGACCTTCTTGCCGAGTTCGCCCGACTTGATGACCTTCACCACCTTGGTCTTGTCTCCGACCAGGCCGGCCTGCTTCAGCGCCAGCACGTCGAT
>JBGAII010000065.1:0-23912 GCA_044225625.1 Rubrivivax sp.
GTTCTACGCCGCCCTGGGGCCATGCGCCTGTCGCCGGCGCGTCAGTGGTTGGCCGCCGGCTCAGCGCCGGGCCGGGGACTGGACGGCCGCTTGCGACGCAGCCGCTTGCGGCGCGGCCATCTGCGGCGCGGCCATCTGCGCCACCGGCCTACTCGCGCTCGATCAGCGCATAGGCGCTGTGGTTGTGGATCGACTCGAAGTTCTCGACCTCGACCCGGTAACGGCCGATGCGCGGATCGCGGTTCAGCGCCAGCGCCACGTCGCGCACCAGGTCCTCGACGAACTTCGGGTTCTCGTAGGCATGCTCGGTGACCCACTTCTCGTCGACGCGCTTGAGCATCGGCCAGATCTCGCTCGAGGCCTGGTCTTCGGCAAAGCGCACCAGCTCGTGCCACTCGATCGGCTGCAGCAGTTCGGCGCGGATGCTGACCAGCGAGCGCTGGTTGTGCGCGCCGTAGTCCGAGATCTCCTTCGAGCACGGGCACAGCGTCTTCACCGGCACGCCGACCATGGCCTGCACCGAAGTCTTGCCGCCGCGCGTCTCGGCGATCCAGCGGCCCTGGTAGTCGAGCAGGCTGGACAGCCCCGACACCGGCGCGCGCTTGCGCAGGAAGAAGCCGAAGCGCGCCTCGATGCGCCCCTCGCTGGCACCCAGCTTGTCCAGCATCTGCGCATGGCGGCGGCGCAGCGCGTCAGCGTCGAGCGGTTCGTCCAGCGCATCCAGCCAGGCCAGGAAGCGCGACATGTGCGTGCCCTTGGCTTCGGCCGGAAGCGCCACGTCCAGGTCCCACTGGGCGCTGGTCGCCTGCACCGCACCGGCCACCTGCAGTTGCAGCGGATAGCGCACGTCCTTGATGCCGACGCGCTGGATCGCCAGATGGCGATGGTCACGCTCGCTCTGGGTGTCGGGGATGTGCAGGGCGTCGGTCAGCTGGTTCATGGGTTCGGGCATCGGGACGGGGGCGGCAGCATGACACCGATCGCGGTTCTACGCCGCCCTGGGGCCATGCGCCTGTCGCCGGCGCGTCAGTGGTTGGCCGCCGGCCGCAGCACCTGGAGCCGGCCGCCGAAGCGCTTCAGCACCGCCTGTTCGATGCCGGCCGCGTCCAGGCCGCACATGGCGAGCAGCTTCTTCGGGTCGCCATGTTCGATGACCTGGTCGGGCAGGCCGAGCTGCAGCAGCGGCAGGTTCAGGCCGTGCGCGGCCAGGCATTCGGCCACCGCGCTGCCGGCGCCGCCCATCACGCAGCCCTCTTCCACCGTGACCAGCGCCTCGTGGTTGCGGGCGATCTCGAGCACCATGTCCACGTCGAGCGGCTTGATGAAGCGCATGTTGACGACCGTGGCATCCAGCGCCTCGGCCGCCTGCAGCGCCGGGTAGAGCAGCGTACCGAAGGCCAGGATCGCGACGCGCGGTCCACCGACCGCGTGGCCCTTGCCGCTGCTGCGGCGCAGCTCGGCCTTGCCCCAGGGCAGTTCGGACAGGTCGGTGCCCACCGCGGCGCCGACGCCGCTGCCGCGCGGGTAGCGCACGGCGACCGGATGGTCCTGCCGGAAGGCCGTGCTCAGCGCCTGGCGGCATTCGGCCTCGTCGGCCGGCGCGATCAGGCTCATGTTGGGAATGCAGCGCAGGTAGGCGATGTCGTAGGCGCCGATGTGCGTGGCACCGTCGGCGCCGACGATGCCGGCGCGGTCGAGCGCGAACACCACCGGCAGGTTCTGGATGGCCACGTCGTGCACCAGCTGGTCGTAGCCGCGCTGCAGGAAGGTGCTGTAGATCGCGACCACCGGCTTCAGGCCCTCGCAGGCCAGGCCGGCGGCGAAGGTGACCGCATGCTGCTCGGCGATGCCCACGTCGTAGTAGCGCTTCGGGAAGCGCTTGTGGAACTCGACCATGCCCGAACCTTCGCGCATCGCCGGCGTGATGCCCACCAGCCGCTCGTCGGCCTCCGCCATGTCGCACAGCCACTGGCCGAAGACCTGCGTGAAGGTGGGCTTGCCGGGCAGCGCCTTCGGGAAACCTTCGGCCGGGTTGAACTTGCCCGACGCGGCGTGGTACTTGACCGGGTCGGCTTCGGCCAGCTTGTAGCCCTGGCCCTTCTTGGTGACGATGTGCAGGAACTGCGGGCCGCGCTTGTCGCGCAGGTTCTGCAGCGTGGGAATCAGCGCGTCCAGGTCATGCCCGTCGATCGGGCCGACGTAGTTGAAGCCGAACTCCTCGAAGATCGTGCCGGGCACCACCATGCCCTTGGTGTGCTCCTCGAAGCGGCGCGCGAACTCGTACAGCGGCGTGTGCTTCAGCACGCTCTTCGCGCCTTCGCGCGCCGAGGTGTAGAAGTTGCCGCTCATCAGCCGCGCCAGGTGCTTGTTCAGCGCGCCGACCGGCGGGCTGATCGACATGTCGTTGTCGTTCAGCACCACCAGCATGTCGGCCATCACGCCGGCATGGGCGACACCGGCGTTGTTCAGGGCCTCGAAGGCCATGCCGGCGCTCATCGCGCCGTCGCCGATGACGGCGACCACGCGGCGCTCTTCGCCCTTCAACTTGGCCGCCAGCGCCATGCCCAGCGCGGCCGAGATCGACGTCGACGAATGGCCGGTGCCGAAGGTGTCGTACTCGCTCTCCTCGCGGCGCGGGAAGCCGGCGATGCCGCCCAGCTGGCGCAGCCCGGCCATCGCCTCGCGCCGGCCGGTCAGCACCTTGTGCGGATAGGTCTGGTGACCGACGTCCCAGACGATGCGGTCGTGCGGTGTGTCGTACACATGGTGCAGCGCCACGGTCAGCTCGACGGTGCCGAGGTTGCTGCCGAGGTGGCCGCCGGTCTCGCTGACGCTCTTCAGCACGAAGCCGCGCAGTTCGTCGGCCAGCGTGCGCAGCTCGCTGCGCGACATGTGGCGCAGGTCGGCCGGCGTGTTCACCGTTTCGAGCAGGGTGTTGTTGTTCATGTCAGAGGCTCCCTCCACGCGCCCAGGGCTCCCGGCACGCACCGCACGATCGGGCGACCACCGCGGATCCGGCCAGGCCGGGCCGCTGGCGATGCCCCCTCGAGGGGGCGCGCGAAGCGCGTGGGAGGTGGTCCATTCAACTCTCGCGGTCGACGACCATGTCGGCCAGTTGGGCCAGCGCCGCCGTATCGGCCAACCCGGCGCGACGCAGCGCCGCCTGCGCCTTGTCGCGCAGTTCCGCGGCCTGGCGGCGCGCGGCGTCCAGCCCGAGCACCGAGACGTAGGTCGGCTTGTTGTCGTGCAGGTCCTTGCCGGCGGTCTTGCCGAGCGTGTGCGATTCCTGTGTCACGTCGAGGATGTCGTCCACCACCTGGAACGCCAGCCCCAGCGCGGCGCCGAACTCCGACAGCGCCTGCCAGGCGGCTTCGCCGCATTCGCCGCAGGCCGCGCCCATCAGCACGCTGGCCTGCAGCAGCGCGCCCGTCTTGCGACGGTGCATGTCGCGCAGCGCCTGTTCGGTGAGCGGCTTGCCGATGGTGGCCAGGTCGATCGCCTGGCCACCGGCCATGCCGGCGTGGCCGGCCGATCGCGCCAGCAACGCGCACAGCCGCGCCTGCAGCCCGGGCTCGACGCCGCTGTCCGGCGTCAGCACCTCGAAGGCCAGCGCCTGCATCGCGTCGCCGGCCAGCATCGCCTGGGCCTGACCGTAACGCACGTGCACCGTGGGCTTGCCGCGGCGCAGCACGTCGTTGTCCATGCAGGGCATGTCGTCGTGGACCAGCGAGTACGCATGGATCAGTTCCACCGACACCGCGGCACGCATCGCCGCCAGACGCGAACCCCGCACCGCCTGGCAGGCCGCCAGCACGAGCAGGGGGCGCAGGCGCTTGCCGCCATCGAGCACACCGTAGCGCATCGCCTCGCCCAGCCCCGCGGGCGCGTCGGCCGGCACCCAGTTCTCCAACGCCGTCTCGACGGCCTGCAACTCGGCCTGTATCCAGGACTCGAAATCCGGCACCGTGGACTGCGCGTGCACGAGGGTCTGCGTCATGCGTCCGCCCAGGCCTTCAGCTGCCCGTCCTCCAGCAGCTTGACCTGGTCTTCGACTGCCTGCAGCCGCGAACGGCAGTGCTGCAGCAGTTCGGCACCGCGCTTGTAGCTGGCCAGCAACTGGTCCAGCGGCATCTTGCCGGCCTCCATCGCGGCCACCAGCGTTTCGAGTTCGGCCAGCGCCTGCTCGTAGGAGGCGGATTCGGGCGCGGCGGCGGAACTGCGGGGCATGATCGGACTCGAAGGCGGATCGGCGATTTTAGACGCCGCGCAGCAGGCGCACCGTCGGCGTGCGTGCAGCATGTCCTCAAGGAGCCGGGAACGGCACCGCCGGCCCTGTCGACGGAGCGTCGAGCGCTGCTGGGTAGAATCCCGCCCTCGCTCGCGGCGACCCCGGTCTGCCGACGACCACAAACCCACCCGCGGGGCCACCGGGTGGGGGGCCGACATACCCATTCATGGAGATCCTCTGGATCATGTCCGACCTGAGCATCAGTCTCGAAGCTCTGAAGCAGACGCGGGTCCGCTCGCAGCTTTCCGTCAGCACCTATTTCGACGAGGGCGTGCTCCGCGATGAGCGCGCGTTGATCTTCGACCCCGGCCCGCGTTATGCGGGGCACGAACTGTGGGTCAACGAACCCGGTGACTACCATGCGCTGCCGCACGAGGCCGAAGGCCGCGTGCTGGTGCGCGATGCGCAGGGCGTGCGCCTGGTGTCGAACGTCTGCCGCCACCGCCAGGCGCTGATGCTGCGCGGCCGCGGCCAGACCCGAGGCCACATCGTCTGCCCGATCCACCGCTGGACCTACGGGCTCGACGGCCAGCTGCAGGGCGCGCCGCACTTCCAGGCCGAACCCTGCCTGCACCTGAACGACTACCCGCTGCACCGCTGGCAGGGGCTGCTGTTCGACGACCGCGGCCGCGACGTGCGCGCCGCGCTGGCCGGCCTGGGCACCACGGCCGAGCTGGATTTCGGCGGCTACGTGCTCGACCGCATCGAGATGCACGAGTGCAACTACAACTGGAAGACCTTCATCGAGGTCTATCTCGAGGACTACCACGTCGGCCCGTTCCACCCGGGGCTGGGCGGCTTCGTCACGTGCGACGACCTGCGCTGGGAGTTCGGCGAACACCATTCGGTGCAGACGGTGGGCCTGCAGCAGGCGCTGTCGCGGCCGGGCTCGGGCACCTATCGGCGCTGGCACGATGCGCTGCTGGGCTACACCGGCGGCAAGCTGCCGGCGCACGGCGCAATCTGGCTGACGCTGTATCCGAACATCATGGTCGAGTGGTATCCGCACGTGCTGGTGGTGTCGACGCTGCACCCGCGCGGACCGCGCAAGACCCTCAACATGGTGGAGTTCTATTACCCGGAGGAGATCGTCGCCTTCGAGCGCGAGTTCGTCGATGCCCAGCAGGCCGCCTACATGGAGACCTGCATCGAGGACGACGAGATCGCCGAGCGCATGGACGCCGGCCGGCATGCGCTGATGCTGCGCGGCGACGACGAGGTGGGCCCGTACCAGAGTCCGATGGAAGACGGCATGCAGCACTTCCACGAGTGGTACCGCCGCGAGATGGCGGCCCGTTGATCCGGCCCGCTTGAACAAGAAGCTCGGGCTGGCGCCCTGGCTGATGCTGGGCGCGTCGTTGCTGTTCGCGACGATGGGCGTGTGCGTCAAGCTGGCCTCGGCGCTGTACCCGCCCGGAGAGATCGTCTTCTACCGCGGCCTGGTCGGCATGCTGTTCGCCGCGCTGGTGGCCCGTTCGCGCGGCGTCGGCCTGGGCACGCGCGTGCCGGCGGCGCACTTCTGGCGCAGCCTGTGCGGCGTGCTGGCGCTCGGTCTGTGGTTCTACGCCATCGGCGGCCTGCCGTTGGCCACCGCGGTGACGTTGAACTACATGTCCTCGGTGTGGATGGCGCTGTTCCTGCTGGGCGCCGCAGTGCTCGTGGGCGCGGCGCAGGTCGACGGCCGGCTGGTGGCTGCGGTGCTGGTCGGCTTCGGCGGCGTTGCGCTGGTGTTGCGTCCCACGCTGAGCCAGGACCAGCTCTGGTACGGTCTGTCAGGGCTGCTGTCGGGCATGGTCGCGGCGCTGGCCTACCTGCAGGTGACGGCGCTGGGGCGGCGCGGCGAGCCCGAGGCGCGCATCGTCTTCTATTTCGCGCTGGGCGGCGTCGTCGCCGGGGCCGCGACCATGCTGTGGACCGGCTTCAGCAGCCACAGCGCCTACGGCGCCGCGCTGCTGCTGGCGGTGGGTCTGCTGGCCACGACCGCGCAGCTGATGATCACCCGCGCCTATGCCATCGGCTCGACGCTGTCGAACGCCGGCCTGCAGTACACCGGCATCCTGTTCGCCGCGCTGTACGGCGTGCTGCTGTTCGGCGAATCGCTGTCGTGGATGGCACTGCTGGGTATGCTGCTGATCGTCGGTGCCGGCCTGGCCTCCACGCTGCTGGGCCGAGTGCCCGACGCCGCCAAGAATCCCTCGGAGAGCTGAACCCATGCCCACTGCCACCTTGCTGCCCCGTCCGCTGATCTCCGCGGCCGAACTGAAGGCGCTGCTCGCCGCCGGCTCACCCTGCGTGCTGCTCGACTGCGGCTTCGACCTGGCCGACCCGGGCGCCGGCGAACGCGCCTACGCGGCGGGTCACCTGCCCGGTGCGCTCTATGTCCACCTGGACCGCGACCTGTCGGGCGCGAAAACCGGCCGCAACGGCCGTCACCCGCTGCCCGACCGCGCTGCGCTGGCCGCAAGCGCCGGCGCCTGGGGCATCGCACCGGGCACGCCGGTGGTCTGCTACGACGCGCACGGCATGCCGCATGCGGCGCGCGCCTGGTGGCTGCTGCGCTGGCTGGGCCACGACCACGTGGCGGTGCTGGACGGTGGCCTGCCCGCGTGGGTGGCGGCCGGCGGCCCGCTGGAGACGGCTCCCGGCGTGGCGCGGCCCGCCGCGCCCTACCCGGCGCGAGCCGAGGCGATGCCGACCGTGCAGGCCGCCGAACTGCAGCGCCAGCTCGGCCGCCGTCCGGTCATCGACGCCCGGGCGGCCGAGCGCTTCCGCGGCGAGGTCGAACCGCTGGACCCGGTCGCCGGCCACATTCCCGGCGCGCTGAACCGCTTCTTCAAGGACAACCTGCAGCCCGACGGCCGCTTCAAGCCGGCAGCGACACTGCGCAGCGAGTGGGCCGGCCTCGCCGCGGACCCGGCGCAGGTGGTGCATCAGTGCGGGTCGGGCGTCACCGCCTGCCACAACCTGCTGGCGATGGAACACGCCGGGCTCGCCGGGTCGGCGCTGTACCCCGGCTCGTGGAGCGAGTGGTGCGCCGATCCGGCGCGGCCGGTCGCCCGGGGTTGAATTGACACGCATCAAGCCGGGATCGCGCCCGATAATGAACCATGGGCACCCGAGGCGGTCCCATCGACCATCGACGGCCTGACAGGAGCACAGCATGTACAAGAGAATTCTGATTTCGACCGACGGCTCGGACATCAGCCAGAAGGCGGTGCAGAGCGCCGTCGACATCGCCAAGTCCGGCGGCGCCGAGTTGTTCGCGATCAGCGTCAAGGAGCCCTTCCCCTACAGCGCGATCTCGGAGATGCAGCCGGTGCCGCCGCAGGAGTTCTACGACGCGCAGGAGCGCATTGCCAACGAGCGCGTCAAGGCGGTGGTCGACGTCGCCGCCGCCGCGGGCGTCAAGTGCCAGGCGCACACCGTCGAGGCGCTGCATCCGTGGGAGGCGATCCTCGACCACGCCAAGAACCAGGCCTGTGACCTGATCGTCATGGCCTCGCACGGCCGGCGCGGCCTGTCGGCGCTGCTGCTGGGCAGCGAGACGCAGAAGGTGCTGACGCACTCCAGCATCCCGGTGCTGGTGATCAAGTAGGCAGGCTGACTATCCCGCAACCGCCGCAGAACCGGCTCTGCCGGGCTGCTGGCGGTGCCCCGTTGAAAGGCGGCGCGCGAAGCGCGTAGGGGGTGGGCGACACTAGTGCGAGTGCAGCCCGCTCATCGCCAGCATGACGATGCACAGGCCGCCGGCCAGCCAGGCCAGTTGCGACAGGGTCTCGCGCCAGGGCAGACGGCGCTGCAGCTGCGGCAGCAGGTCGGCCACGGCGACGTAGATGAAGCTGCTCGAGGCCGCCACCAGCAGGTACGGGAACAGGTCCTCCCAGGGACCGACGACGAAGTAGCCCAGCACGCCGCCCAGCACCGCGGCCAGCCCTGACAGCGCGTTGTACAGCAGCGCCTTGCCGCGCGAGAAACCGGCGTTCAGCAGCACGATGTAGTCGCCCACCTCCTGCGGGATCTCGTGTGCCACGATGGCCAGCGAGGTCACCAGCCCGAGACCCGGGTCGGTCAGGAACGCGGCGGCGATGATGATGCCGTCGCAGAAGTTGTGGATGCTGTCGCCGACCAGCACGCTCCAGCCGCCGCGGCCTGCCTGCTCGGCATCGAAATGATGGTGATGGTGGTGGCCGTCACCTTCGTGGTGATGGGTATGCCGGTAGAGCTCGGCCTTCTCCAGCAGGAAGAAGAACATCAGCCCGCCGAGCAGCGTCAGGAACAGACGGTGCGCGTCGACATGGCTTTCGAAGGCCTCGGGCAGCACGTGCAGCAGCGCGGTGCCGAGCAGCACGCCTGCCGACAGGCTGACCAGGTGGTGCACCAGGCGGCTCAACACCGTCACCGTCAGGCTGGCGGCAATCAGCACGGAAAGCAGGCCCCCCACGAAGGTGGCCAGCACGATATAGCTCAGGGTCATCGGCGTGGGCGGCTGACCCGCTGCAGGGCGGGTCTTCGATTCACCTTAGCAGGCCTGTCAAGCCACGCCATGCGTCTTGAACCACTGCAGCGCCAGCTGCCAGCCCTCCTCGGCCGCGGCCTTGCGGTAGCTCGGCCGGTAGTCGGCATGGAACGCGTGCGGCGCGTCGGGGAAGACGACGAACTTCGAGCGCCGCGCCGCCGGGCTGCCCTGAGCGAGCGCCTCCTGCATCGCCGCGACCGAGGCGGTGGGAATGCCGGTGTCCTGGCCGCCGTAGAGGCCCAGCACCGGCGCCCGCAGCTGGCCCGCCAGGTCGATGGCGCGCTTGGGATTGTTGGCGCTGATGTCGCCCTGCAGCCGCCCGTACCAGGCGACACCGGCCTGCAGCAGCGGGCTGTGCGCCGCGTACAGCCAGACGATGCGCCCGCCCCAGCAGAAACCGGTGATGCCCAGGCGATCGACACCGGCACCCTGCCCGCGCGCCCAGGCGACCGTCGCATCCAGGTCGCCGATGACCTGCTGGTCGCTGACCTTGGAAATCACCTCGGTGATCAACTTGGAAATCTCGCCATAGGACTGCGCATCGCCCTGGCGCACGAACAGCTCCGGTGCCACGGCGAAGTAGCCCTGCCGGGCCAGGCGCCGGGCGACGTCGGCGATGTACTCGTGCACACCGAAGATCTCGCTCACCACCAGCACCATCGGCGCGTTGCGCCGGTTCAACGGGGCTGCCCCGGCCAGCAGGCCGTCGGTGCCGGTCTTGATGGCCGTCTGCGCGGCCACCGGCAGCACCGCAGCGGCGAAGCCGCTGCCGACCGAGGTGCGGACGAAGTCGCGACGGCTGAAGTCACGCTGCGGGACCAGGCAATCGAGCTCCTGCTGAATCATCGGTGCGTACCTCCGGGTTGAAGAGCGGAGCATTGTAGGAAGGCCCTTCGCGGGGGTCCGTGGGCGATTGACACAGACCTGTCGCGAAGCATGGGCACAATCGTCCGATGCGCAGCCCCACCCCGCTTCTGTCCGGTCCGCTGGCCGCCGTGGACATGGGATCGAACAGCTTCAGGCTGGAGATCGGACAACTGCAGCACGGCCGCTACCGGCGCATCGACTACCTGAAGGAAACGGTGCGCCTGGGCGCCGGGCTCGACGCCGACGGCATGCTCACCGAAGCCGCGGTGCAGCGCGGGCTGGACTGCCTGCGCCGTTTCGCCGAGCGGCTGGTCGGTTTCTCGACGCAGCAGGTGCGCGCGGTGGCGACGCAGACCTTGCGCGAGGCGCGCAACCGCAATGCCTTTCTGCTGCGCGCGCAGGCCGAGCTCGGGCACCCGATCGAGGTGATCTCCGGGCGCGAGGAAGCGCGGCTGATCTATGCCGGCGTGTCGCACCTGCAGCCCACCGACACCTCACGCCTGGTGGTCGACATCGGCGGCCGCTCCACCGAGATGATCCTCGGCCAGGGGCGCACGCCGCTGCTGGCCGAATCGTTCCAGATCGGCAGCGTCAGCCTGTCGATGCGCTTCTTCGGCGACGGCCGGCTCACCGAGGCGGGCTTCCGTGCGGCGCAGATCGCCGCCGGCGCCGAGCTCGAAGAAGCGCTGCAACCCTTCGCGCCCGGCCGCTGGCAGGAGGCGCTGGGCTCGTCCGGCACGGTCGGCGCGGTGTCGCAGCTGCTGGCCGCCAACGGCGTGACCGACGGCACCATCACACCCGAAGGCCTGCGCTGGTGCATCGCCGGCTGCATCCAGGCCGGCCACGCCGACAAGCTGCGCTGGGCCGCGCTGCGCAACGACCGGCGCGCGGTGCTGGCGGGCGGCCTGGCGATCCTGTACACGCTGGCCACGCACTTCGGCATCCAGCGCCTGCTGCCTGCGCGCGGCGCGCTGCGCCAGGGCGTGATCATCGACCTGCGCGAGCGCCTGGAGGCGCTGCGCCATGCGCACCCCGAAGACGTGCGCGACGAGACAGTACGCGAGCTGCAGCAGCGCTTCGCCGTGGCCACCGACCAGGCGCTGCGCGTGCGCACGCTGGCGCAGTCGTTGTACGACACGGTGGCCAACGGCGACGCGCATGCCGAAAGCCGGCGTGAACTGGGCTGGGCCTGCGACCTGCACGAGGTCGGCCAGATGGTGTCGCACCACGACCACCACCGCCACAGCGCCTACCTGGTGGCCAATGTCGATGCGGCCGGCTTCTCGCAGAGCCAGCAGCGGCGCATCAGCGAACTGGTGCTGGGCCAGCGCGGCGGCTTGCGCAAGCTGGAGCCGGCGCTGTCGAACCCGGCCTTCGCCTGGCAGACGCTGTGCCTGCGGCTGGCCGTGATCAAGTGCCATGCGCGCGGCGCGGTCGACACGCGCGCGCTGCGGCTGAAGCGCGATCAGGATCGCGCGCTGCTGACCTACAGCCCGGAGTGGGCCGAAGCCCATCCGCGCACGCTGCACCTGCTGCAGGAAGAGGCCGAGGCCTGGGCGCGGCAGGGCGAACTGCGGCTGATCCTGCCGCGCTGAGGCGCCGCCGCCGACTGCGGCGCGCCGCTACTGGACAGATTGTCTCGGGCGCGCGCCGACACCAGAACCACCTCGGCAACGCCGCCGCGCTCGCGATGGCGCAGCCACCAGACCGCCCCCTTGCGCACCGACCAGGCCGGCGTGGCATGCGCCGCCGGCTCGGCCTGCGCCTCGGCCATGCCGGCGCCGCCGTTCATCAGCATGGCGGCCGCCATGCCCAGCGTCGGTTGATGGCCGACGATCAGCACCGGCTCGCGCCGGTCCGGCCAACGGGCCAGGGTCAACAGCGCGGTGACGCTGCCGTCCGGGCCGAGCGCTTCGCGCGTCTGGAACTTGCGTCCCAGCGCCTGCGCGGTCTGCTGGCAGCGCAATGCCGGACTGACCAGGATGCGCGTGCTCTCCGGCAGGAAGCGGTTCAGCCAGTCCGCCATGCGCGCGGCCTGCTTCTCGCCCTTGGGCGACAGCTTGCGCAGCAGGTCGGCCTCGGCGTCGGCCAGCGGCTCGCCGGCATCGGCATGGCGCCACAGGATCAGGTCCATCGTCTCATTCCTTCCTCGTGGCCAGGCGGCGCATCAACGCCTGCTGCGCACTGACGCCCTGCTCGCCGACGCGGCGGTACTGACCGTCGGGCTGCAGCGTCCAGGCATCCAGTGTGTCGTGCAGGTATGGCACGAGGCATTCGTCGATGACCCGCTGGCGCAAGGCGCTGTCGCGCACCGGCCAGGCCAGTTCGATGCGGCCGAGCATGTTGCGCGTCATCCAGTCGGCGCTGCTCAGGTAGAGCACCTCGTCGTCATCGCCGGTACCCCAGCGGAAATACAGCACCCGCGAGTGCTCCAGGAAGCGGCCGACCACCGAACGCACGCGGATGCGCTCCGACAGTCCCGGCACGCCGGCCGGCAGCATGCAGGCGCCGCGCACGATCAGATCGATGCGCGCGCCGGCCTGGCTGGCCGCGACCAGCGCATGGATCAGCGCCGGATCGGTCAGCGCATTGACCTTGGCGACGATGCGTGCCGGCAACCCGGCGCGCGCGGCCTGCGCCACCTGGTGGATGTGGGTCAGCAGCCGGCGGTGCAGCCCGAAGGGCGCGGTCACCAGATGGCGCGGCGCCCGCAGCTTGACCTGGCTGGCCAGCTGCAGGAACAGCGCGTCGGCATCCAGTGTCAGCCCGGGGTCGGCCGTCAGGTAGCCGACGTCGGTGTACAGCTGGGCGGTCCGCGGGTTGTAGTTGCCGGTGGACAGGTGCACGTAGCGCCGCAGCTTCTTGCCCTCGCGCCGCGTCACCAGCAGCAGCTTGGCATGGGTCTTCAGGCCGACAACGCCATACACCACCTGCGCGCCCACGGCCTCCAGCCGCTCGGCCCAGTTGATGTTCGCCTCTTCGTCGAAGCGGGCCTTCAACTCGACCACGCACATCACTTCCTTGCCGCGGCGCGCGGCCTCGATCAGCAACTCCATCAAGACCGACTTGGCGCCGGTGCGGTAGATGGTCTGCTTGATCGCCAGCACCTCGGGGTCGTGCACGGCCTCGCGCAGGAACTGCACCACCGGGTCGAAGCTCTCGAAGGGGTGATGCAGCAGCAGGTCGCCCTGGCGCAGCGCCTCGAACACGGTGCAGCCGGCCGGCAGCCGCTGCTTCGGCCACGCCGGCTCGAAGGGCGGAAAGCGCAGTTCGTCGGCCACCGCCTGGTCGATCAGCTGGTTCAGGCGGCCCAGGTTCACCGGGCCGTTGACGCGGTACAGCGCCTGTTCCGGCAGACCGAACTGCGTCAGCAGGAACTGCGACAGCTCCGCCGGGCAGGAGGCGACGACCTCGAGCCGGATCGCCTGGCCGTAGTGGCGCGTGGACAAGCCGGTGCGCAGCGCCTGGCGCAGGTTGGTGACCTCGTCCTCGTCGACGTCCAGGTCGGAATCGCGGGTCACGCGGAACTGCGAGAAGAACTCCACCGTGCGGCCGGGAAACAGTTCGTCGAGGTGCGCGCGGATCACGCTGGTCAGCAACACGTAGGCCTGCTTGCCGGGGCACAGCGCATCGGGCAGGCGGATCACGCGCGGCAGCGAGCGCGGCACCTTGACGATGGCGATCAGGTTCTCGCGGCCGAAGGCATCGCGCCCGCCCAGCCGGCAGATGAAGTTCAGCGACTTGTTGGCGACCTGCGGAAACGGATGCGAGGGGTCCAGCCCCACCGGCACCAGCAGCGGCCGCACCTGCTGCTCGAAGAAGCGCGCCACCCACTTGCGCTGCCCGGCGTCGCGCTCGGCATGGTTCAGGACCACCAGCCCGCGTCGCTGCAGCGCCGGCATCAACTCGTCGTTGAAGACGCGGTACTGTTCGTCGATCAACGCATGCGCTGCGTCGGAAACGGCCCGCACATCGGTCCGCGACACCGTGGTGTGCGGCGAACGCGCCGCCTCCAGATAGTCGGCGAAACGCACCTCGAAGAACTCGTCGAGATTGGACGAGACGATGGTGATGTAGCGCAGTCGCTCCAGCAGCGGCACGTCGGCCCGACGGGCCTGCGCCAGCACGCGGCGGTTGAAGTCCAGGATCGCGCTCTCGCGATTCAGCAGGCGCCACTGCGGGCCGGTGGCGTGCCCGACGACCACGGGCGCGGTGCCCGCACTACGGTCTTCGCTCATTGCATCCCATTCTAGGGTGAGCGCAAGACAGCTTCATGACAAAGGCGCCGCACGGGGCGGCGCCTTCGGGTTGCGGCGCCGTCGAAAGGCGCCGACGAGCGCGATGCTCAGGCGGCCTTGGCCGCGGCAGCGCGCACCTTGCGGGCGGCGGTGCCGGCCTTGCGCACGACGGCCTTCTGCGTGGCGACCGCCTTCTTGGCGGTCTTCGCGGCCGTCTTGCGCACCGCCTTGACCGGCTTCTTCGCCGCCTTGACCACGGCCGGCTGGCCCGCGACCTTCTTCACCAGCTGGCTCGAGCCTTCCTCGAAGCGCACCACCACCTGGCTGACCGCCTCGGCGGCCGGCAGCGCCACGCGCTGGAACAGCGGCATCGCGCCGAGCTTGGTCGCCTGCTCGAAGCGCTCGGCATTGGCCGCCAGGCGATCCACGCCCTTGCTGGCGAATTCGACCGCGGTGCTGACCGCGCTTTCCGCACGCTCGCTGCCGAACTGCAGGCCGCGGGTGTAGTAGCTGGAGATGCGCTTCTCGGTGCCGATCAGGTTGGCACGCAGTTCGTCGCTCAGGCGCGCCGCGCCGGTGTTGACGGCGCTGGCGAAGCGCTGGTCGACGAAGCCGATCACGCGCTCGCCGCCGACGCGGTAGGCATTGATCAGGTTGACGGCGGTGTTGCCGTAGGACTCGATCACGGCGGCCGCGACGCTGTACAGATTCTTGCTGCTCATGGAGGTGCTCCTGGGGGGTTGACTGTGTATGCCGACACTGTGCCCACAAGGCGTAGGGGGAACACCTCAATTCCGGGCCGATTCGTAGAGCGCCGCCTCTAGCCGGCCGCCACGGGCGCCGTCACACCGCCGTCTGGCCCGGCAGCTGGCGCGTCACCGGATGCGAACTGGACAGGCCGCCATCGACCACGATCGCCTGGCCGTTGACGTAGCTGGACTGCGCCGATGCCAGGAACAGCGCCACCTGCGCCAGTTCGTCCGGCTGGGCGGCACGCCGCAGCGGATTCAGTCGGCCCAGCTTGTGCGTCACGCCCTTGTCCTTCGCATAGTCGAAGGTCGGCCTCGTCATGCCGGTCTCGGTGAGCCCGGGGCAGATCGCATTGACGCGCACGTTGGTCTCGCACAGCTGCTGCGCCGACACCTGCACCAGGTTGATGACCCCGGCCTTCGACGCCGAGTAGGCCGGTCCTCCTGCGCCCGAGCGGATGCCGGCCACCGAGGCGGTGCAGATGATCGAGCCGCCCTGCCCGGCGTCGGCCATCGCCTTGCCCGCATGCTTGATCATCAGCCACGGGCCGATCAGGTTGATGCGCAGCACCTCGGTCCACAGCTCGACGGTGGCGTCGAAGATGCCGGCCATGCCGCCGGACACGCCGGCATTGGCGAAGGCCACGTCGAGCCGGCCGTACTCGGACCCGGCGGTGGCGACCAGGCGCTCGACGTCGGGCTCGAGCCCGGCATCGACCTGCAGCGCCACCGCCCGCCCGCCGGCCTGGCGCACGTCGCGCGCCGTGTCGTGTACCGCCTCGCTGCGGTCGCCCAGCACCAGCGCGGCACCTTCACGGGCGTACAGCAATGCCGCCGCGCGCCCGATGCCCGAGCCCGCGCCGGTGATGATCGCCACCTTGCCCTGCAGTGCCTGCTCCATGTCCCGCTCCACGTGTGTGATGAAAGCGCGAGCGTACCCGCTGTGCGGCGGCGACGGCGGGACCTGTGCCGGGGCCGCGGGCGGCGGCCGAGTAGAGCCGCCACTCCAAGGAGCGGCAAAGCGTTCGCGCTATAGTGCCTGCCCAGAGGCGGCGGCCGCTGCCCTCAGCGGCCGCAAGGCTGACATCGAAGAAGAAGCACGTCACGTCCCTCCCCGTCGGTGCGGGCGCGTGGAGATCGCCCTTGGATTACGCCCAGCAGCAACGCAACCCCGGCAAGCACGTCGTCGGCATGTCGGTGGTGATCGCGCTGCACGTGCTGCTCGGTATCGCGCTGGTCTACGGCCTGTCGCGCAAGGAGATCGAGGTCGCGTTGGCGCCGATCGAGACCAAGATCATCGAGGAGGTCAAACCTCCACCGCCGCCACCGCCGCAGAACCTGCCGCCGCCGCCGAAGTCGGCGCCGCCGCCGCCCTCCTTCGTGCCGCCGCCGGAGATCCAGGTGGCGCCGCCGCCGACACCGGCGCCGACGATCACCACCACGCCCGTCGCGCCGCCGTCGCCGGCGCCGGTGACGATCGCGCCGCCGCCGGGGCCGCCGGTGGCCGCCGCGCCGCCGGCACCGCCCGCGCCGCCGGTGCGCACGTCGCCGAAGCTGGACTTCAACGCCTGCGCCAAGCCCGAGTACACGGCGCAGACGCGCCGTGCCGACGCGCAGGGCACGGTGGTCGTGGCCTACACGATGGACGTGAACGGCACGATCAGCGAAGCGCGCGTCGAGAAGTCCAGCGGCATGTCGCGCGAGCACAAGATCCTCGACCGCATGACGCTCGAAGCCGTGCAGGCCTGCAAGGGCTCGCCCGGTACCGTGGACGGCAAGCCCGAAAAGCTCAGCGGCCGCATCGAGTACGTCTGGAAGCTGACCGATTGACCCCCTGTTCCCGCCGGCCGCGCGCCGCCTGGCGCGCCGCCCCCTTCAATGGAGAAACCATGTCCCTTCTCACGCTGACCCCCGCGCTGCGCCGGGCCCAAAGAGCGATCGGCGCGTTGCTGGCCGGCCTGGTGCTGGCGGCCGGCACGCCGCACCTGGCGCTGGCGCAGGCCGCGTCGGAACCCGCCGCGATGGCCGCGCCGGCCACGGCCAAGGAAAGCGTCGACAACCCCTACGGGCTGTCGGCCTTGTGGGCACAGGGCGACTTCGTCGCGCGCGGCACGCTGATCATCATGGTCATCATGAGCATGGGCAGCTGGTACATCATCTTCACCAAGCTCTTCGAGCAGCGCAAGCTGATGAAGAGCGCAGACGCGGCGGCCAAGACGTTCTGGGACGCCGGCACGGTGAAGGCCGGCATCGGCAGCCTCGGCGAGGGCAGCGCCTTCCGCTACATCGCCGAAAGCGGCATCAAGGCCAGCGAGCACCACGAGGGCACGCTGGTCGAGCAGATCGACAAGCACACCTGGGTGTCGATGAGCGTGCAGCGCGCCATCGACAACATCAACAGCCGGCTGCAGGATGGCCTGGCCTTCCTGGCCACGGTCGGCTCCACCGCCCCCTTCGTCGGCCTGTTCGGCACGGTCTGGGGCATCTACCACGCGCTCACCGCCATCGGCATCAGCGGCCAGGCCAGCATCGACAAGGTGGCCGGGCCGGTGGGCGAGGCGCTGATCATGACCGCCTTCGGCCTGGCCGTCGCAGTGCCGGCGGTGATGGGCTACAACTGGCTGATCCGCCGCAACAAGCTGGCGATGGAGCGCGTGCGCGCCTTCGGCAGCGACGTGCACAACGTGCTGCTCGCCGGCAAGAGAACCTGATCCGCCGTTCGCGGGGAGAGCATCGATGGCGATGAACCTGGCCAACGCCGACGGTGACGAGGACGAGATGAACGCCACCATCAACACCACGCCGCTGGTCGACGTGATGCTGGTGCTGCTGATCATCTTCCTCATCACCGTGCCCGTGGTGACGGCGAGCGTGCCGCTGGATCTGCCGAAGGAACGCAACCTGCCGACGCAGACCAAGCCGGAGAACATCGTCATCGCCGTCAACCGCGACGGCGAGGTGTTCTGGGGCATGGAGCGCGTGCCCGACAACGAGACGTTGGTCGAGCGGCTGAAGGTCGAGGCCGTGAAGGTGCCGCAGCCCGAGGTGCACATCCGCGGCGACGGCCAGGTGCGCTACGAAAGCGTGGGCCGCGTGGTCGTGGCCGCGCAGCGGGCCGGCATCTACAAGGTGGGCTTCATCACCGAGCCGCCGGCCGGAACGGCTGCGCGCTGAAGGAAGGCAGACGATGGCGATGAACCTGGGATCCGGCGGCGGCGACGAGGAGCCGCTGATCGAGATGAACATGACGCCGCTGATCGACGTCATGCTGGTGCTGCTGATCATGTTCATCATCACCATCCCGATCCAGACGCATGCGGTGAAGATGAACATGCCGGTGAACACGAGCGCGCCGCCGCCGAAGCCGCCGGAGATCGTGCGCATCGACGTCGACTTCGACGGCACCATCGGCTGGAACGGCAGCATCGTCGCCGACCGTCACGAACTGGAGAGCAAGCTCGCCGCGCTGGCGGCGCTGCCGGACCAGCCCGAAGTGCACCTGCGGCCGAACAAGCTGGTGACCTACGACGTGGTGGCGATGATCCTGGCCTCGGCGCAGCGCCTGGGCGTCACCAAGATCGGCATCGTCGGCAACGAACAGTTCTTATGACGCCCCCCCGTAGCGCCTTCGGCGCTCCTCCCCCGGGGGGCGACGCCAGCGGCCCGGCAGAGCCGGTTCCGCGGCGTCTGCTCGAACGGCTGCGCTTAGCAGCGGTTGCCCTCGCGGTGGCGGGGTGTTGCGCGCTGGCCCTGGCCCAGGCACTGCGCCCCGAAGTGGCCAAGCCGCTGCAGCAGGCGAGCGAACTGCTGAAGGCCGGCAAGGCCAAGGAAGCGCTGGCCAAGGTGCGCGAGGCCGACGCCGCACCCAACAAGACGGCCGCCGAGCAGCTGACCATCGACCGCATGCGCGGCGCGGCGGCGCAGCGGGCCGGCGACTACGCCACCACGATCCAGGCCTTCGAGGCGGTGTACGCCAGCGGCAAGCTGTCGCCGGCCGAGCAGGTGCAGGTGGCCGAATCGCTGGCCTACGCCTATGCGCAGACCAACAACGTGCCCAAGGCGCAGGCGTGGATCGCCAAGGCGCAGCAAGGCGGCAGCAGCAGTCCGCAACTGAAGCAGCTGCTGGCCTGGCTGCAGGGCCAGACCGGCGACTATGCGGCGATCGCACGCGACGCGGCTGCGGCTGTCGCCACGGCCGAACAATCCGGCCAGCGACCGTCGGAGGCCGACCTGCTGCGCCTGGCCGACGCCCAGGCGCGCGGCAACCTGCCGGGCTACAACGCCACGCTGGAAAAGCTGCTGACCTATTACCCGAAGAAGGACTACTGGGCCGCGGTGCTCGGCCGCCTGCCGCGCAAGCCGGGCTTTGCCGACCGCTATGCGCTCGACGTGCTGCGGCTGAAGCTCGCCAGCGGCACGATGAGCCAGACCGACGACTTCATGGAGATGGCCCAACTGGCGCTGCAGGCCGGCTATCCGGCCGAGGCCAAGAAGATCGTCGAGCGCGGCTATGCCAGCGGGGCGCTCGGCAGCGGCCCGGAGGCCGACCGTCACAAGCGCCTGCGCGACCTGACCGACAAGCAGCTGGCCGAGAGCAGTGCAGGCCTCGCCGCGCGCGCCGCGGATGCCGCGAACGCCAAGGACGGCAACGCGCTGGTGCAGGTCGGCACCGTGTACGTCAGCATGGGCGAGGTCGACAAGGGCCTGGCGCTGATCGAGCAAGGCATCGCCAAGGGCGGGCTGAAGCGGCCCGAGGACGCCAAGCTGCGGCTGGGTCTGGCGCAGCAGCACAGCGCCAAGGCCAAGCCGAAGGCCGTGCAGACGCTGAAGAGCGTGCAGGGCAACGACGGCAGCGCCGACATCGCGCGGCTGTGGATCCTGCTCGGCGGCTGATGGACGTGCCGCTGCCGCCATTTGCCAGCGCCCTGGGCGACGGCATCTGGTGCATCGACACCGGCTACCACCGCCCGCACTACGACGCCGCCTACCTGCTGGTCGACGGCGGTCGCGCCGCGTTCTGGGACACCGGCACCAACTTCGCGGTACCGCGGCTGCTGGCCACGCTGCAGGCGCTGGGCCTGCAGCGCGACGCCGTCGACTGGGTGATTCCGTCGCATGTGCACCTGGACCACGCCGGTGGCGCCGGGCTGCTGATGCAGGAACTGCCGGCGGCGCGCATGCTGCTGCATCCGCGCGGCCTGCGCCACCTGGTCGATCCGACGGCGCTGCAGCAGGCGGTGCTGGCGATCTACGGCGCCGAGGCCGTGGCGCGCGACTACGGCACGCTGGTGCCGGTGCCGCCTGAGCGCATCGACTGCACCGAGGACGGCATGGCGTTGACGCTGGGCACGCGGCGCCTCGAGTTCGCCCACACG
Organism: Rubrivivax sp.; assembly: GCA_044225625.1. Taxonomy (GTDB): domain Bacteria; phylum Pseudomonadota; class Gammaproteobacteria; order Burkholderiales; family Burkholderiaceae_C; genus Rubrivivax. Next base: position 20,034 of record JBGAII010000065.1, read on the forward strand.
CCGGGACATGCGCAGCACCACCACTGCCTGTGGGACGAACGCAGCGGCGGCTGGTTCGCCGGCGACACCTTCGGCGTCAGCTACCGCGAGTTCGACAGTGCACGCGGGCCATGGCTGATGGCGATTTCCACGCCGGTGCAGTTCGATCCGCCGGTGCTGCGCGAATCGGTGCAGCGCCTGCTGAAGCGGCAGCCGCGCTGCATGTACCTGACGCACTACGGCCGCATCGGCGACATCGACCGGCTCGGTCCCGAACTGCTGGACGGCATCGACCGGCTGGTGGCGCTGGGCCGCGCGACGCCGGCCGGGACGGGGCGCGAAGAACGCCTGCGCGCGGCACTGCTGGCGCGGTACGCGCAGGACGCGCGCGCGCACGGCTGCCGCCACGACGCCAGCGCGGTGGCCGACGCGCTGGCGCTGGACGCAACGCTGAACGCGCAGGGGCTGGCGATCTGGCTCGAGCGCCAGGGCCTTTGATCACCCAGGGAGACGAGCATGTCCGAGGTCGATTTCAAGCTGCAGGGCCGCAGCATCGTCGTCACCGGCGCGGCCCAGGGCATCGGCGCGGCCTGCGCGCGGCGCCTGGCGCGCGATGGTGCCGCGGTGGCGTTGTGGGACGTGGACGATGCAGCGGGCGAAAAGCTGGCCCAGGCGCTGCAGGCCGAAGGCCGGCGCGCGCACTATGCGCACTGCGACGTATCGGACAAGGCGCAGGTCGATGCCGCGCTGGCGGCCACGCTGGCCGCCTTCGGCAGCGTGCAGGGACTGGTCAACAACGCCGGCATCTTCAAGGCCGCGGACTTCCTGGACATCAGTGAAGCCGACTGGGACGCGGTGATCGGCGTCAACCTGAAGGGCGCGTTCCTCGTCGGCCAGGCGGTGGCGCGGCACATGGCGGCACAACACGCGGCAGGACACGGCGGCGGCGCGATCGTGCACATGAGCTCGGTCAACGGCACGCTGGCCATCCCCAGCATTGCCAGCTACAACGCCAGCAAGGGCGCGATCAACCAGCTGACGCGCGCGATGTCGCTGGCGCTGGTGGACCGCGGCATCCGCGTCAACGCGGTCGCGCCGGGCACCATCGCCACCGAACTGGCGCGCGCCGCGGTGCTGACCAGCGAAGAGGCCAGCGCACGCATCATGAGCCGCACGCCGATGCGCCGGCTGGGCGAGCCCGAGGAGGTGGCCGAAGCGGTGGCCTTCCTGCTCAGCGACGCCGCCAGCTACATCACCGGCGAGATCGTGGTCGTCGATGGCGGGCGCATGGCGCTGAACTACACGATGCCGCCGCTGCAGCCATGAACGACGCACTGCGCCCCCTGCAAGGCGGCTGCCTGTGCGGCCAGCTGCGCTACGAAGCCACGCCCACGCACCGCGACGGCTACTACTGCCACTGCCGCATGTGCCAGCTGGCCTTCGGCAACACGCGCGCCGCGTTCTTCAACCTGCGCAAGGAGCAGGTGCGCTGGCTGAACGGACCGCCCGCCTACTACGCGTCGTCGAAGATCGCGCGCCGCGGCTTCTGCAGCCACTGCGGCACGCCGCTGAGCTTCGAGTTCCTGGACGGCGAGAACATGGATCTGTCGGTCGGCAGCCTGGACGAGCCCGGCCAGCTGCGGCCCAACGAGCACTTCGGCATCGAGACCCGCATCGCCGCCTGGCACGTGGACGACGGGCTGCCCGACTCGCGCCTGGATGCCAATGCCGGCATCGTGCAGCGCTGGCGCACGGCCTATGGTGAGGATGCCGAACCGGGCCTCGAGACCGCTCGCCAGGCCGGCGGCACAATGGCCGCGCCCTCCCCCGACACCAAGGATTCCGCATGAGACTGCTGCACACGATGCTGCGCGTCGGCAACCTGCAACGTTCGGTCGACTTCTACACCCAGGCGCTGGGCATGAAGCTGCTGCGCACCACGCAGCGGCCCGAGCAGAAATACGACCTGGCCTTCGTCGGCTACGGCAGCAACCCGGAGCAGGCCGAGATCGAGCTGACCTACAACTACGGCGTCGACAGCTATGAGCTGGGCAGCGCCTTCGGCCACATCGCGCTGGGCGTGACCGACGTGGCCGCCACCTGCGAGGCGGTGCGCGCCAAGGCCGCGGCGCTGGGCGGCGCCATCACGCGCGAGGCCGGGCCGGTGAAGGGCGGCAGCACCATCATCGCCTTCATCACCGACCCCGACGGCTACAAGATCGAGCTGATCCAGCGCGACGCCTGAGGCCGCCGCGATGTACCTGCCCAAGCACTTCGAGCAGCCGGACCACGACGCGATCGCGCGGCTGCTGGCAGCGCATCCGCTGGCCACGCTGGCCTGGACTTCAGCCGACGGCCTGACGGCCGAACACCTGCCGCTGATGTGGGAGCGCGGCGAAGGCGACGGCGCGCTGGGCACGCTGCGCGGCCACGTGGCGCGCGCCAACCCGGTGTGGCGCGAGGCCGCCGGCGCCCAGGTGCTGGCCGCGTTCCAGGGGCCGCAGGCCTACATCACGCCGTCGTGGTACCCGTCGAAGGCCGCCACCGCCAAGGTGGTGCCGACCTGGAACTACGCCGTCGTGCATGCGCGCGGCACGCTGCGCGTGACCGAAGACGCCGCCTGGCTGCGCGCCCTGGTCGGCCGCCTGACCGACGTGCACGAAGCGCCGCGGGCGCACCGCTGGCAGGTGGACGACGCGCCGGCCGACTACATCGAGCAGATGCTGCGCGCCATCGTCGGCATCGAGATCGAGGTCGTGAGCCTGCAGGGCAAGTGGAAGGTCAGCCAGAACCGTACTGCGGCCGACCGCGCCGGCGTGGCGGCCGGGCTGGCGTCGCTGGACAGCGACGACGCCCGGGCGATGGCCGGGTTGGTGCGCAGCGACCGCTGATCGGCCGCGCGGATTCCATCGCGCTGGGAGCTGCGAAAGCCGCGCGCGGCGTGCGTCAGCGCAGCGCGCTCGCCGCCACGGCCAGTGCCGTGATGCGCGCCCAGTCCTGCCGGTCCACCGCGTCCTGCGGCGTCAGCCACGAGCCGCCGCAGACCTTGACGTTGGGCAGCGCCAGGAACTGCGGTGCGGTCTCGGGCGTGATGCCGCCGGTGGGGCAGAACAGCACGTCGCCGAAAGGCCCGTGCAGCGCCTTCAGCATCGGGATGCCGCCGGCCGCGGTGGCGGGGAAGAACTTCAGGAAGTCGTAGCCGTCGGCATTGGCGGCCATCACCTCGCTGGCCGTGGCCACGCCGGGCAGCAGCGGCAGGCCCGCGCGGCGGCAGGCTTCGCCCAGCGCCGCGGTGTAGCCGGGGCTGACGCCGAAGCGGCAGCCGGCCGCGACCGCGGCTTCCACGTCGGCCGGGCCGCGCAACGTGCCGGCGCCGACGATGGCTTCGGGCACTTCGCGCACCATCGCGCGCATGCATTCCAGCGCCACCGGCGTGCGCAGCGTCACTTCCAGCACGCGCACGCCGCCGGCCACCAGCGCGCGCGCCAGCGGCACCGCGTCTTCGACCCGGTCGAGCACGATCACCGGGATCACGGGGCCGTGGTCGGCCAGTTGCAGCGGGTCCATCATGGTCGTTCCTTCGGTTCCACTCGGTTTCAGAGCCAGGTGACGGCGCCGGACTCGGCGCTGCTGACGTTGCGGCGCATGCCGGCGAAGAGTTCGCGGCCCAGGTCGTGGGCGTGGATCTCCGTCGCCACGGGCGTCATCGTCGCCGCTTCGCGCGCCGCCCAGTCTTCAGCGCCCACCAGCGCCTGCAGCGTGCCGGCCAGGCCGTCCACGCGCACCAGGTCGCCGTCGCGCAGCTTCGCGATCGGCCCGCCGTCCAGCGCCTCGGGGCTGACGTGGATGGCCGCCGGCACCTTGCCCGAAGCGCCGCTCATGCGGCCGTCGGTGACCAGC
>JBGAII010000238.1:0-2882 GCA_044225625.1 Rubrivivax sp.
TGCCAAAATGAACATCCATGGCCACCCGACACCCCCACACCGGCCAACCCAGCGCCCTGAGCTCGATGCTCGAGGCGCGCGCAGTCTTTGAGCTGGCCTCGCTGCCCTACTCGCTGCCGCTGCTGATGCAGGCGCCGCACGGCGACGGCCATCCGGTGCTGCTGCTGCCGGGTTTCATGGGCAGCGAAGGCTCGCTGATCGCGCTGGAGCTGTTCCTGCGCAACCGCGGCTATCAGGTGCAGACCTGGGGCCTGGGGCGCAACGTCGGCTTCCGGCCCGGCCATGCCTCGGCGCTGGAACAGAAGATCCGCTACCTGCACCACGAGACCGGGCGCAAGGTCAGCCTGGTGGGCTGGAGCCTGGGCGGCGTGTTCGCGCTCTACGGCGCGCACCAGGCGCCCGAATGCGTGCGCAACGTCGTCACGCTGGGCAGCCCGATCAGCCTCGACCCTTCGGGCAGCGCGGTGCCGCCGCTGCTGCGCGCGCTGTACCGCCTGGTCGCGCACCCGATGGGCTCGACCGCCCATGCGATGCAGCCCCGCACGAAGACCATGCGCCAGGGCAAGGCGCTACCGGTGCCGGTGAGCTGCCTCTATTCGCTCAGCGACGGCGTCGTGCCGCCGCAGGAAGCGACGATCGATGGCGACCCGAAGCTGCACGAGAACATCCGCGTGGCCGGCAGCCACGTCGGCCTGGGCTTCAACCCGCTGGTGCTGCAGATCGTGGCCGACCGGCTCGCGCAGCCCGAGGGGCAGTGGAAGCCTTACGAGGCTTCGGGGATGCTGGGGCTGCTGCACCGTGCGCTGACGCACGAGGCCGTGCCGATCTAGCCCGCTTCGCGGCCGCCGCGGGGCGCGGTGCACGCGCCAGCGCCAGATAAGCCTGGAAGCTGTCGCGCAGCTGCTGGGTGAAGGCTTCGGGGTCGGGCAGCAGTTCGCGGCAGGACGTGGGCGAGATGATGATGCGGCCGTCGTAGCTGGTGACGGTGATGACCAGGCCCATGCCGTCGGCGATGGGCATGATGGCCGAGAAGTAGGTCATGCGCGCGCCGTTCAGGTACAGCGGCATCGACGGCCCGGCCACGTTGGTGATGGTGCAGGCCGCGGCCGGCGAACGGCGCGCGTTGCCCAGGCTCAGCAGGCCCTGCATGCGGCTGCTGAGCGCCAGCGTGGCGGCGGCCTGGTGGCTGCCGTCGACGCTCTCCGCTTCGGCGCGGGCGGCGTCGGGGCCGAGCGCGGCGGCCGTCTGCTCGTGGATGTGCGCCAGGCGCTGCACCGGGTCGGCCAGGTCGGTGCCGAGCTGCACGCGCAGCCAGGTCATCGACGAGGACGTGCTGCCGGGCCGGTCGCGCCCGGGCAGGCGCAGCGGCGTCACTGCGCTCAGGCTCGGGCCGGGCAGCTCGCCCAGCGCCTTCAGATAGTCGCGCAGCGCGCCGCCGCACACCGCGAGCACGGCGTCGTTGACGCTGGCGCCCGGCACCAGGCGGCGGATGGCCTCGAACTCTTCGACCATGAAGCGCCGCGTGTCGAACACGCGGTGCGCCGACACCACCGAGTTGAAGCGCGTGGCCAGCAGTTGTTCGGGCCGCACCAGCAGGTCGCTGGCGAAGGTCCATGCCGCCTCGGCACCGTCGGCCAGCTTGCGCGCCAGCGGCGTGCGCAGCTGCAGCGGCGACAGCAGCGAATTGAGGCCGCCGCGCAGCAGCAGCTGCAGCGTGCCGGGCGCGCGCTGCGGGAACCAGGGCTTCGGCGGCGCCGGCGGCGCGGCATGCGGCGTCAGGTCGTGCAGCAGCATCGCGATGCGGCTGCCGCCTTCGGCATCGACCGCCGCGTGATGGATCGTCGTCAGCAGCGCGAAGCTGCCGGCCGGCAGTTCGAGCAGGCTGTCCAGGCCCTCGACCACGTAGATCTCCCACAGCGGCCGGTTCTGGTCCAGCGGCCGCGCATGGATGCGCGAGGCCTGGATGCAGAACTGCCGCCAGTCGCCCGGCTTCGGCAGCGCGATGTGGCGCACGTGGTATTCGAGGTCGAAGTTCGGGTCGTCGACCCAGTACGGATGGTCCAGGTCCAGCGGCACGCGCTGCAGCTTGCTGCGGAACATCGGCAGGCCGGCCAGCCGGCTCTCGATATGCGCCAGGATGCTCTTGAAACGCACCTTGCCGCCCGGTGCGGTGCTCTGGTCGTAGATCGAGATCAGCGTGACGTTGGCATTGGAATGGCTGGTGTCCGAGTACAGGAAACCCGCGTCGCGGGCGCTGAGTTGTCTCATGGGGCGGGTCACAGCTGGCGCGATTCGAAGGTGTTGCACTGGGACATGTTGCCGCTGTTCAAGCCGCGCTTGAACCAGGCCATGCGCTGCGCGCTGGTGCCGTGCGTGAAGGACTCCGGCACCACCGTGCCCTGCGAGCGGCGCTGCAGCGTGTCGTCGCCGATCTGCGCGGCGGCGTTCAGCCCCTCCTCGACGTCGCCCGGCTCGAGCCAGGCCTTGGCCTTCTGCGAGTGGTAGGCCCAGACCCCGGCCAGGCAATCGGCCTGCAGTTCCAGCCGCACCGACAGCGCGTTCATCTGCTCTTCCGTGACGCGGCCGCGCATGCCGTCGACCTTGTCGGTGATGCCCAGCTGCTTCTGCACGTGGTGCCCCACCTCGTGGGCCACGACGTAGGCCTGCGCGAAGTCGCCGGGCGCGCCCAGGCGCTGGTCCAGCGTGTCGAAGAAGCCGAGGTCGATGTAGACCTTCTGATCGGCCGGACAGTAGAACGGGCCCATCGCCGACTGGCCCGTGCCGCACGCGGTGCGCGTCGCGCCGCGGAACAGCACCAGCCCCGGCGGCCGGTAGGCGCCACCGGCGGCGCGAAACTGCTCGGTCCAGACGTCTTCGGTGCT
>JBGAII010000066.1:0-22962 GCA_044225625.1 Rubrivivax sp.
GCTGTGGCGCCACCTGAACCCGGCCGGCGAGCTGCAGGCGCTGGCCACGCCGGGCCGGCCGGTGCACGACCTGGCCGCGCTGCTGGCGCGGGACGTCCCGTTCGAGCCGGTGCCGCTGCCCTTCGACCACCCGCTGTGGGTGGTGTATTCCAGCGGCACCACCGGCCTGCCGAAGCCCATCGTGCACGGCCATGGCGGCGTGATGATCGAGGCGCTGAAGATGGGCGCGCTGCACAACAACGTCGGCCCCAGCAAGACCGACGGTGACCGCTTCCACTGGTACAGCAGCACCGGCTGGATCATGTGGAACAGCCAGGTCGGCGCGCTGCTCGGCGGCACCACGATCTGCATCTTCGACGGCAGCCCGGCGGGCCCGCACGGCGCGCCCGACTGGAGCACGCTGTGGCGCTTTGCCGGGGTGGCGGGCTGCACCTTCTTCGGCGCCGGCGCGGCCTTCTACGCGTCCTGCCTGAAGGCCGGCGTCGAGCCGCAGGCGGTGGCCGATCTGTCGGCGCTGCGTGCGGTGGGCTCCACCGGCTCGCCGCTGTCGGTCGACGGCTACCGCTGGATCTGGGACAAGCTGCCCAAGGTGGACGGCCAGGACATCTGGCTGGCGCCGATCAGCGGCGGCACCGATTTCGCCGGCGCCTTCGTCGGCGGGCTGATCACGCTGCCGGTGGTCGAAGGCGAGATGCAGTGCCGCTGCCTGGGCGCCAGCGTCGAGGCCTGGTCCGAGCCGGATGCGAACGGTGTCGGCAGGCCGTTGATCGACGAGGTCGGCGAGCTGGTGTGCACGAAGCCGATGCCGTCGATGCCGCTGTACTTCTGGGGTGACCCCGATGGGAAGCGCTATCACGACAGCTACTTCGACATGTACCCCGGCATCTGGCGGCACGGCGACTGGATCAAGATCACGCCGCGCGGCGGCGCCATCATCTACGGCCGCAGCGACGCCACCATCAACCGCCACGGCATCCGCATGGGCACCGCCGAGCTGTATCGCGCGGTGGAGGCGCTGCCGGAGGTGCTGGACAGCCTGGTGGTCGACCTGGAATACCTGGGCCGCGAGAGCTGGATGCCGCTGTTCGTGGTGCTGCGCGACGGCGTGGTGCTGGACGACGCGCTGAACAAGCGCATCAAGCAGGTCATCCGCGAGGCGCTGTCGGCGCGCCACGTGCCCAACGACGTGTTCCAGGTCAGCGCCATCCCGCGCACGCTGTCGGGCAAGAAGATGGAGCTGCCGGTGAAGAAGCTGCTGATGGGCGCCAGCCCCGACGCGGTGCTCAAGCGCGACGCCATGGCCAACGCCGATTGTGTGGACTGGTTCGTGCAGCTGGCGCAATCGCGGGCGAAGGCGGCGGCCGCGGGCTGATCTCTTCGGCTTCGCGCCAAGCGCCGCCAGCAGACTTCGGGGGCGAAACCCTAGGCCGCTTCCACCGCCTGATAGGGCCGCAGCGCCTCGGCATCCAGCCCCTCCATCACCTGCAGCGCATGCTCGCGCCCCTGCGCGACGATCTGGTCGAAGCGGTTCCACTGCAGCATGCCCACGCGGTCCAGCGGCGGGTTGAAGTGCAGGTCGGTCAGGCGCTTCGACTGGCGCTGGCGCGAGGTGCTGTACAGCACCGTGACGTTCATCAGGTAGGCGGCCAGCGACGGGAAGCGGTACTTGCGCCGCTTCTTCGGCCGCAGCCGGTCGCGCAGCAGCTCCCAGGTGTCGGGCACTTCCGCGTGTTCCAGCCGCCGCGGCTTGCGGAAGCTCAGGTCCACGCCGATCACCTTGCCGACGCCGCGCATGCGCCGCATCACGTCGACCGGGAAGTTGTTGAAGGTGCCGCCGTCGCACAGCAGGTCGCCGTCCAGCAGCACCGGCGGCAGCGCGCCGGGGATGGCGATGCTGGCCAGCATCGCCATCTGCGCCGGGCCGCGGTGCAGCACGTGCTCGCTGGCCTGCGAATAGTTGCTGGCCACGCAGTAGCAGTTCTTCCACAGGTCTTCCAGGTCCGCCGGGAAGCCCACCAGTTCTTCCAGCGCGTGGCGCACGGTGTGCTTCAGCCGCCGCCCGCGGATCAGCGACAGCACCGGCACCAGGTTGAAGTCGCCGGTGGGGTTGATGCTGAAGGCCTGGCGCGCGATGGCGATGGCCCGGTCCAGCGGCTGGTCGCTGGCCAGCAGCACCGCCATCACGCTGCCGATGCTGGTGCCGCCGACGTAGTCGATCTCCACGCCGCGCTGCTGCAGCGCCTGGGCCACGCCCAGGTGCGCCAGGCCGCGCGCGCCGCCGCCGGCGAACACCAGGCCCACGGCATTGCCGCTCTGGATGCGCGCCAGCCGCGCCATGTCGCGCTCCAGCGCCGGCCGCACGTGCACGTGGTCGGCCACCGGCCGGCGGTCCAGCCAGGCGCGGGTGCCGCGCGGGCAGCGCAGGTCGGCCGGATGCAGCAGCACCAGGATCTCGGCCGCTTCGGCGCGGCCGCGGCGCTGCATCAGGAACTGCGTTTCGGTGGGGTGCAGCGCCGGCCGCTGCGTGGCGTCGGCCAGCAGCAGCATCTCGTCGCAGCGGCGGCTGACGCGCTGCGTCCAGGCGCTGGGCGCGTCGTCGGCGACCAGCAGCACGTAGTCGTGCGCGGCTTCGATCTCGTCGAGGTACAGCGCGATGCGCCGGTTGGCCGCCAGGTCGTCGGCGGCGCAGCGCGCCAGCCCGGCTTGCTGCAGGTCGTGGTCGACCCGCCCGGCATCGACGATGCAGGTCCGCGCGGTCGGTCCGCCGTTGCGCAGCAGGCGCGTCAGCTGCTCGGCCAGGCGCTGCGTGAACTCGGCGGTGCGCACGCCGGCCGAAATCGGCAGCAGCCCGATGGTCACCGGCCGCGCGAAATCCGAGCGCGTCTGCGCCGTCTGCAGCCGGTGGATCAGCTGCCGCGTCAGCGCGATCGAGACCTGCGCGCTGCTGCTCAGCAGCCGGTTGAAGGCGCTCTTGTCCAGCCGCACCAGCACCGAATCGCGGATCGCCACCACGGTGGCCGAGCGCGGTTCGTCGGTGTACAGCGCCATCTCGCCGATGACCTGGCCGCGCGCCATCTCGCGCACCATGCGCTCGACGCCGTCCTCGTCGCGGATGTAGGCGCGCAGCCGGCCGCTGATCGACAGGTACATGCTGTCGCCGGGGTCGCCCTGCGCCATCAGCGTGTCGCCGGCGGCGATCTCCACCCACTGCAGCTCGCTGCGCAGCAGCGCCAGCGCGTCCGGCTCCAGGCCGCCCAGCAGGGCACCGAGATGCCGCTCCAGCAGCTGGTCTTGGAATTGTGAGGGGCTGTGCGTCGCTGCGGGCGTGCTCATCGCGGGCGGCAATGTACCCGACCGATCGCGGCTGGCCGGTCAGGGTGTGCCCGACTTGGCGGCCGGGCGCCGCAGGCGCCGGCTCAACCCTGGGCGAACTGCACGATCTGCCCGGCCGGCCGCGCGCCGGCGACGCGCGCCACTTCGCGGCCATGGTCCAGCTTCACCAGCGTGGGGATGCTGCGGATGCCGAAGCGCGAGGCCGTCTGCGGGTTGTCGTCGCTGTTCACCTTGACCAGCAGCGCCCGCCCCTTCAGCGCGCCGGCCGCCTGGGCGAACTGCGGCGCCATCTGCTGGCAGGGCCCGCACCAGGGGGCCCAGAAGTCCACCACCACCGGCAGGTCGCTGCCGGCGACCACGCGCTCGAAGTCGGCGTCGCCGAGCTCGACCGGCCGGCCGGCCAGCAGCGGCTGGCTGCAGCGGCCGCAGACGGGGTCGTCGCCCAGACGGTCGACGGGAATGCGGTTGGTTGCGCCGCAGTGAGCGCAGACCACGTGGGAGGAGGTGGTGCTCATGCCCGGAATGTGGGCTCGGGCGGCGCGGATTTCAAGCCCGGCCGGGGCGCTCAGGCGCGGGGACGTGACCAGGACTTGAGCGCGCGCAACAGCGAGCGCTTCTTCGACTGGTGCTGCTGCATGCGGCGCAGGATGTCGTCCAGGCTGCGCATCGCCTGCACGATGTGCGGGCCCTTGTTGAGCATCACGCAGTCGGCGCGCACGCCCATCGCCGCGTCGGTGATCTCGGCGCGCGACGGGCGGCCGGTGCGCGCCAGCGTCTCCAGCACCTGCGTGGCCCAGACCACCGGCAGGTGCGCCGCCTCGCAGGCCCAGAGGATCTCCTCCTGCACCTCGGCCAGACGCTCGAAGCCGCTTTCCACCGCCAGGTCGCCGCGCGCGATCATCACCCCGGCGGCGGCAAAGTCCATCGCCGCGAACAGCATGTCCGGCAGCTGCTCGAAGCCGCGCCGTGTCTCGATCTTCAGCACCACGCCCAGCGGCGGCGCACCGATGGCAGCCAGTCGTGCGCGCAGCGCCTGCACGTCGGCGGCCGACTGCGCGAAGGACAGGGCCACGATGTCGGCCACCCGCGCCACCGTGTCCAGGTCCTGCAGGTCCTTGTCGGTCAGCGCCGGCAGATCGAGCCGCGTGCCGGGCAGGTTGATGCCCTTGTCGGCGGCCAGCCGCTCGCCGCCGTCGCCGGCCTCGGTGATCTCGAGTTCGACGCCGCTGCGCCGCACCCGCCGCACCACGCCGCCGATGCGGCCGTCGTCGAACCAGACCGCTTCGCCCGGCCGCACCGCGTCCAGCGCCTGCGGCAGCGTGCAGGCGATGCGCGCCGGGCTGCGGCCGCTGCTCTCGCGCCCGAGGCCGTCGCGCGCCAGCAGCAGGCGCTGGCCGCGCACCACGAGCAGCCGGCCGGGACGCGGCTGCAGGCCGGCCACCGGCTGTTCGCGGCCGTGCGCCAGCAGCACGCTGCCGTTGACCAGGTAGGCGCTGCGCCGGCATTCCAGACGCGCCGAGCCCGGGGTGGTGTCGACCACGTGCAGGCGGCGTACGCGGCCGCGCGCGTCCTTCACGCGGATCCGGTCGCCGCGCTTCAGTGCGCCCAGCCAGTCGGCATCGACGACGAGCGACGGCGAACTGACGGACGGGGCACCCGGTTCGGCGCGAAGCAGCAGCACCGCCGGGGTGCCGAGCCGGCCCAGTTCATCGCGCAGTGGCCGCAGGCGCAGCACTGCCGGTCCCGGCTCGACGGGACCGGTGCGGATCTTGGGGCCCGCCAGGTCCATCATCACGCGCACCGGCCTTCCGGCTTCGGCCGCCGCGGCGCGCACGTGGGCGGCCATCGCCTGCCAGGCGTCGGCATCGTCGTGCGCACAATTGATGCGTGCGACGTCCATGCCGGCCTGCACCAGCGTCCGCACCAGCGCCGCGTCGGTCGCCGCCTCGCTGGGCAGCGTGACCATGATGCGCGTGCCGCGACCGGGCGGAGCCGGGCCGAACAACGCCAGACTGCGCTGCGCGAGCGGCGCCGAACCCAGGGCCGGCGGCACCGGCATGGCGGGCAGCCCCGTGCCATCGGCCAGCGCCTGCAGCAATGCAAGCACCCGCTCCACCGAGGCGAGCACGTCGGTTTCGGCGCGGCCCAGCGAAGACAGGCCCAGCGCCGCCAGGCGCGCCTGCAGCGGGCGCAGGTCGTGCTGGCGCAGCGCGAGGTAATGCGCGAGGTTGCGCGCGCTGAGCGACAGCGTTCCGGCGGCTGCCGCCGCATGCCGGGCTTCGGCGTCGCACAGCGCGCGGCGCAGGCGGCGCAACTCGCGGCACAGCGCCTGGACCTCGGCCTCCGGCGCCGCGGCAGCCTGCGGCTGTGCTGGCAGGTCCGACGGATGGTTCATGCGGCCATGTTCGCGGCGGTCGCTGTCGGCTTGATGACAGCCCGGCCGGCCTGCGCCGCGCGGGCCCGGCGCAGACGGCGCGGGCGGGGCGGGCGCGGAATAATCCTGCCGTCGCGAGCGTAGACCCATCAGGTGAACCCGGCCCCCAGCGCATTCCGTCAACAACTGCTCGGCGCCGTGCCGCGGCTGCGGCGGTATGCGCGCTCGCTGGCGTTCGAGGAGTCGCAGGCCGACGACCTGGTGCAGAGCACGCTGGAGCGGGCGTTGACGCACTGGCACCAGTTCGATCAGAGCCGCGACATGCTCGTGTGGCTGCTGTCCATCGCGCACAACGCGCACCAGGACATGCGGCGCAAACAATCCAGGATGCAGACTTTCGACCCTCAGCAACTGCAGATCGCCCAGGACAGCCTCGGCGGCGACCCCGGCGTCGACGTCGGCCTGCGCCTGGACCTGCTGGCGGCGCTGTCGCGGCTGTCGCCGGAGCAGCGCGAGCCGCTGCTGCTGGTCTGCCTGGAGCAGTTCAGCTATGCCGAGGTGGCCGAGGTGATGCGCATTCCGGTCGGCACGGTGATGTCGCGCGTGTGCCGCGCGCGCGCCACGCTGCGCGGCCTGCTCGACGGGCAGGGCAAGCCGGCGGGCACTCCGCTGCGACGGGTGGTGTAGGGCCATGGACCTCCGACCGATCGACGACGAACTGCTCAGCGCCTGGGTCGATGGCGAGCTCGACGGCCAGCCCGCGGAGCGCGAGCGTGTCGAGGCCTGGCTGCGCGAACATCCTCTGGAAGCCACGCGCGTGCGCCTGTGGGTGGCCGACCGCGATGCGCTGCGCGCGCGCCTGGCGCCGATGCTCGACGAACCGGTGCCCCCGGTGTGGCGCACGCTGGTGCTGGGCGGGCGCACGGTGCCGCTCGGGCGCTGGCGGCTGGCGGCCATGGCGGCCGGTCTGCTGCTGACCGGCGGCCTGGTCGGCGCGCTGATCGGCCGCCAGTGGCCGGCGCCCTCTGCGGCCGTGGCCCAGGCCGGCGCGCCGACGGCCGGCTGGGTGCAGCGCGCGGCCTATGCGCACGGTGTCTACGTGCCCGAGCCGCGGCATGCGGTGGAGGTCAAGGCGCAGGAGGAGCACCTGTCGCGCTGGCTGACGCGGCGCATCGACGTGCCGGTGAAGCTGTTCGACTTGAGCGCCCATGGCTTCGAGCTGGTCGGCGGCCGCCTGCTGCCCGATGGCGCCGGCAAGAGCGCGCAGCTGATGTACCAGGACGCGCAGGGCCTGCGCGTCACCGTCTACCTGCGCAAGCCCGACGTGCCCACCGACGCCACCTTCCGCTACGAGCGGCAGGGCGACCTGGGGGTGTTCTACTGGGTCGAATCCGGCGCCGGTTATGCGCTGGTGGGCGCGCTGCCGAAGGAGCAGCTGCTGGCGCTGGCCGAGGCCATCTACCAGCAGCATCCCGTGGAGCCGCCCAAGCCGGCCGCGTCGGCGGCCTCGCGCTGAGCGCTCCCTAGAATCGGGCGATGCCCGATGCTCCCCTCGCCGCCGGTGCGGCGTCCCGCGCCGCGGCGCTGCGCCGCCTGGCCGTCGTGCTGGTGCTGGGCTTCGCTTCCGGACTGCCGCTGGCGCTGACCGGCCAGGCGATGCAGGCCTGGCTGAGCATGGAAGGCCTGGACGTGGCGACCATCGGTTTCCTCAGCCTGGTCGGCCTGCCCTACACCTTCAAGTTCCTGTGGGCGCCGCTGATGGACCGCTTCGACCTGCCCTGGCTGGGCCGGCGGCGCGGCTGGCTGGTGCTGACGCAGGCCGCCCTCGGCGGCGCGCTGCTGCTGCTGGCCTCGACCTCGCCCAGCGGCGCCACGCGCGCGTTCGCGCTGCTGGCGGTGGCGGTGGCCTTCATCTCGGCCTCGCAGGACGTGGTCATCGACGCCTACCGCACCGACCTGCTGCCGGCGCGCGAGCGCGGCCTGGGCTCGTCGCTCAACGTCATGGGCTATCGCCTGGCGATGATCCTGTCCGGCGGCATCGCGCTGATCTGGACCGACCCGACGCAGGGCGGCGGCTGGAGCTGGCCGCAGGTCTATCGCTTCATGGCCATGCTGATGTTCGGCGCCGCGGTGCTGTCGGCGCTGCTGCTGCCGAAGGTGCCGATGCCGGACGTCCGGCCCACGGCGGCGCGGCACGACGTCATCGGCTTCCTGGCGGTGCTGGCGGCGGTGGCGGTGGGCTACCTGCTGGCCGACCGCTTCGCGCCGCCAGTGGCCCATGCGCTGCTCGGCCCGCTGCTCGACGGCAGCGCGCTGCCGGCCACGCTGAAGACCCGCTGGGAGAACCTGCTGGCGCTGATGCTGGGCATCGGCTTCACGCTGCCGCTGGCGGCCTGGGCGGCGCGCAAGGCGCGCTTCGAGACGCTGCTGGGCGGCCTGCGCAGCTACTTCAGCCAGCGCGGCGCGGCGGCCTTCCTGGCCTTCATCGTGCTGTACAAGCTGGGCGACGCCTTCGCCGGCTCGCTGATGACGCCCTTTCTGCTGAAGAGCATGGCCTTCAGCCCGGCCGAGGTCGGCGTGGTCAACAAGATCATCGGTCTGTGGCTGACGATCGGCGGCGCGCTGCTCGGCGGCCTGCTGATGCTCAAGCTCGGGCTGTGGCGCTCGCTGCTGCTGTTCGGCATCCTGCAGGCGGCCAGCAACCTGGGCTTCTGGTGGCTGGCGGTCGAGGGCAAGGGGCTGATGCCGGGACTGGTGCTGCCGGCCTTCGACTGGGGCTTCGTGCAGCTGGCGCATCCGACGCCGGTGGACGGCGGGTTGCTGATGGTCATCGCCTTCGAGAACCTGTCCGGCGGCATGGGCACGGCGGCCTTCGTCGCCTTCCTGATGAGCCTGTGCAACCAGCGCTTCACCGCCACGCAGTTCGCGCTGTTGAGCGCCTTCGCCTCGGTCGGCCGGGTGTGGGTGGGGCCGCTGGCCGGTGTGCTGGCCGAGTCGATCGGCTGGCCCACGTTCTTCCTGGTGAGCACGGTCGCCGCGCTGCCTGCGCTGTGGATGTTGTGGTGGCTGCGCGATAGCGTGCGCTCACTGGAAATAGATCCTACAAGCGCAGGCGCCAGCGACGACTAGGCGCCGCTGCCGGGGAACTGGCATGCTGCAGCCGCAGTCGCAGGGATCGTCATGAACACAAGTTTCGTCTCGGATGCCGACGTGCCGGTAGGGCGGCACGCGGCCGGCTGTGCCTGTGCGTTGCATCGGCGGCGCCGCCTCGCGCTCGGCCTGGCCGCCCTGGGCACGGCCACGGCCCTGCCGGCGTGGGCACAGCGCGAGGGCGTGGACGTCGGCAAGAACTCCGGCTTCACCAAGCTCGTGCCGGCCGATCAGGTGGAAAAGGCGGCCGCTCAGCAGTACCTGCAGATGCAGCGCGAGGCGGCCGCGCAGAAAGCGCTCGCGCCGGACAGCCACCCGCAGTTGCAGCGCTTGCGCTACATCGCCCAGCGCATCATTCCCTACGCCGCTGCCTGGAACCGACGCGCCGAGCAATGGAAGTGGGAGGTGATCCTGATCGGCAGCTCGCAGATCAACGCCTTCTGCATGCCCGGCGGCAAGATCGCCTTCTACTGGGGCATCCTGCAGAAGCTGCAGCTGAACGACGACGAGGTGGCGATGATCATGGGCCACGAGATGGCCCATGCCCTGCGCGAGCATGCGCGCGAGCGCATGGGCAAGAGCGCGGCCACGCGCGGCGCGCTGGTGCTCGGTTCGGCGCTGCTCGGCCTGGGCGACACCGGCCGGTTTGTCGCCGGCATGGGCGAGCAGCTGTTGACGCTGACCTTCAGCCGGGCCGACGAATCCGAGGCCGACCTGGTGGGCATGGAGCTGGCCGCGCGCGCCGGCTACGACCCGGCCGCCGGCATCACGCTGTGGCAGAAGATGGCGACGGCCAGCAAGGGCGCACCGCCGGAGTTCCTGTCCACCCACCCGTCGGGCGGCACGCGCATCAAGGACATCGAGGCCAGCCTGCCGAAGGTCGAGGGCCTGTACCAGCGCGCGCCCAAGCCCGAACGGCGCTTCGAGCCGCCGCCGCTGCAGCCGCCGGCCCCGCGCTGAGGCGTGGGGCTGGCGTACGATGTGCGCATGCAACAAATGCTGGCGTTGTCCGCGACGCTGCCCGAGCGGCGTTTCGAGGTCGGCGACACGGTCGTCACCGAAGGCAGCGCTGCCGGCGCCGTGTGGGTGCTGG
The DNA here is from genome assembly GCA_044225625.1 of Rubrivivax sp. Classification (GTDB taxonomy): domain Bacteria; phylum Pseudomonadota; class Gammaproteobacteria; order Burkholderiales; family Burkholderiaceae_C; genus Rubrivivax. The sequence continues at coordinate 9,951 of JBGAII010000066.1, forward strand.
TCTCGGGTCGGCTGCAGATCAGCAAAGGCGGCGTGGTGGTCAACCAGGTGAGCGAGCCCGGTGCGCTGATCGGCGAGGTCTCGGCACTGCTGGACACGCGCTACGGCGCCACCGTCAGCGCCCTCGTGCCCAGCGTGCTGCGCCGCGCCGACGATGGCCATGCCTGGCTGCGCAGTGACGCGGAGATCATGCGCCTGGTCGCCATCGGCCTGGCCGAGCGGCTGAACTTCGTCACCAGCTACCTGGTGGACCTGAAGCACCAGTACGGTGACGCGCCGGGCCTGTCGATGGTGCCCGAAGTGCTGAACCAGCTGGCGCAGCGGACCCGCGCCGCGGTGGCGGCCGGGCTCGGCGCGGGACCCGGACCCGGTGTACTGAACGCTGCTTTCCCACCCCAAAAAGCACAAGGAGACAGGCATGGCATTCGACGGTTCGAGCATCCGGACGCTGCTCGATGGCGCGGTATCCCAGGGCGCGGTGCACGGCATCGCGGCGCTGGTGGTCGGCCGCGACGGCCCGCTGTTCCACCATGCCGCGGGCGAGGCCAATGCCGGCACGCTGTTCCGCAACGCATCGATGACCAAGGCGGTGGCCACCACCGGCGCGCTGCAGCTGGTGGAACAGGGCCGGCTCGACCTGGATGCGACGGTGGAGTCGATCCTGCCGGAGTTCGGCACGCTGCAGCGGCTGGAGGGCTTCGATGGCGATACGCCGCGTCTGTGCCCGCCGGCGTCGAAGGCCACCGTGCGCCAGCTGATGACGCACACCGCCGGCCTGGGCTATTTCTTCACCAACGAAAAGCTGATGCGCTACCTGACGCTGACAGGCGAGCCCAGCCCGCTGTCGGGCCACCAGCGCAGCCTGTCGGTGCCGATGGTCAACGACCCGGGCACGCTGTGGGAATACGGCGTCAACACCGACTGGCTGGGGCTGGTGGTCGAGAAGATCAGCGGCCAGCGCCTGGGCAGCTACCTGCAGCAGCAGGTCTACGGGCCGCTGGGCATGAAGGACTCGAGCTTCGCGCCCAGTGCCGAACAGCGCGCGCGCCTGCTGCGCGTGATGCAGCGCCAGGCCGACGGTTCGCTGTCGCCGTCGCCGTACGACCTGCCCGAGACCTCCGAATGGGACGCGGCCGGCCATGGCTCCTACGGCACGATCCAGGACTACGGTCGCTTCGTGCAGGCCTGGCTCAACGATGGCGCCGGCGTGCTGAAGCCGGCCACCGCGCAGATGGCGCTGCGCAACCACATCGCCGGCGTGAAGATGCCGGAACTGATGAAGTCGGCGATGCCCGATCTGTCGAACGACGTGCCGGCGCTGCCGGTGCCGCAGGGCTGGGGCCTGGGCTTCCACCTGACGCTGGCCGACCTGCCGGGCATGCGCAGCCACGGCACGGCCGACTGGGCCGGGGTGTTCAATTCCTACTACTGGATCGACCGCCGCAAGGGCATTGGTGGCGTGCTGATGACGCAGTTGCTGCCCTTCTTCGACATGCGCGTCGTCGAGACGCTGATGGGCTTCGAGATGGCGGTGTACCAGCAGCTGGGTTCGGCGACGGCCTGATGCCGATGGCCGGCCGAGACGCGGACAAGCGCACCGCCCGGCCCTGTCAGAACACGACGCGCTCCGGTGCGGTGCCATCGGCCAGCGCCAGCCGTTCCTCGCCGAGCATCGAATGCCACGCCACCGTACCGGTGGCGAGGTCGATCTGGATGTGTGCCGGCACCGGGCCGATCTGGTGCCCCGGGTTGAAGACCCAGGTGTCGCCGATGCGGTCGGCCCAGGCGCCGTCGGGCCGGAACGGCGGTTCGTGCACATGGCCGGCCAGCACCAGGTCGGGCTTGAAACGCGCGATCCAGGCGCCGAGTTCGGTGTCGCCGTAGTCGCGCTTGCCGGTCCAGCAGGTGCGCGAGCCGAGCGGTGGCCAGTGGTACACCCAGAGCCAGCGCGACGGGCGGCGCGCGGCATCGGCGGCCAGCTGCGCCTCGACGGCATCGCGGCCCTTGGGGCCGTCCCACCACGGGCAGATCGTGATCAGCGTGTCGCCCAGCCGCAGCGAATCGCCGTCGCTGGGCACGCCGGCGCTGCGCGCCTCGGCCAGCCACAGGGCGCCCTGCTCGCCCTGCGCGTCGGGCCCGGTCAGGTCGTGGTTGCCCGAAGCCACCGCCAGCGGCGCCGCGGCGCGCAGCAGCTGCAGGTAGCGCAGCACGACCACCGACTGGGCATGCAGCGGCAGGTCCGAGGCGATGTTCAGGCAGTCGCCGGCCACGACCACCAGGTCGTGGTCCGCTGCATGCCGCACCAGCCAGTCGAACTGCGGCAGCGCGTAGTGCAGGTCGGAGACGTGCAGCTTCAGGCGTTGCCGCTCCATCAGCCCGAGCTTGCCGGCGCTGCCGCCGTTCTTTGCCGACCAGAAGCTGCTGTTGCTGGCATCGATCTTCTGCACCACCGCGTCGTGCAGGCGCTTCAGGTTGACCACCTTCGCGCCCAGGCCGAGCGCGCGCTCCAGTTCGCCGGACTGCTCCAGCTGACTGAAGTCGTCACCGCGCAGCTGGTTGCGCACCAGCACGTAGCGCAGCCGGTGGCCGAAGCGGTCGAGCAGCTTCTTCAGCAGGTCGACCGAATCGCGGCCCGAGTCCATCACGTGCCAATAGTGGATGGCCAGGCCGGAGACGTCCGCCAGGTCGAGCACGCCCGACTCGTCCATCCACTTGGTCAGCGGCTGGTGCGTCTGCGCCGCCAGGTCCACCAGCACACGCCGGCCCGGCTGGTCGATGCTCGATTCGATGATCGTGTCCAGCGCCTCGTAGCGGTCGATCAGCACCGGCGACGCATAGCCGGCATAGAAGCGCATCAGCGAGCCGTGCGAGCGGTCGGTGTCGAAGCCGAGGAAGGGAATGTCATGGTCGATGAAGTACTGCGCCAGCAGGCGCGAGACCATCGACTTGCCGACGCCGCCTTTTTCGCCGCCGATCAGGTGCACATGGGCCTGTGCGCTCGATTCGAGGGTGGGAATCTGCTCCATGGGATCTTTCAGGTGTCAGCGGGGTCGCTGCACATTCTCCACTGCACAGCACGAAGCGCGCCAGCCGCGCTTCGTGGTCTCAGGCCAGCACGCGCAGCAGCCAGCGGTTCAGGTCGGCGATCTCTTCCATGCACACCGAATGCGGCATCGCGTAGTCGTGCCACTCGATGTCGCAGCCCAGCGCCTGCAGCGCGTCGCGCGAGGCGATGGCCCGGTCGATGTCGACCATCGGGTCGTCGCGGCCGTGCGCCATGAAGATCGGCGTCAGCGCATTGGCGTCGCTGCGTTCCGCGGCGGTGGTGCCGGCCAGCGGCAGGTAGCCCGACAGCCCGACCAGCCCGGCCAGCCGCTCGCGGTGGCGCAGCCCGGTCAGCAGCGTCATCGCGCAGCCCTGCGAAAAACCCATCAGCACGATGCGCTCGGACGGCATGCCGCGCCGGCGCTCGCGCGCGATCAGCGCCTCGATCTCGGCCTGCGACTGGCGCAGCCCGGCCTCGTCCTCGGGCCGCGGGCCGGGCGCGCCCGGCGTGCCGAGGATGTCGTACCAGGCGCGCATCACGAAGCCGCCGTTCAGCGTCACCGGCCGCATCGGCGCATGCGGGAAGACGAAGCGTGCGCCGCCGACCGGCGCCAGGTCGAGCTCCTGCGCGATCGGCACGAAGTCGTGGCCGTCGGCGCCCAGGCCGTGCAGCACGATCAGGCTCGCGCCCGGCGTGTCGCTGCTCTGCTGTTCGATGCATTCGAGGCTCATCGTGTCTCCGTCTGCAGCTGGCCCGCGTTCTCCGCCGGCCGTCTGCGGTGCAGCCAGCCGCGCGTCTTCTGCACCACGTCGTCGACGTAGGTGAAGACCACCGGAATGACCAGCAGACTCAGGAAGGTGGAGGTGATCAACCCGCCGATCACGACGATCGCCATCGGCGAGCGGAAGCTCGGGTCGACGCCGAGTCCCAGCGCGATCGGCAGCATGCCGGCGCCCATCGCGATGGTGGTCATCACGATCGGCCGGGCACGCTTGCGGCAGGCGTCGATGATGGCGTCGGCACGCGACAGCCCGTGGTCGCGCCGCGCCAGGATCACGTAGTCGATCAGCAGGATCGAGTTCTTCGTGGCAATGCCCATCAGCATGATCAGCCCGATCATCGACGGCATCGACAGCGCCGAGCCGGTGACGAACAGTGCCAGGAACGCGCCCGGGATGGACAGCACCAGCGCGACCAGGATCGTCACCGGCTGCACGAAGTCGTGGAACAGCAGCACCAGCACGACGTAGATGCACAGCACGCCGGTCAGCATGGCCAGGCCGAAGCCCGACACCAGCTCGCCCATGGCTTCGGCGTCGCCGACCGACGACTGGGTCACGCCCGGCGGCAGGTTCTTCAGACTCGGCAGCGCCATCGCGTGCTGTTCGACCTCGCCGAGCGGCTGCTGGTTCAGCTCGATCTCGAAGTTGACGTTGCGCATGCGGTCGTAGCGCGTGATCTCCGACGGGCCGCTGGCGATCTCCAGCGTCGCCACGTTGCCCAGCGGCACCGGCCCGCGCGCGCCCGGCACCGGCAGCCGGCGCAAGGTCTCGAGGTCGGTGCGCGCATCGTCGGCCAGCTTCACCGCCACCGGCACCTGGCGCTGGCTGAGATTGAGCTTGGCCAGGCTCTGGTCGTAGTCGCCGGCGGTGGCGACGCGCAGCGTGTCGGCGATCGCCGCCGAGGTCACGCCCAGGTCGGCGGCGCGCGCGAAGTCCGGCCGCACCACCAGCTCGGGCCGCACCAGACTGGCCGTCGAGGTGACGGCGCCGATGCCGGGAATCGTGCGCAGCTCGCGCTCCACCTGCTGCGCGTGCTTCGCCAGCGCCTGGCCGTCCTCGCCGGCCAGCACCAGCACGTACTTCTCGTTCGACGCCCCCAGCCCGACCTTGACGCGCGCGCCCGGCAGTGCCGCCAGCCCGTCGCGCAGTTGCGATTCGATGGCCTGCTTGCTCAGGCCCTTGCGGTCGTTGCGGTGTGTCATGTTGATCGTCAGCACCGCCTTGCGCACCTCGTTGGCCACCTGCGGCGCGAACGGGTCGCCACCGGCGCTGCCGCCGCCGATCGCGGTGTAGACCAGCTTGACGTGCGGATTGCGCTGCACGATGGCGCGCGCCTGTTCGGCCAGCGCGTAGGTTTCCTTGAAGGTGCTGCCCGGCGGCAGCGTCAGCGTCACCTGCGTCTGCGACAGGTCGTCCGGCGGAATGAACCCCGAAGGCAGCAGCGACGCCAGTCCCAGCCCGCCGACGAAGAACACGCCCGCGCCGAGCAGCGTCAGCACGCGGTGGCGCAGGCACCAGCGGGCCCAGCTGAGGTAGATGCGGATCCAGCCCGGCTCGCTTTCGGCATGCTTCGGCGGACGCAGGATGTAGGCCGCCATCATCGGCGTCAGCATGCGTGCGACCACCAGCGAGAAGAACACGGCGATCGCCGCGGTCCAGCCGAACTGCACGAAGAACTTGCCGACCACGCCGGTCATGAACGCGGTCGGCAGGAACACCGCGATCAGCGTGAAGGTGGTGGCGATCACCGCCAGGCCGATCTCGTCGGCCGCCTCCATCGCCGCCTGGTACGGCGTCTTGCCCATGCGCAGGTGGCGCATGATGTTCTCGATCTCGACGATCGCGTCGTCGACCAGGATGCCGACCACCAGCGACAGGCTCAACAGCGTGACCACGTTGATGGTGAAGCCCATCAGCCACATGACGGCGAAGGTCGGGATCGCCGACAGCGGCAGCGCCACGGCGGCGACGAAGGTCGCGCGCCAGTCGCGCAGGAACAGGAACACGACCAGCACCGCCAGCGCGGCGCCTTCGTACAGCAGCTTCATCGAGCCGTCGTAGTTCTCGACCACCGGGTCGACGAAGTTGAAGGCCTCGGTGATGGTGACGTCGGGGTGATCGGCCTTCAGCTGCTCGAGCGCGGCGCGCACGCCGGCGGTGACGTCCAGCTCGCTGGCGCCGCGCGAGCGCACGATCTCGAAGCCGACCACCGGCTTGCCGTTCAGCAGCGCGGCCGAGCGCTGCTCGGCGACGGTGTCGCTGACCGTCGCCACCTGGTCGAGCCGCACATGGCGGCCGTCGGACAGCGGAATGTCCAGCGCACCCATCTCGGCGGCCGATTGCACCGTGGCGATGGTGCGCACCGACTGCTCGGCGCCGCCCAGATCGGCGCGCCCGCCGGCCGCTTCCTGCTGCATCTGGCGCAGGCGGCGCGAGATGTCGGCGGCACTGGCGTTCAGCGCCAGCAGCCGCGCCGGGTCGAGCTCGACGCGCAGTTCGCGCGTCACGCCGCCGACGCGCGTGACCGCGCCGACGCCGCGCACCGCGAGCATCTTCTTCGCCACCTGGTTGTCGACGAACCACGACAGCGCCTCGTCGTCCATGCGGCTGGACGCGATGGTGTAGGTCAGGATCGGCATGCCGGCCAGGTCGACCTTCTGGATGATCGGGTCGCGCAGGTCGGCCGGCAGATCGGAGCGCACGCGCGAGACCGCGTCGCGAACGTCGTCCACCGCCTCCTGCGTCGGCTTCTCCAGCCGGAACTCGACCATCAGCGTCGCCGTGCCGTCGGACAGCGTGCTGTAGATGTGCTTGACACCCTGCACCGTGGCCAGCGAGTTCTCGATCTTGCGCGCGACCTCGGTCTCCATCTGCGACGGCGACGCGCCGGGCAGCGACGCGGTCACCGTGACCATCGGCAGGTCGATGTCCGGGAAGTTCTGCACCTTCATCGCGCGGAAGCCGACCAGGCCGGCCAGCGTCAGCAGCAGGAACAGCAGGATCGACGGCGTCGGATTGCGGATCGACCAGGACGAGACGTTGAAATTCATCGCGGCACCGCCTTTCTCAGGGCTTTGCGGTCGGGGCCGGCGCCAGCGCCGGGGCCGAGGCCGGCGCCGCAGCGGCGTCGACGACGCGCACCAGGTCGCCGTCGGCGAGGAAGCCGCCGCCGGTGGCCACGACGCGCGCATCGGCCGGCAGGCCGCCGAGGATCTCGACACGATCGCCGACGCGGCGGCCGACCTCGACCTTGGTCAGTGCCACCTTCGCGTCCTGGCCGACCCGCAGCACATAGCTGAAACCGTCGCGCAGCAGCACGGCACCCTGCGGCAGCGTCATCGCCGGGCTGCTGCCGACGTCGAACTCGCCGCGCGCGAACATGCCGGCGCGCGCGCCGCCGGGCGCCGGCAGGTCGACGTAGACCAGGCCGTTGCGCGTGGCGGTGTCGACCGTGGGCGCGATCATGCGCACCGTGCCCTTGACCGGAGCGCCGCCCGAGGGCGTGACGCTGGCTGCGATGCCGGGCTTCAGCCGCGACAGGTCCGGCGCCGCGACTTCGGCGCGCCATTCGAGCCGGCCCTGGCGGATCATGCGGAACAGCTCCTGCCCGGCCGGCAGCACGGCGCCGACGGTGGCCGTGCGCGACGAGATCACGCCGTCGTCCGGCGCCAGCACCTGCGTCTGCCCGAGACGCAGCTTCTGCACGTTGGCCAGCGCGCGCTGCGCGTCCAGTCGCGCCTGCGCGGTGCGCTCGGCGGTCAGGTACTGGTTGATCTGCTGGTCGCTGAGCGCACCGCTGCTTTCCAGTTCGCGGGCACGCTTGGCGTTCACCTGGGCCTCGGCCAGCGCGGCCTCGGCCTCGGCCACGGTGGCGCGGATCTGCGCCACGTCGGCCTGCATCATGTCCGGCGTGAAGGTGGCCAGCACCTGGCCGCGCTTGACCACGTCGCCGATGTTGACGCGCACCTCCGCCAGGCGCAGGCCGTTGGCTTCGGTGCCGATGATCGCCTCCTGCCAGGCAGCGATGTTGCCGTTGGCGGCAATCTTCTGCGGCAGGTTCATGCGCTGCGGCTGCGTCGTCGTGACGGTCAGCGCCGGCCGCGGCGCGGCGGCCGGCTCGGTCTTGGCCACGGCGGTGTCGCCGCCGCGCAGCGCCAGCGCGCCGAGGCCCAGCGCCGCGGCGACGCCCGCCACGGCCAGTCCAGTCTTGAGGGTTCGGTTCATGGGTTTGTAGAGGTCAGCGGGTTGCGGTGGCCGGCGCGGCGGCTGCCGTCGTGTCCGGCGCCGACGTCCAGCCGCCGCCGAGGGCGCGGTACAGGTTGATCCAGGCGGCGACCTGCTCGCGCTGCAGGTCGACCAGGGTGCTTTGCGCCAGCAGTGCGCTGCGGCGCGTCCTCCAGATCGAACAGGCTGCCGAGGCCGCCGCGGAAGCGGGCGTCGGCGGCGCGCAGCGAAGCCTCGAAGCCGTCGATGGCGACCCGGGTGTCGTCGATGCGTCGCGCGCTGGCGTCCAGCGTGACCAGTGCACTCTCCACTTCACGCACCGCGCCGCGCACCAGACCCTGGTAGATCGAGACCGCCTCGTCGTAACGCGCGCGCGCCGCCACCACGTTGGCCACGCGCGTGCCGCCGTCGAACAGCGGCAGCGTCACCTGCAGCGGGCCGATCAGCCACAGGTTGCCGTTGGTCGTCATGTTGTTGGTGCGCAGCCAGGCCGGGCCGACGCTGCCGGCGATGGCGATGCTGGGATAGCGCAGCGCCTGGGCCTGCGTGGTGTCCTCGGCGGCAGCCACCACCTGGCGTCCGGCGGCCGCCAGGTCGGGCCGTTGCATCAGTGCCGCGGCCGGCACGCTCTGCACCGCGATGCCGGCGGGCACCGGCAACTGCGCCTGACGCGGCGCCAGCTTGCGCCGCAGCGTGTTTTCGTCGATGGCCGTCAGCGCCACCAGCGACTTCACCAGCAGATTGCATTGCGCCTGCTGGCCGGCCAACAGGCTGCGACCCTGCGCGGCGCTGGCGCGCGCCAGTGCCGCACTGGCCGGCGCCGCCAGGCCGGCCTTGGCCGCCAGTTCGGTGACGCGGGCCGTCTCGGCGCGCGAACGGGCATCGGCCTCGGTCTGCACCACCACGGCCTCGCAGCCGCGCAGCGCGTTGTAGCTGGCGCCGACCTCGGCCGCCACGGCGATGCGCACGTCCTGGTAACCGGCCTGCGCGCCTTCGAAGCGGGCCACCGCCGCGTCGCGGCCGGCCTGGTTGGCGCCGAACAGATCGATCTCCCAGCTGGCCTGCAGGTTCGCCGAGGCGAAGCTGGCCCGCGGCGTGACCAGGTCGGTGCGGCCGGCGGTGCCCGAGCCGTTGGCATTGACCATCGGCAGCAGCAGTGCGCCGGCGGCCACGCTGTTGGCCCGCGCCTGCTCGATGCGCGAGGCAGCGGTGGCCAGCGTGGGGCTGGCGGCTTGGGCCGCGTCGATCATCTCCAGCAGCACCGGGTCGTTGAACTGCTTCCACCAGTCCTGCAGCGAGGCCTTCGCATCCGCAGGCAAGGGCGGGGCCTGCCAGGCCGCGGGTGTTTCGGGTGTCGGCGCCTTGGCCGGCGGCATGGCCACCGGCGGCGCGAAGGCAGAGCAGGCGCCCAGCAGCAGGCTGGCGGCCGCCAGCGCAAGGGGAGTTCGTGTCATGTCTTCTCCAGATCCGTGCTGCGCCTCTGGCGCTCGGCTTCGACCATGGCCAGCGCGTACATCACCAGCCGTTCGGTCCAGCGGTCCAGCGCCGCCGCGCCGCCGCCCAGGCGCGGCGCCAGCTGTTCGATCACGTCGTGGCCGACGTGCAGGTGCACGCCCAGGCCGCAGATGCACACCGCCAGACGCTCCAGTTCGTCGTCGGCCTGCGCGCCGCCGAAGTGCCGGCGCAGCACCGTCAGCAACGCGTCGTGCATCGGCCGGAAGCCCTGGGCCATCTGCTGTTCCCACAGGCCGGTGGGCTCGAGCAGCTCGCGAAAGTGCAGCTTCATGCACAGCCGCGCGGTGTCGCCCAGGCGCAGCGGCTCCAGCAGCTCGTCGAACAGCTCGGCCAGCGCCTGGCGCAGGCTCAGCCCCGGTCGATCGAAGCGCGCGCCCTCGGCGCGCGGCGCACCCAGCGGTTCAGAGAAGACTGCGCGGTACAGCCCGGCCTTGTCGCCGAAGTAATAGCTGATCGATGCGACGTTGACGCCGGCGTCCTCGGCCAGCTCGCGCGTGGAGGTCTTGGCATAGCCCTGCTGCGCGAACAGGCGCAGCCCGCTGCGCAGCAGCCGGGCGCGGGCGGCTTCGATGTCCTGCCGCGGCGCACGGCTGGCTTCTGCGGCCGGCGGCGCGCCGGCGGTCGAGGTGGGCAGCATGCCCGGATTCTAGGAGTCAATCAAACGATTGATTAGATCCCGGCACCTATCCCTTGAGGGGACGTGGGAATTCGTCTCAGTAGGTGGCCCGGCCGCCCGACAGGTCGAAGACCGCGGCGGTGCTGAACGAGCAGTCCTCCGAAGCCAGCCACGCCACCATCGCGGCGGCTTCCTGCACCTCGAGGAAGCGGCCCATCGGGATCTTCGACAGCATGAATTCGATGTGCTGCGGCGTCATCGAATCGAAGATCGCGGTCTTGGCTGCCGCGGGCGTCACGGCATTGACCAGGACGCCCTTCGTCGCCAGTTCCTTGCCCAGCGACTTGGTCAGGGCGATCAGGCCGGCCTTCGACGCGCTGTAGTGCGACGCATTCGGGTTGCCTTCCTTGCCCGCCACCGAGGCGATGTTGACGATGCGGCCGTAGCCCTGCTTCAGCATCTGCGGTACGAGGGCGCGGCAGGTCAGGAACGGCGCCACCAGGTTGACCTCCAGCACGCGCCGCCAGACGGCCGGGTCGAGTTCCCAGGTCACGCCGTTGCCGCCGGTGATGCCGGCGTTGTTGACCAGGATGTCGACGCGGCCGTGGCCGGCCACCGCCTCGGCGGCCGCCTTGCCGACCGCGGCCTCGTCGCTGAGTTCGACCACCGCGGTGGCGACGCTGCCCAGCGCGCCCAGCCGGCCGGCTGCCGCGTCCAGCAGCTTGGCGTCGATGTCCCACAGCCGTACGGCCGCGCCGGAGCGCAGCATGCGTTCGGCGCAGGCGTAGCCGAGGCCCTGGGCGCCTCCGGTGATGATGGCCACCCGGCCCTTCAGGTCGATCTGGTTCATGCGTTCAGGCCTTTCAGAGTCTGTGCGGCATCGGGCCGCTGGCGACAGTCGTCGATGTACTGGCGGATGATGTCGGTGAAGGCCACATCGGCCTTCAGCCCGAGCCGCGCGGCGCGCGCGGCACTGGCGCCAGTGGGCCAGTTGGCGACGATGCCGGCGATGCGTTCGTCGCGCTCGAATCGCACCCGGGCGCGTACCGCCTTGCCGGCGACCTGCTCCAGCGCATCGAGCATCTCGCCGACGCTGACGTTCAGCGCCGGCAGGTTCAACGCCAGGCGGCCGCCGAATGCCTCGCGGCTGGCTTCGTAGACGGCGATCAGCCCGGCCACCGTGCTGGCCGGCGAAGCCACCGGGTGGCGCACGTCGGTGCCGACCGGGCAGACCGACTCCACGCCCGCCAGCGGCTCGCGGATGATGCCGGAGAAGAAGGACGACGCTGCGCCGTTCGGCCGACCCGGGCGCACCGTGACGGTCATCAGCCGGGCGGCGCGGCCATCGATGAAGCCCTTGCGCGTGTAGTCGGCCAGCAGATGCTCGCAGACCAGTTTCTGCATGCCATAGCTGGTTTGCGGCGCCGGCAGCGTGTCGTCGGCGACGATTGCCGGCAGCGGCACCGACGGGTCCGGCCCGTACACCGCGACCGAGCTGGAGAACACCAGCCGCGTCAGCTGGCCATGGCGCTGCTGGCGCTGGCGCAGGGCCTCGAGCAGCGCGCGGGTGCTGTCCAGATTGGAGCGCATTCCCAGGTCGAAGTCGGCCTCGCATTCGCCGGACACCGCCGAGGCCAGGTGAAACACGCCGTCGAATGATTCGTCGGCCAGTGCGCCGCACTGGTCGAGCAGCGGGCCGACGCGGGCGCTGACCCGCGCATCGGCCAGCAGGTCCGGCGGCGGAGCGATCTGGTCGGCCAGTATCAGCGCATCGATCTTCGCGCCGGCCAACTGGCCTCGCTGCAGCAGCGTGCGCGCCAGCCGCGCGCCGACGAAACCACCACCGCCGGTGATGAGCAACTTCATGGAATCAGTCTCCTTGTCAGGTCTTGTACGGGGCAAACCAGCCGAGCCCGGCCGAGGTGCCGGCGGCCGGCCGGTATTCGGCGCCCACGTGCCCGTTGTAGCCGAGTTCGTCGATCAGCGTGAACAGGTAGGGATGGAACAGCTCGCCCCGGTCGGGCTCGTGGCGCTCGGGCACGCCGGCAATCTGCAGATGGCCGACGCGCCCGCCGGGCAGGTAGCGGCGCAGCTTCATCGCCACGTCGCCCTCGACCACCTGACAGTGGTAGAGGTCCATCTGCACCTTGAGGTTCGGCGCGCCGACCTGCTCGGCGATCGTGTGTGCCTCGTCCTGCCGGTTCAGCAGGTAGCCGGGAATGTCGCGCGGGTTGATCGGTTCGATCAGCAGCTCGATGCCGGCGCTGGCCGCCTGGGCCGCAGCCCAGGCCAGGTTGGCGACGAAGGTGTCGTGGCAGGCGCGTCGCTCGGCGCCCGCCGGCTGTACGCCGGCCATCACGTGGATGCGCGCGCAGCCCAGCGCCTCGGCATAAGGCAACGCCTGATCCATCAGCGCCCGGCGGAAGTCCGCCTCGCGGCCGGATCGCACCGGCGGGTCATTGCATCGCCGGCGGCATCGGCCAAACATCGCGCCATTCCTGTCCCGGCACGGTGTCCTGCGGCTGCAGCGGGCCGAGCCAGTCGGTGAACAACCGCGTGCACAGGCTCTGCAGCGCCGGCGAGGCCTCGGCATGGCGCGCGATCAGCGCCAGGTTGCGCGCTATGCAGTCGGCCGCCGACAGGCTGGGCGATCGCGCATAGTGCGTCAGCAGCGCCAGCGTACCGCCGATGATCGGTTCGAGCTGCATCGAAGACGCGGTGCTCGCGGGGTTGGTCGGCGTGGGCAGGGGCAGGTGCATGACGGCGGATCCGGTCAAGAACGACGGGTGCCTTCAGTATATGAGAATGATTCTCAATAGCAACCATGGCC
>JBGAII010000239.1:0-2852 GCA_044225625.1 Rubrivivax sp.
AAGCCCTGGCGGTGACCCGCCCGCGGCCTCGCTCAGACGATCGAAGGCCAGCAACGCAGCGCGAACAGCGAGCGGCCGCTATGCGCCGAAAGCAGCCTTGCATCCGGCGCACTGGACGCAAGCCGAGCTCAGGCGGCTCCTGCGGCGGGCGCCGCAGGCCCTGCGGCCGGCGCGTGCGACGCGGGCATCGGGTCCAGATCGGCATGGGCGACCAGGCGCGACAGGCCATCGAGCAGCTTGCCGTGATCGGCCATGTCGACGGCCATGAATTCATCCAGCGCGTCCGTATCGACAAAACCGGCGCGCCACAGCTGTGCGCTCGCTGTCGCCGGCAGCGTCGTCTCCAGCAGCACGCGCAGATCGACGTGGCGCTCGTCGGCCACGATGGCTCGCATCAGGCGCGACACCTTGTCCGGCGGACCGCACAGCCACTGCAGGAAGCGCTCGCCGTCGAACAGCAACACACCCGAGATGCCCCAGTCGATGTTGCGGGCGCGCGCAAGCATGCAGATGTTGCCGAACACCGTGCTGTCCCGGTGGGGGGCCAGGCGGCTGATGTAGACGATGTGCAGAGGTTCGCTTGCCACGTCGACAGGCTAGCGGAACGGGCTGCGAAAGCGAATGTCAATTCGCATACGAGCCGTCCCGTGCTTCTGCTAGACCGGCCTGCAGGTCCGAGCCGACCTCCGCGTGGCACCGCGCCATCGGTACACTGCGCCGCCGTTGTCACTGCCGTACCGAGGAGCGGCCATGGACGTCACACCGTGCATCGACTGCCCGCTGCGGGCGCTGCCGCTCTTCCTGCCTCATACCGAAGAGGAACTGGCGCTGGTGCAGTTCCTCAAGCGCCGCGAGATCAGGCTCGACGCCGGCGAGGTGGTGATCGACGAAGGCCAGAGCCGCACCCGTCTGTTCACGCTGCTCGAGGGCTGGGCGTACCGCTTCAAGACGCTGTCCGACGGCCGACGGCAGATCCTCAACTTCCTGCTCGCCGGCGACTTCATCGGCGTCCAGCAGAAGATGGGCGACGCTGCGGCACACGGCGTGGTGGCACTGACGGCGGTGCGCCTGTGCGTCTTCGACCGCGATGCGCTGTGGGAACTGCATCGTGGTCAGCCGTCGATGGGCTTCAACGTCACGTGGCTCACCGCGCACGAAGAATCGCTGGTCGACGACAACCTGCTGTCGATCGGCCGGCGCAGCGCGGAGGAGCGCGTGGCCACCGCGCTGATCCTGTTGTACAAGCGCGCCGCGGCGCTGCGCACCGGTGCCGACGACGGCGAGGGCGTGCCCTTTCCGGTGACGCAGCAGCACCTGGCCGACGCGCTCGGGCTGTCGCTGGCCTACACCAACCGCACGCTGCGCAAGCTCGAACGGCGCGGCCTGTACCGCATTGCCGACGGCCGGCTGGTGCTGCTCGATCCGAAGGCGCTGGTGCGGCTGGCCGACCTGTACGGCGACGGCCGGCCGCCACCGAGGCCGCTGGTCTGAGCGCCATGCCAAACTGCCGGCATGCATGACGAACCGCTGACGCCACTCACGCTCGCCGCCGCCGACATCGCCGACGCGCTGGCCCTGTCCGACGCCGCCGGCTGGAACCAGACGGCCGACGACTGGGCGCTGTTCATCGCGCAGGGCTGCGTCTTCGGCCGGCGCACGCCGCGGCACGAGCTGGTGGCCAGCGGTGCCGCGCTGCCCTATGGCGAAGGCCAGGGCTGGATCGCCATGGTGCTGGTGGACCCGGCCTTCCGCGGGCGCGGCCTGGCCAGCGAGCTGCTGAACGAGGGCATCGACTGGCTGCGCGCGCGCGGCCTGACGCCGGTGCTCGATGCCACGCCGGCCGGCGCACAGGTCTACCAGCGCCTGGGCTTCGTGCCCGGCATGGCCTTCGAGCGCTGGGAGCACCCGCGGGTGTCGATGGCCGCACCTGTGGCCGATCTGCGCCGCTGCGGGTTGCCGGACCTGGAAACGCTGGTCGCCGTCGATACCGCGGCCAGCCGCGTCGGCCGTCGCGGGCTGCTGCAGTCCTTCCTGCAGCGGCCCGGTACGCAGGCCTGGGCCCCGAGCGACGGGCAGGGCTTCGTGATTGCGCGCGCCGGACGGCGGGCCACGCAGATCGGCCCGCTGGTGGCCGCCGACGAAGCGGCAGCCTGGGAGCTGCTGCAGCAGGCGCTGGCGGCCATGCCCGGCCCGGTGTTCCTGGACCTGCCGAAGCGCTGGGCGCAGCTCGCCGCGGGCTTGAGCGCCGCCGGCTTCCGCCCGCAGCGGCCCTTCGTGCGCATGGCGCTCGGCGACGCGCCGGCGCTGGCCGGCAGCGAACGACTGTTCGTGCTGGCGGGGCCGGAGTTCGGCTGAGCTAGTCGCGCGCCAGGTCGTTCAGCAGACGCGCGCTGAGGTACAGGCGCGGCACGATCGAATCGATCTCGACGTACTCGTCCTTGGCGTGATAACCCCAGCCGGCCAGGCCCAGGCTTTCCAGAACCGCGGGCCTGCCCGAGCGTCCGGCATAACCGGCATCGGTGCCGCCGCCGGAGCGTGGGTGCAGTAGCAGCCTGCGGCCGTCGAGCTCGGCATAGATCGTCTGCGCCTTCTTCGCCAGCGCCATGCCCTTGTCGCCGGCCACGTAGGGCGGCCGGCCGACGACCATCGTCACCGTGGTCTCGGCGTCGGGCACGCGCCGGCTCGACGCGACCTTGGCCTGCAGCGCGGCCAGCAGCTTGTCGGCCGCGTCGGGCGCCAGCAGGCGCACGTCGGCGCCGGCCTCGGCCTTCTCGGGAATCTGGTTGCGCACCTCGCCGGCATGGGCGGTGGTCCAGTTGAGTTGCGCGCCGGCAATGTCCTTGGCGATGTCC
>JBGAII010000067.1:0-22818 GCA_044225625.1 Rubrivivax sp.
GCGAAGGCGGACAGGTCCGCATCTGCTGCAGCCACGTGCACGATGCCACCCGGATGCTCCTTGCTCTTGCGCGCATCGACGATCGCGAGTCGCGCGCCGCCCGCGGCGACGATCTCGCCGGCATCCCCGGCCTGCCCGCCGCCGAGCGGGTAGTACACGGTGCGGTCGAGGATCAGCCCGCCCTCGGCGTGCGCGAGCACGGTGGCGGTGCACTCGGCGAGGTCGGCGTCCTCGCGGAACAGTTCGTCGGTCATCAGGTCTCCAGCGTCACGCTGCCGAGACCGGACGTCCTGGGCCCACGCAGCGTCACGCGCAGCCCGGCAGCGCCGCGATGATGCACGCCCGGCGCAGCCAGCAGCGCCGCGGCCGCGGGCGGCAGCCCACCGGCCTCGACCCGCTCGATGAACAGCACCGGCTCGCCCATGCGCAGCGTCGGGTGCTCGCCGCGCCAGCCGATCAGCGTCGGCAGCGCGCCGCCGCACTGCGGCCTACCGTCGGCGCGCACGCTGATGGTCCACGCCAGCACACCGTGCGGCGTGGGCCGGCTCGCTGCGGTGGGCGTGCCCGGGTCAAGGCCGAGGGCTGCGAGCGCGGCGCAGCGCGTGTCCAGGTCGCCGCAGCGCGCCACCCAGTGCACGAGTGACGGCGGCGCGGCAGGATCGCGCTCGTCGAGCCCGAACCAGCGCGGGTGCGTCGGCACCGCGGCGTCGGGGTCGATGGCGATGATCTCGAGGTAGGCCTGCGGGCAGGCCCCGCCCAGCGGCAGCAGGCGGTTGTGCGTGCCCATCAGCGGGTGCCTGCCTCCAGGGCCGGGTGTGACGCCGAAGGTCTGCTCGCACCAGCGCACGCCTTCCTCGAGCGTGGACGCCGCCACCACCAGGTGGTCGAGTTCGACGGCGCTCATCAGGCAACCTTCGCGCCTTGGCGCTCCGGTGTGAGCGCTTTGGAGCGGCCATGCGCGCTCACGGCCCCGGCGCTGTTCACGCTGTTCACCACGCGCCTCCGGGATAGGCGCGCTGCAGATACTGCATCTCCGCCAGGATGTAACCCATGTGCTCGCTGTGCACGCCGCGCCGGCCGCTGCTGCGGAAGGCGCTGTCGCCGGGCAGCGGCAGATGCACCTCGCCGAAGATCGCGCCGATCTCGGCCAGCCAGGGCTCGCGCAGTTCGCTCCAGGCCGGGCCCAGGCCGGTGGCGGCGGCCGCGGCATCCACCTCGTCGGCCTCGAACAGCTCGGCCGTGTAGGGCCACAGCGTGGCCAGCGCGGCCTCGACGCGGCGGCGCGATTGCTCGGTGCCGTCGCCCAGGCGCACCAGCCAGTCGGCCGCATGCTGCTGGTGGTAGCGCGCCTCCTTCAGCGCCTTGGCCGCGATGGCGGCCAGCTCGGCATCGGCGGAGTCCTGCAGCCGTTCCCACAGCAGTTTCAGGAACGTGGACAGCAGCGTGTTGCGCAGCACGGTGAAGGCGAAGTCGCCGCGGGGCAGTTCGGCGATCGTCGGGTTGCGGTAGTCGCGTTCCTCGCGCAGGAAGGCCAGCTGGTCCTCGTCGTAGTCCTGCGGGCACTGCTCGCCGGCACGCGTCAGCACGCCGCGCGCCTGGCCGATCAGGTCCAGCGCCATGTTGGCCAGCGCGATGTCCTCCTCGAGGATCGGCGCGTGGCCGCACCATTCGCCGAGGCGCTGGCCGAGGATCAGGCAGGTGTCGCCCAGGCGCAGCAGGTACTGCAGCTGCGGGTCGGCGGGAATGGGGATGGAGGTCTGCATCACGGCCTCACATGTGGTCCACCGCGTCGGGCAGCTTGTAGAAGGTGGGGTGGCGGTAGACCTTGTCCTCGGCCGGGTCGAAGAGCATGCCCTTGTCGCCGGGGTCGCTGGCGACGATCTGGTCGCTGCGCACCACCCAGACGCTGGAGCCCTCTTGACGGCGGGTGTAGACGTCGCGCGCCATCTGCAGCGCCATCTTCGGGTCGGCGGCATGCAGGCTGCCGCAGTGCTTGTGGTCCAGGCCGGCCTTCGTCCGCACGAAGACTTCCCACAACGGCCATTCCGTGTTGCTCATGCAGCCTCCATCAGTTGCTGTTTGCGCGCATGGGCCAGCGCGGCCTCGCGCACCCAGGCACCGTCGTCCCAGGCCTTGACGCGCATCGCCAGGCGCTCGCGGTTGCACGGGCCGTCGCCACCGACCACGCGCCAGAACTCGGCCCAGTCGATGGTGCCGAAGTCCCAGTGCTGGCGCTCCTCGTTCCACTTCAGGTCCGGGTCGGGCAGCGTCACGCCCAGTACCTGCGCCTGCTGCACCGTGGCGTCGACGAACTTCTGGCGCAGCGTGTCGTTGCTGACGCGCTTGATGCCCCAGCGCATGCCCTGCGCCGAGTTGGGCGACTGGTCGTCTGGCGGGCCGAACATCATCAGGCACGGCCACCACCAGCGGTTCACCGCATCCTGCACCATGGCGCGTTGCGCGTCGGTGCCGTCGCGCATCATCACCAGCAGGCTGTCGTAGCCCTGGCGCTGGTGGAAGCTCTCCTCGCGGCAGATGCGGATCATCGCCCGCGCATAGGGCGCGTAGCTGCAGCGGCAGATCGGCACCTGGTTCATGATCGCCGCGCCGTCGACCAGCCAGCCGATGGTGCCGACGTCGGCCCAGGTCAGCGTCGGGTAGTTGAAGATGCTGCTGTACTTGGCGCGGCCGCTGTGCAGCGCGTCGAGCATCTGGTCGCGGCTCTGGCCCAGCGTCTCGGCCGCGGCATACAGGTACAGGCCATGGCCGCCTTCGTCCTGCACCTTGGCCAGCAGGATGGCCTTGCGCTTGAGCGTCGGCGCGCGGCCGATCCAGTTGCCTTCGGGCAGCATGCCGACGATTTCCGAATGCGCATGCTGGCTGATCTGGCGCAGCAGCGTCTTGCGGTAGTTCTCTGGCATCCAGTCCTTGGCTTCGATGAAGTCGCCGGCGTCGATGCGGGCGTCGAATCGGTCCTGCAGTGCCTGTTCGTCGGCGCTCAGCACCTTTTCCAGCTTGGGCGTGCCTTCGCGCGCCATCGTGTCCATCGCCTGCGTGTACATGTGTCGTCGCTCCCTTACTTGGGTCTTTTATCGATCACCCGCCGCGCCTTGCCGACCAGCGTGCGCTCGATCGAATCCGGCGCGCCGACGCTGACCGTCGTGCTGACGCCGATGAAGGTCTTGATGTGGTGCTGCAGGTCGTGCGCGATGGCGTCGCGCTCGGCGGCGGAATGCTGCGGCAGCAACTCCACCAGCACCTGCATTTCGTCCAGCGCGCCGGAACGCGTGACCACCAGCTGGTACTGCCCCGACAGCGCGCCATGCTGCAGTACCAGCTCCTCGATCTGCGTCGGGAAGACGTTGACGCCGCGGATGATCAGCATGTCGTCGCTGCGGCCGACGATCTTGCCCATGCGCCGCATGCTGCGTGCGGTCGGCGGCAGCAGCCGGGTCAGGTCGCGCGTGCGGTAGCGGATCACCGGCAGCGCTTCCTTGGTGAGCGTGGTGAAGACCAGCTCGCCCTCCTCGGTTCCTTTGGAAGGGTCGTAGGGCAGCACCGCGCCGGTCTCGGGATCGATGATCTCGGGGTAGAAATGGTCCTCCCAGATCACCGGGCCGTCCTTGGTCTCGATGCATTCGTTGGCCACGCCGGGGCCCATCACCTCGCTCAGGCCGTAGATGTCCACCGCATCCAGCCCGGCGCGCACCTCGATGTCGTGGCGCATGGCCTCGGTCCAGGGCTCCGCGCCGAAGATGCCGACCTTCAGCGAGCTGGCGCGTGGGTCCAGGCCCTGGCGCAGCATTTCCTCGATGATCACCTGCATGTAGCTGGGCGTGACCATGATCAGGTCGGGCCGGAAGTCGGTGATCAGCTGCACCTGCTTCTCGGTCTGGCCGCCACCCATCGGGATCACCGTGCAGCCCAGCCGCTCGGCGCCGTAGTGCGCGCCCAGGCCGCCGGTGAACAGGCCGTAGCCATAGGCCACGTGCAGGATGTCGCCGGGCCGACCGCCGCTGGCGCGGATGCTGCGCGCCACCAGGTCGGCCCAGGTGTCGATGTCCTTGCGCGTATAGCCCACCACCGTCGGCTTGCCGGTGGTGCCGCTGCTGGCATGCACCCGCACCACCTGTTCGCGCGGCACCGCAAACATGCCGAAGGGGTAGTTCTCGCGCAGGTCGTGCTTGCTGGTGAAGGGGAACTTCGCCAGGTCGGCCAGCGAGCGGCAGTCCGACGGATGCACGCCGGCCGCGTCGAAGGCGCGGCGGTAGTGCGGCACGTTCGCATAGGCGTGCTGCAGCGTGTGCTGCAGCCGCTGCAGCTGCAGCGACTGCAGCTCGTCGCGGCTGGCGCGCTCGATCGGTTCCAGGTCGCCGGGCTGGGGTTGCTTGACGGGCATCGTCTTGGTCTCCGTGGTCGTGTGCGTCAGCCGGCCACCGCCGGCTTGCCCTTCATCGTGTACGAGCGGCCGCGGAACACCGCGATGCGCTGGCCCTTCTGGTTCACCACCTCGCAGTCGTAGACGCCGGTGCGGCCGGCCTTGGAGACCTCGCGGCAGGTGGCGGTGAGCACGTCGCCGCCGCGGCCCGGCGCCAGCAGGTCCACGGTGAAGCCGGAGGCCACCGTCAGTTCGTCGTACGAGTTGCAGGCGAAGGCGAAGGCCGAATCGGCCAGCGTGGTGATCAAGCCGCCGTGGCAGATGTCGTGGCCGTTGAGCATCTCGTCGCGCACCGTCATCTGCAGCACGGCCTGGCCGGGCGTGACCTGCAGGATCTGCATACCCAGCCACTTGGACGCGCGGTCGTTGCGGAACATGCCCTCGCGCACGCGGTCGGCCACCTGCTGCGGAGTGGGCGCTTCGGCTTCGGGCATCTCGTCTCCTCACATCAGCAAAATCAACCGACCGGTCGGTAAATGATAGGCCGCCGGTGTGCTTGATGCAACGCAATGTGCTCGGGGTAAACCCGGGCGCCTTGAAGCCGACCGGCCGCCCCCAACCTGCCACCGATGCTTGGCGAACCCCCGCTGGCCGCGCTGGTGGCGCTGCTGTTTCTGGCCGCCGCCGCGCTGCTGGCCCATCCCTGGTGGGCCCGCCGGCGCCGCGCCCGGCTGCTGCGCCGGCCCTTTCCGCCGGCCTGGTCGCGCATCCTCCAGCAGCAGGTGCCGCTGGCCGCCCGGCTGCCGGCGCCGCTGCGGGCGCGGCTGCAGCAGCTGATCCAGCTCTTCATCGCCGAGAAGCCCTTCATTGGCTGCAACGGTCAGCGCATCGACGACACGGTGCGCGTGACCATTGCCGCGCAGGCCTGCCTGCTGCTGCTGGGTCAGGCGGGCGACGGCTGCTACCCGCGGTTGCGTCAGGTGCTGGTGTATCCCGAGCCCTTCGTCGTGCCGCGGCGGCAGTGGTTGCCGGGCGGTGTGGTGCACGAGGCGCCGCAGGCGCTGGCCGGCGAGTCCTGGGGCCAGGGCCAGGTGATCCTGGCCTGGTCCGAGGTGCAGGCCGGCGCGCAGGCCGCTGGCGACGGCCGCAACGTGGTGCTGCACGAGTTTGCGCACCAGGTGGACCAGGACGGCGGCGAAGCCGATGGCCGGCCGTGGCGCGCCGATGCTGGCGCGGCGCAACGCTTTGCCGACGTGATGGGCGCCGCCTTCGAACGCCTGCAGGCCGAGGGCTCGGCCACGCTGGACCCCTACGGCGCCAGCGCGCCGGCCGAGTACTTCGCGGTGGCCACCGAAGCCTTCTTCGAGCAGCCGCAGGCCCTGGCCGCCGAAGCGCCGGCGGTCTACGGCGAACTGGCGCGGCTGTACCGGCTGAACCCGGCCGCCTGGAGCATGTGAGCGCCCGCTAGCGCTGTGCTGCCTGCAGCGCACGCTGCAGGCGGGCGATCTCGTCCAGCAGGTCGACCGCCAGCGCGGCGCCGGGCAGGTTCAGTTCCAGGTCGTGCAGCAGGCGTAGCGCCACGCGCGTGCGCCGCAGGCTGGCGCCGGCGAAGACCCAGGCCTGCGGCGTGTCGCCCTGCGGCGCCAGCACGCCATGCGCCACCAGCTGGCGCACCAGGTCGGCGTCGGCCTGGCAGGCGCGGCACAACTGCTCCAGCGACATCTGCACCTCTTCTTCCACCACCTGGCATTGCAGCAGGCTGATGTTCGTCCGCGTCATGTCGCCCCTCCTGCGGCGCGTGGATTGAAGCCGGCGCACAGTTGCGCCAGTTCCTGCCAGACCTTGCGCTGCGCCGCGTCGGCCGACACCGGCATCGTGATCTGCAGCTGCACGTACAGGTCGCCGGGCGTCTTGCCCGGAATGCCCTTGCCCTTGAGGCGCAGCTTGCGGCCCTGGCCTGAATCGGCCGGCACCGACATCTGCACCACGCTGCCGTCGGGCAGCGGCACGTCCACCGCGGCGCCGAGCGCGGCCTCCCACGGCGCCACCGGCAGGTCGACGTAGATGTCGCGGCCGTCGACGCGGAAGCGCGGGTCCGGGCGGAAGACGATCTCCAGGTACAGGTCGCCGGCCGGCGCACCGTCGAAGCCGGGCGCGCCCTGGCCGGCCAGGCGCAGGTGCTGGCCTTCGCGCACGCCGGCCGGGATGGACACGTCCAGCGTGCGCTCGGCCAGGCCGACGTGGCCCTGCGCGTCGATCGTCGGCATCTGCAGCCGGATGCTGCGGCTGGCGCCGCGGTAGGCGTCGAGCAGGTCGATCATCACCTTGGCGTGGTGATCCTGCGCGCGCGGCGGCGCGCGGCGGCTGCCCTGGCCACGCGCCTGCGCGCCGCGGCGGCCGAACAGCGCCTCGAAGAAGTCGCTGTGGTCACCGGCGTCGAAGCCGCCGCCTGCGAAAGCATCCTCTCCGCCACGGAATTCGTAGCCGCTGTCCCAGCCCGGCGGCGGCGCTTCAGAACCCGGCTGCCAGCGCTTGCCCACGTCGTCGTAGGCGGCGCGCTTTTCCGGGTCCTTCAGCACCTCGTAGGCCTCGCCCACTTCCTTGAAGCGGGCCTCGGCCTCCGGCTCCTTGTTCAGGTCCGGGTGGTACTTGCGCGCCAGCCGCCGATAGGCGTGCTTGATGTCGTCGGCGCTGGCGTCGCGGGCGACGCCGAGGGTTTGGTAGTAGTCCTTGAACTGCATGGCCGTGAAAGGCAGGCGCGGGTCGGCTGGATCTTATGCGCGCCGCGGACGCGTCACGCAGTGACCTCGACCCGGTTGCCTTCCGGATCGAGCAGCACGCATTCGTAGTAGCCGTCACCGGTGCGGCGCGGTCCGTCGATGACCGGCACCCCTTGCGTGCGCAGGCGCGCGGCAAGCGTGTCCACCGCCTCGTCCGAACCCACGGAGATGGCGATGTGCGTGAAGCCCATGCGCTGACTGCCGGCGGCCTGGGGCGCCAGCGTCAGCGTGGAACTGGCCATGACCTCGATCGCAGCACCGGGCCCGAAGGACAGGAAGCGCGAACGGAAGCCCTTGGCGGGGTTCTGATACAGCGGCCCGATCTCGGCGCCGAAGGTTCCGGCATAGAAGGCACAGATCGCGTCGAGGTCGGCAACCCACAGGGCGAGGTGGTGAATGCGTGGCATGAGCGGTGAAGCGGTGAACGTGCGCGGCAGGCGCGGGGCGCCAGACTAGCGGTGCAGCGCCACCGTGACCAGAGCCGACGCATCCTGCAGCGCGGTGACGCCATGCATCACGCCACCGGAAAGGTACAGCAGCTGGCCGGCGCGCAGCACATGCGAACGGCCGTCGGCCGTGACGTCGATGGCGCCTTCGATGCACTGCACGGTGATCTCACCCGGCACCTTGTGCGGCGGCAGCGAGCGGCCGGCGGGCAGCACCAGGCGCATCACTTCCAGATCCTGCGCTTTGAACAGCGCGACGGTCTTCTCCTGCGGCAGGCGCGGGCCCAGAGGCTGGACCTCGATGACCTGGCCGGGGAGGGCGTGGGGGATGGCCATGGGGGGGAGTATGCGCCGCCATGGCAAAGATGCCGTCGCCCCGCCCGGGGCATCCCGCTGCGCCGGGCGCCGCCAGCGTGCGGGACAGGCGCACCGGCCCGGTAACCCGGCGGACCTCACTGGCCGCTGCGGCGCACCATGCGCAGGGGCTTGCCGTTGTCCAGCTTGCCTTCGATGACGTTCGGCTCCACGAACCTGCCCGTCACTGTTCGGTCCTTGCATCCCGCGACCACCGAGGAGAAGGACACCTCCATGACCACGTTCGAAGCGTCCTGTGAGCTGAGCTTCAACGGGAAAGGGCGCCCGACGCACGGGTCGCGCTTCTCCTTGCCCGCTTGAGCCAACGAGGTCCAGGTCCCTCCCGCGGCCGTCACTTCGACGACGGCCCTTCGCGTCTCGTCGTCGCGGGTGGAAAAGTTGACGTCCCAGGACCCGTCCAGCGGCGAGGCGGCGGCCGCGGCCAGGGGGCCGGCGAGGAGAAGGCAGCTCAGAAAAAAGCGGGCAATCGTCGACATCGTTGACCTGCGAAGCTGAAGCGATGGAACAGCCGGACGGCGACGTCCGCATCGCGATGATGCCTCGGCGCGTGCCGCTCCGGTGCCGACCGTAGGCTCAGCACACACCCGCTCGATGCCCGACGCGCAAGCCTCAGCGGCACTCCAACGCCATCGTCCCCGCCGCCGTATTCGAAATCGGAATGTGATAGTTGCGATGCACCTGCCGCACCTTGTCGCCCAAGGCGCCGCGCGTCGCCAGCCACATCAGCAACTCCACGCCCTGGGTGCCGGTCAGTTCCACCAGGTCGGTGATCGAATATTTGGTCGCCCAGGTCGGGTCGCTGATCAGGCTGTCCATGAACTTCAGGTCGAAGTCCTTGTTGATGAAGCCGGCGCGCTCGCCGTCCAGTTGGTGCGACAGGCCGCCGGTGCCGATGACCACCACGCGCTGGTCGGCGTCCCAGCTGCGGATGGCGCGGCCGATGGCCTCGCCCAGCTTGTAGCAGCGCGCCGCCGACGGCAGCGGGAACTGCACGGTGTTGATGCACACCGGCACCACCTTCACCGGCCAGTTCGTCTGGCCGGGCCACAGCAGCGACATCGGCAGCGTGAACGCGTGGTCGACCAGCATCTCCTGGCAGGTGGTCAGGTCGAAGTCCTCGCCGATCAACGCGTCGATCAGGTGCCAGCTCAAGCCCTGCTCGCCCTGGAACGGTGGCACGACCGGAATGCCCCAGCCTTCGTCGGCATTGCGGTACTCCGGCGCCGCGCCGACTGCGAAGGTCGGCATCTTGTCGAGGAAGAAGTTCAGCCCATGGTCGTTGTAGATGACCACCGCGACATCGGGCTGCGTCGTGGCCAGCCAGTCGTGGATCGGCGCAAAGCCGTCGAAGAAGGGCTTGAAGTACGGGTCCTGCTGCAGGTTGCCGGCGATGGCACGGCCGATGGCCGGCACGTGCGAGGTGGTGATGCCACCGATCAGGTTTGCCATGGTCAATCTCTCCCCGCGGCCAGCAGCTTGGCCTTGAACTCGTCCTTGCTCATGCCGGTCTGCTGCGCGCCCAGGTCCTGCACGTCCAGGCCCAGGATGCCGGCGAACTTGGCCAGGTAGTACACGTTGCCGCCAGCGGCAATCAACTTGAGCACGTTGCGCTCTCGGATCGCCCGGCGCTGTTCCTCGTTCAGCCCGTAGCGCAGGCAGTAGCCGATCTCGTCGCTCTGGAACAGCTTGCGGTTGGCCGCGTCGTTGAACGAGAAGCACATCTTGTTCAGCGCGTAGCCCTTGCGTGCCTGGGCACCGTCGAACAGCGTGGTGCCGGGGATCTGCCGTGTCGCGGCCATGATTTGTCTCCGGTCAAGTGGTGGCGATGGCCGGCAGTGTGCGGCGCTGCATGCATCGGATAAATGGCCCGATACTGATGCCACCCATGAGCGCGATCGATCATTCGGACCTCGACGGCCGGCTGCTGCAGGTGCTGCTGGCGGTGACCGAGGAGCGCTCGGTCACGCGCGCGGCGGCCCGGCTGGACGTGACGCAGTCGGCCGTCAGCCACCAGCTCGACCGGCTGCGCGTCATCACCGGGGACCCGTTGTTCGTCAAGTCCGGCCGCGGCATCGTGCCCACCGCGCGCGCCGAGGCGCTGGCGCTGCAGGCGCGCCGGCTGCTCGACGAACTGCGCGCCTTCGCCGCCGGCGGCAGCTTCGACCCGGCGGCTTTCGAGGGCACGGTGACGATCGCCGCCAACGACCTGCAGCGCGACCTGCTGTTGCCGCTGCTGCTGCGCCATGCCCGCGTCCGCGCGCCGAAGCTGGCGCTGCGCATCGTGCCGTCGGGCGTGCCCAGCGCCGAAATGCTGCGCGACGGCGGCTGCACGCTGGCCATCACACCGCGGCCGCCCGATGCGGCCGACCTGCTGCAGCGCCGGCTGTTCGACGATCGCTACCTCGTCTACTACGACGCCGCGGCGCGCCCGCCGCCGAAGACGTTGGACGACGTCCTGCAGTCCGAGCACCTGCTGGTGCACCACGAAACCCGCGGCCGGCTGGACATCGACCGCTTCATCGACGAGCGCGGTCTGCGCCGGCGCGTGGCGGTCACGGTGGCGGGCTTCTCGGGCGTCGCGCCGTTCCTGCGCGGCACCCCGCTGCTGGCCACGCTGCCGGGGCTGCTGCGCGCCAGCCAGCTGCGCGGCCTGGCCACGGTGGCGCCGCCGTTCCCGACGCCGCCGATGCCGATGTTCATGGTCTGGCACCAGCGCCACCAGGCCGACGCGATGCACCGCTGGCTGCGCGAGGAGTTGCTGGCCATCGTCGCGCCGGCTCTGGCCGCGGCGGAACTGCCGCCGGCACGATGACGCCGTCGCTGCACGGCGTGTTCAGGCTGGCGCCGGGCCCGGTGCCGCTGCTGATGTTCGGTCGCGTGGCGCTGGCCGTGGGCCTGCCTCTGGTGGGCTTCATGTGGGCCGGCCGGCCGCTGGCGGCGGTGGCCGGCGGCGCCACGGCCATGTTCGTCACGCTGTGCGACGTCGGCAGCAGTGCCCGCAGCCGCGCCGGCGTGATGTTGCTCGGGCTGCTGGCCATCCTGGGCGGCGGCGTGGCCGGCGACAAGTTCGGCGGCGGCACCGGCATCGACGCGGCGCTGGTGGTGGCCTCGGCGTTCGTCGCGGCCTGGGTCAGCAATTCGCAACCGGGCCTGGCGGCCGTGGCCCGCTACGGGGCGGTGGCCACTGCCGCCGGCGTGGGCATGCAGATCACCGACCCGTGGGCTGCCGGTGCGGTGGTCGCCGGCGGGCTGTGGGCGCTGGGGCTCGGGCTGGCGGTGGGCTGGCTGGCCGGCCTGCCGCCGGACCAGGCCAACATGGACTGGCGCGCCGGCCTGCGGCGCGCGTTGGCCGGCGCCGACGCCGGGCCGCGCTTTGCCATCGTCATGGCGGCCACCGCGCGCTGGCGCTGCTGGCGGCGACCCAGCTGAAGGTGAGCCGGCCGTACTGGGCCACGCTGACGGTGATCCTGCTGATGCGGCGCGAGGGCATGGTCAGCCTGAAGCTGACGCTGCACTACCTGGCGGGCACGCTGCTCGGCATCCCGGTGGCCGCCCTGTTGTGGCACCTGGCCGGCACGCCGCTGGCCGTGGCGCTGCTGGCCACGCTGGGCGCGGCCAGCAGCCGGCTCGGCATGGCGCTGAACCCGGCGCTGGGCTTTGCCTGCATGACGCTGTTCATGGTGCTGGCCATCGACCTGGTGCGCCTGGACGATGCCGGCCCCGGCCCGCTCGTGCTGGCGCGGCTGTACGACGTGGCGCTGGGCGGCGCCCTGGCCATCGCCGGCACAATCGTCGCCGGTTCGTGGCACCGCCGCGCGCTGAAGCGCCAGGGCTGAGCGCCGATGCCGGCCGCCTTCGACGCCTGGGCTGCGGTGCCGACGCTGGCCGCAGCCGCTCTGGCCGGCGTCTTCAAGCCCTGGCAGACGCTGCGCCGCAGCGCGCTGCGCAACCCCTGGCTGGCGATCCTGGTGCTGCTGCCGTGGTTGTGGAGCACGTCGGCCCACCTGCCCGGCGGCCTTCCGGTCCAGCTGTCGATGGCGGCGCTGACGGTGCTGATGCTGGGCTGGCCGCTGGCCTGCTGGAGCTGGATGCTCGTCGCCACCGCCGCCGCCTGGCTGGCTCGTCCCGCGGTGGCGGCCGACCCGGCGGCCTGGCTGCAACTGGCGGGCGAGCTGGCGCTGTGGAACGGCGTGCTGCCGGGCTCGATCGCACTGGGTCTCGGCCTGGCCACGCGGCGCTGGCTGCCGGCGCACCCGATGGTCTACATCCTGGCGCGCGGCTTCGCCAGCACGCTGGCGGCGATGGCCCTCACCGGCGCGCTGTGGGTGCTGACGCAGCCGCTGCCGGCCGGCGCCGACGCAGCGTCGCTGCTGCTGGGCCGCTGGCTGATCGCATGGGGCGACGCAGTGGCGACCGGCATGTTGTGCGCCATCTTCGTTGCCTACCGGCCCGAATGGCTGCTGACCTGGTCGGACCGGCGCTACCTGCCGCCGCGGCCGCGGCCCTGACCGCGAGGTGGGCCGGCGCGCTTCCTACAATGGTCCGCAGACCCGCTGAAGGAGGCTGCCGTGATCGTCGAACGTATCTGGACCGGCAATGCGTACCGCAACTACAACTATCTGATCGCCTGCCCCGAGACCGGCGAGGCGCTGGCCGTGGACCCGCTGGACCACGACAAGTGCCTGCAGCGCGCCAAGGTGCGCGGCTGGCAGATCACGCAGGTGCTGAACACGCACGAGCACCACGACCACACCGGCGGCAACGACGCGGTCATTGCGGCCACCGGCGCCAAGCTGCTGGCGCACCACAAGTCGGGTTCGAAGATCCGTGGCGTGGACCGCGGCCTGCAGGCCGGCGACATCGTCAAGGTGGGCAGGACGGTGGAACTGGAGTGCCTGGACACGCCCGGCCACACGATGTGCCACGTCTGCCTGCGCTCGCACACCGACACGCCGGCGCTGTTCTCCGGCGACACGCTGTTCAATGCCGGCGCCGGCAACTGCCACAACGGCGGTGACCCGGTGGCGCTGTATGCCACCTTCGTCGAGCAGCTGGCCCGGCTGCCTGAGAACACGCAGGTCTACCCGGGCCACGACTACATCGAGAACAACCTGAAGTTCACGTTGTCGCGCGAGCCCGACAACACCGCCGCGCAGGCGCTGCTGCCGCGGGTGGAGGGCCACGACCCGGCCACGTCGATCGTCACCACGCTGGCCGAGGAGAAGCAGTTCAACACCTTCTTCCGGTTGGGCAGCGCCAGCGTGATCGCCAGGCTGCGCGAAGCCTTCCCGGACCTGCCGGCCGCGCCCGATGCGAAGACGGTGTTCGTCAAACTGCGCGAGCTGCGCAACACCTGGTGAGGCCGTTCTGAGACGAACGCGCGGCCATGCGGCGTGACGACACGCTGCGCCAGCGCATCCTCGAGCACTTGGGCGGCTTCGAGGTGCACGGCGCCGACGCCCGCGGGCTGCGCACCGCAGCAGTAGCGGTGGCCATCGCCGACGAAGGCACCGGCGCGGACCTGGCCGGCATCCGCGCCCCCGAAGGCTGGAGCAGCGCCGCCGCGCTGCTGCTGACGCGGCGCGCCGGCGTGTTGCGAAACCATGCCGGCCAGTGGGCGCTGCCGGGCGGCCGCATCGATGCCGGCGAGACGCCGGAGCAGGCGGCGCTGCGCGAGCTGCACGAGGAGGTCGGCCTGCAACTCGGCAGCGACAGCCTGCTCGGCCGGCTCGACGACTTCGTCACCCGCTCCGGCTACGTCATCACGCCGGTGCTGGTGTGGGCCGGCGCCGCGCGCGACCTGACGGCCAATCCGCGCGAAGTGCGCAGCATCCACCGCATTCCGGTGAGCGAGTTCCTGCGCGCCGACGCGCCGATGCTGGAACACCGCAGCGACAGCGAACACCCGGTGCTGCGCATGCCGGTGGGCGACACCTGGATCGCCGCGCCGACGGCTGCCGTGCTGTACCAGTTCCGCGAGCTCTGCATCTGGGGCCGGCCGACGCGCGTGGCGCATTTCGAGCAGCCGCATTTCGCCTGGAAGTGAGGCGGCTGGAGCCGGCGCGGAGCGGGCCGGCTCAGGCGATGTCCACCGGCGCGGGACGTGCCGGCTCAGCCGATCTCCACCGGCGTCGGCTGGTCGAAGAAACGCAGCGCCACCAGCAAGGCCAACGCGGCCGGCACCAGCGACAGCGGATGCACGATGCCGGCGACCACCGGCACCACCATCAGGAACAGGCGCAGCGACCAGCTGTACAGATGGCCGGCGCGCTGCACGTAGTGCGTGGCCAGCGGGTTCATGCGCTGGCGTTCGCGGCTGGCCACCGGCATCGACACGACCAGCGAAGCATTGCCGAAGTAGCGCATCGACATCGCCGAGCAGACGAAGCTGGCGAACAGCAGACCCACGGCACCGGCGCCGAGCAGCACGTGCAGCAGCATCGTGCCCTCGCCCGGGGGCTGGGCCAGGCTGGAGGCGAGCGAGGCGCCGCCCAACGTCAGGCTGGCCATCAGGGCCAGCGCCGCCGTGGACGCGACGACCGTCGCCGACATCAGCGAGTTGCGCAGCGCCTGCACGGCGACGATCTCGAAGCCGGGCTGCGCCGACATCGCCTGCACCCAGGCCACACGCATATGCGAGTTGATGAAGCGCGCCTGGTGCGTCGGATCGCGCCGGCTCACGAGGTGGGCATGGACCTCATACGACAGGATCAGCAGCAGGCTGAGGGCCAGGCTGCCCCAGGCGACGAGGGGATTCATGAGGATCGATGTGGGTGCACGCTGCGCATTGTCGCGCCACCGCCGCACGCGGCCGCCGCACGGTGCGCGGCGTCCGTGTAGCAGCCGCTTACCAACTGCAACCCAAGTTCACATCCGCGGCGTCGGCGAGGTCCGCCACGGTGCGTTAATAGCTCATGTCCCACCGCCCCTCGATTGCATGAAGAAGAACCTCTGCCTGTGGCTGGCCCTGGCCGGCGCTGCGTTGCCCGCCGCGGCGGGCACCGATGTCGGCGTATCGATCGGCGTCAGTCAGCCCGGCTTCTATGGCCGCATCGACATCGGCGGCGTGGCGGTGCCGCCGGTGCTGGTGTATCCGCAGCCGGTGCTGATCGCGCCGCCGCCGCGCGCGGTGCCCGTGCCGCAGCCGGTCTACCTGTACGTGCCGCCGGGTCATGCCAAGAACTGGGGCAAGCACTGCAAGCACTACGGTGCCTGTGGCCAGCCGGTGTACTTCGTGCAGGAAGACTGGTACCGCAGGTACTACGGCCCGCCGCCGGGGCCACCTCGCCACCATGGCAAGCCGCCCCCGCCGCCTCAGCCGTACTATCGATAGGGGATAGGGCAAGCCGGCTGCAAGGGGCGCTGGCCGAAGTCCGGGGCGGCTGCTTCAGCCGCGGGCCAGACCCGGCGGTGCCGCCGCCGCGGCGTCCCACGCCGGACCCTCGAACCACGGGTCGCCCTGCAGCGCAGCGCGCAGCATGGGCAGCGCGTCCAGGCCCCAGAACAGGCGGCCGCCGAATTCGATGGTCGGCACGCCGAACAGGCCGCGCTCGATCGCCACGTCGGTGTGCGCGCGCAACTCGGCCTTGACCGGCTCGCTGCCCGGGTCGCGCTGCGGCGCCACGGCCGCGTGCAGTGCCTGCAGTCGCGCCGGCTCGTTGGCATCGGCGCCGCCGTGCCACACATGGTGCATCACCTGTTCGACCACGCGCCGGTTCGGCAGGCCGCCGGGTGCTGTGCTGGCCAGCGCCAGACGCAGCAGCGGCAGCGGATTGAAGGGGTGCTGCGCCGGCAGCGCCATGTCGATGCCGAGGCGATGCGCCTGCCATGCCACCTGGCGATAGGTCCAGGCGCGCTTCGGCGCGACCTCGGCCGGTCCGAGCTGCCCCCAGTGGCTCAACAGCCCGGCAAACAGCACGGGCCGGTAGTCGACCACGTAGGAACAGCCCTCCAGCGCCTGCGGCAAATGTTCGAAGGCCAGGTAGGCATAGGGCGAGATCGGGTCGAACCAGAAGGTCAGGGCTTGCATGCCGGGTCTCCGCGGTTGACGAAGGTGGACGGGCCGGCACGGCGCTGCCAGGCCTCGCGCCGCGCCGGCAACGCCTGCCAGACGGCGCGTTTGGCCGTGTCGTCCAGGCCGCCCCAGGCGGCGATCTCGGCCAGCGTGCGCTGGCAGCCTTCGCACCAGCCGGTGGCGTCGTCCATGCGGCAGACGTTGACGCAGGGGCTGGGAACGGGGTTCATGTCTGCACGATGTCGACCCAGGCCGCCGCGGTCAATCGCTGCAGGTCGGCGGGCGACATCCTGAACACCCCGTTGGGGTGGCCGGCGGCGGCCCAGATCCAGTCGAAGCGCTGCAGGTCGCGGTCCAGCAGCAGCGTGGGCTCGCCGGGCAGGGCCACCGGGGAGACGCCGCCGATCGCAAAGCCGGTGCGCGTCTTGACGAAGTCGGCATCGGCGCGGCCGACCGCGCCGACGGCAGCGGCCAGCTTGCGCTCGTCCACCCGCCGGTCGCCCGAGGCAATGACCAGCACCGCCTGATCGTCGGCCAGGCGGCGAAAGACCACGCTCTTGGCAATCTGCCCCAGTGCGACGCCGAGCGCATCCGCCGCCTCCTGTGAGGTGCGAGCGGCCACTTCCAACCACAGCGGCGCATGGGCATGGCCCCGTTGCAGCAGCGCCTGGCTGACACGCTGGAAGCCTTCGGGACGCGCGGCGACGGGGCTGGACATGGGACGGCAGCGGAGGGATTGGGAACCCGCGATTTTCGCCGAACCCGACTTCGCCCTAGGGGTGGTCATGCTTCGCCGCACCGCGACAATGCTTTCTACAAGAAGAACAGCGACCTGCACCCATCACCGCCATGGACCACGACCGTCTGCAGATTGCACAACGCATCCATCTCGGCTTGATGCGCGAACTCGGCCAGGGCATCGACGTGCGCCAGATGCTGCACAGCGCCCTGTACGCCCGCGACGTGCTGCTGGTCTGCCAGGCTTATCCGCGCACCGACCTGCCGGGCCTGGCCGCGCAGTTCCGCAGTGCCGGCGCCGAACACCTGGCGCAGCGACGCGCGCACACCGGGGTGGCGCGTGACAGCCGCGGCTTCGACAGCTCGCAGCCGGCGTCCGGCGCAGGCGGCTTCGACGACCTGATCGATAGCTTGCCGCCCGCGCGGCTGGCTTCTCGGCGCTGGCTGCAGCCTTCGACCTGGTTCACGCGCTGATCGTGCCGGCGTCCCGCCGGCGCCAGCGCTGCAGCAGCCGGCGCAGGAACTTCAGCAGCAGCACGATGGTCGCGACCATCAGCACGAGGGCGAGCGCCAGCCCGGCAAAGAACCACAGCGGGTGCGCCCAGGCCAGCCACAGCATCGTCGGCACCGCGGCATCGCCCAACAGCGACAGCCCGATGTTCGAGAACGGCTCCGGCGAGGTATTGACCGCCGCACGCGTGCTGGCCTTGGCGAGGTGGCTGGTGGCGGCCAGCGTGCCGCCCATCAGCGCCGCGATCAGCGCCCAGCTCGCCTGATCGCCGCCGAACACGCCGGCCGCCAGCAACGCGCCGGCCGGCACGCGCACGAAGGTCTGCGTCATGTCCCACAGCGAGTCCAGCCCGGGGATCTTGTCGGCGAAGAACTCCACCGCCAGCATCAGGCCACTCGCCCCCAGCAGCAGCGGCTGCTGCAGCAGGCGCAGCCCCTGCGGCAGCTCCACCCAGCCCATCGCGCCGGCCAGCCCGGTGAGGAAGACCACCGCGTAAAGTCGCAGCCCGCTGGCCCAGCCGAGCGCTGCGGCCAGCGCGAACAGTTGCGTGGTGTCCAGGTCCATCGGCTCAGCGCGGGCCGTAGACGGCGGCCTCGGGCCAGCCGAACGCCCGCATGTCGGGCTCGCGCAGGTGCGCCTCGCTCGGCATCATGAACTCGTCCAGCTGCGGCGGTGCCGCTGCGGTGCCGGCCAGCATCGCGTGCACCTGGCCGCGGTGATGCGTCTGGTGGTTGAACAGGTGGGCCAGCACGTGGCCGGCGCGGTCGCGCTGCACGTGATCGCCACGCGGCATCTCGACCCAGGCGTCGACACCCGTGGCATCGAGGCCGTCGCACAGCGCCACCAGGCGCAAGTCGCTGGCGCGCTGGCGCTGCATCCATTCGGTCGCGCCGGCACAGGGCCGGAACGCGGCATAGGCCTCACGCAGGCCGCCTTCGCGCCGCAGCGCGCCGATGTAGTAGCCGTCGACCGCGAGGATGTGGTCGAGTGTCTGCGCCAGACTGGGGAAGAAGCTGGTGCGGGGCGCCTTCCAGTCGGCCTCGGACAGGCCGGCCATCGCCAGGCCCAGGCGCTGATTGGACAGCGCGTTGGCATGCGCCTGGATGCGCAGGTAGTGGCAAAGGTCCATCGCAAGTCTGGGGCGGTGCCACAGCGGTGATGGACCATTCTGGCAGAGGCTCGGGCGCGCCGCCGCCGTGATCGGCATCACGCAGCGCGGCGCCGGCCGGCCTCCGCTCGGCGGACAATTCCAGCGCCCCCCGCAACCGGAAGCACCATGAAGCACCGCTGGATGATCGCCGCCGCGCTGGCTGCCTGCACGCTGGCACCCTGGGCCCAGACCGTCTACGAATCGAAGGACAACGCCGGTCCGGTGTTCTCGGACAAGCCCTCGCCGGGTGCGACGCAGGTGCAGCTGGAGCAGCCCAACGTGGTCACCACCCCGCAGACGGCCCCGTCCCAGGCGCAGTCACAGCAGCAGCCACAACAGGCCACGGCCGGCGCGCCGCCGTATCGGCGGCTGGTGATCCTGCGCCCGGCCAACCAGGATGCGTTGCACAGCAACGACGGCGCCTTCGGCATCTCGGCGCAGCTGTCGCCGCCGCTGCGGCCCAGCGACCGCATCCGCGTGATGATCGACGGCAACCTGGTGCCGACGGTGTTCCGCACGGCCAACCCGCGCATCACCGCCAACGACTGGCAGGCGGCTGCGTTGGGCGACCGCGGCGAGCACACGCTGCAACTGGCCGTCGTCGACGCCAACGGCGTGCCGGCGATCCAGTCGCCGGTGGTCAGCTTCTACCTGCACCGCGCCGCGGTCGGCGGCACGCGGCGCTGATCAGCCCTTCTTGGCCTTCTCGGTGACCGGCGCGCCGGCGGCCTTCCAGGCGCCGAAACCGCCGTCGATGTGCGCCACGCGCTCCAGCCCCATGTCCTGCAGCGTCTTCGTCGCCAGCGCCGAGCGCCAGCCGGCAGCGCAGAACAGCACCAGCTGCTTGCCTTCGGCGAACACCGGCTTGTGATACGGGCTTTCGTCGCAGGCCCAGAACTCGAGCATGCCGCGCGGCGCATGGAAGGCGCCGGGGATCACGCCGTCGCGCTCCAGCTCGCGCACGTCGCGGATGTCGATGAACTGCACGTCCTCGCGGCCATGCAGTTCGCGCGCCTCTTCGATGCTGTAGGTGGTGATCGCGGCAGTGGCCTCGTCGACCATCGACTTCACGGTCTTCTTCATCATGCCCTCCAGCATACGCGAGCGGCACGCGCTCAGAACGGGCCCTGCGCCAGCCAGCGCTCGATCTGCGCCTTGCGGTCGTTGCCCCAGAAGGGCTCGCCGTCGACGAAGAAGAAGGGCGCGCCGAACACGCCGGCGGCGATGGCCTCGTCGTTGGCGCGCTTCAGCCGCGCCTTCCACTGCGGGTCGTTCCACGCGGCCTCGGCCTCGGCCGTGTCCAGGCCGCTGTCGGCCGCCAGCTGCTTCAGCGCATCGGGCTGGCTGAGCATCAGGCCGCGGGTGAAATAGGCGCGCAGGCCAGCGCGCCCAGGCGGTGGCCTGTTCCGCACTGCGGCTGTCGTTGAGCCATCAGAACACGCGCGCGGCATGGATCGTCGGGATCGAGAACTCCTCCGGCTGCATCGGGCACGCCCTCGAAGCGCGCCGAGCGGCGGAAGTCGCGCAGGCTGTATTCGCGCTTCAGCGGATAGCCGACCGGGCTGCGCAACTCGGCGGCCTGAAAGGTGGCGCCGAGCAGGATCGCATGCCAGCGCACCGTGCGGCCGTGGCGCGCGGCCAGCGCCTCACCCATTCGGACGCGATGTACGAATAGGGTGACGAGAAGTCGAAGTAGAAGTCGATGGCGGTTTTCACGATGCGAAGACCTTAACCCTTCGGCGGCGCCGCGTCCATAGCGCGCGAACGCGCCAGCTTCATGCGCCCTGCGCCGCGCGTCCCGCATCGGGCACGGGTGATTGCGGGTACAGCTGGCACAGCGCCGCGCGCAACGCGCGGTCGATCACGGCCTGCAGGCCGGCGAGCAGGCGCGCCGCGGCCGCGTCGCCGTCGCGCTCGGCCCACAGCGACGCCAGCGCGTCGGCTTCGGCCGCCAGCGCCTGCTCGACCACCGGCTTCCAGTGCGGCGGCGTCTCGGCGCGCGCCCATTCACCCCGGCCGCGGCCGAAGTGGGCGACGGCCAGATAGCGCAGCAGCGCAGCCTGCAGCATCGTGTCCAGCGCCTCGGCGTTCCAGGCGAGCCAGGAACGGTCGGTGCCGCGCACCAGATTCACCGCGCGCGCCAGGCCGGCTGCGCCCAGCGCGCCGATCAGGCCGCCGGCCAGCAGGCCGCCGCCCAGTGTCAGCCCGCCGGCGGCGATGTCGGCCTTGAGCCCGACCAGCGCGCCGGTGAGGGCACCGCCGATCAGCGCGGCCTTGCTTTCGTCCAGGCGCAGCTGCAGCTGGAAGTGCTCGGCCATGCGCTGCAGGATCTCGCCCTGCGCCTGACCGGCCAGGCCGTGCAATTCGATCAGCCGCGTGGTGCTGGCCCGCACCTCGGCATCCAACGCTTCCGCCAACGCGGCCTGCGCCAGCAGCGCGGGGTTGCGCTCGTCGGCCGCCAGGCCCAGCGCCGCGCCGAGCTTGCGCAGGCCGGCGCGCAGGCTGCCGCGTTCCGGCAGTTCCTCGCGGGCCAGCGCCAGCCGCGTCATGCTCTGCGCCAGCGCCTGCACCGACGCGTCGAACACCGCCAGACGCTGTGCGCGCCAGACCGCGCCGAGGCGCTGCATCAGTGCTCGGCGCTCACCCTGCAGGCTGGCCTCGATGGCCTGCAGCAGCACCTGCTCCTGAACCCAGCAGCGCGCAAAGGCGTCGAGCGGCAGCACCTGCGTCACGAAGCCGAAGGGCGCGAGGTGCTCGCGCCAGCGCTGCACGTCGGCCTGCTCCAGCACGGCCTCGCGCGGCATGCCCAACTGGTTCAGCAGCACGATCACCGGCTTGCCGACCCAGCGCAGCAGTGCCATCTCGCTGGCCACGTAGGCGGCCGCGGCCGGCTCCTCGGCCGCGCTGACCAGGTACAGCACCACGTCGGAGGTCTCGGCCACGTGGCGCAGTGCCTGCTGGCTGGCCCAGAACGGCCGGTCGCGCCAGCGGTCCCACACCTGGCTGAGGAACCAGCCCAGCGGATTGCCGGCCTGCTGCATGCGCCGCAGCAGGCGCACGCTGTCGCCGAAGCCGGGTGTGTCCCACAGCCGCAGCGTCTCGCCCTGCGGCGTGCGCAGCATCTCGTAGGCGTCGGCGAACTCGGTGACGTGCGGCGCGTCGCGCACCTCGCCGACGTCGCGGCCCAGCAGCGTGCGCGCCAGCGTCGTCTTGCCGACGTTGGTGTGCGAGACCAGGCTGAGCTGCAGACTGTCCGTCACCGCAGCACCCTGCGCACCGCGCGTTGCACGATCTGCACTTGCAGGCCGTCCGTGGTCATGGCGCCGACGGCTCCAGCGCCGCCTGCAGCGCGGCTTCGGCCGGGGCCGTGGCGGCCGCCTGCAGGTCGATGAAGGCCACGCGGCAGTCCCGCGTCGCCGCCAGCGCCGACCAGGCCTGGCGTCGCTCGGCGAGCCGGGGCGAGCCGGCGCCGAAACGCTGCACGAAGGCCGCTTCATCGAGCAACAGCAGCGGCTGGCCCAGCGCCGCCAGCAGGCGACCCTGGCTCTCGGGCTCCGGTGTCGCGCCCAGGTCGCAGAGCACGACGCGCAGCGCGCCGTCGGCCGGGGATCCGGCCGGCGCATCTTCGTTGCCGTAGGCCACGGTGGGTTCGAGCTGCAGCGTGACGCCGTCGCCGTAGATGCGCTGCAGTAACGCTTTCAGCCGTGCCACGGCCGGCGCGTCCGGCGTGCGCGCATGGGGCCAGACGCGCACCCGCTGCTGGCCGCCCCGCTGCTGGCGAAGCAGGCGCTGGAAATAGGGCTCGGCCAGCGGCAGCGGCAGGTCGTGCCGCAGCGCACGGGCATGCAGTCCGGCTGCCAGCGCCAGCAACAGCCGCGGCAGCAGCACGAGCAGCAGTAGCTGCAGCGCATACAGGTGGATCCACGGTGCTGCCGACGCCGGCGTGCCCGCCGCCTGCGGCAGGCGCAGCGCCTCGATGCCGGCCACGTCGGGCACGGCGATGCCCGACAGCGCGCTGGCCGGCGCGAGCAGCGTGGCCAGCAGCGACTGCACGGTGGCCGCGTCGAGGAAGGTGCTTTCCCAGCCGACGCGGTAGTCCAGCACCAGGCCGCGCAGGTACATGCCGGCCAGCAGGCCCAGGCCCAGCGCCGCCGCGCCCGCAT
This sequence comes from Rubrivivax sp., assembly GCA_044225625.1. Lineage (GTDB taxonomy): Bacteria > Pseudomonadota > Gammaproteobacteria > Burkholderiales > Burkholderiaceae_C > Rubrivivax. The sequence goes on from JBGAII010000067.1 coordinate 22,556, forward strand.
GCAGCGCCAGCGCGATGCGCGCACCCTGCAGCGGTGCGCTGGCGGTAGCCCAGTCGGCGGCAAAGACCTGCCATACCGGCGCAGCGGCGCCGCCGGCGCCCAGCCGGCGCTGGCGCCAGCGCAGGGCCGCGCCGGCCAGCGCGCGCCGCAGGCCGCCGGGCCGGCCGCCTGGCCACAGCGGCCGCAGCAGCAGCGCCGCATAGACCAGCAGGTTCCAGGCGATCACGGCCCACACCGGCGGTGCCAGCAGATTGATGCGCTGG
>JBGAII010000068.1:0-21982 GCA_044225625.1 Rubrivivax sp.
CATTGCCGCGATGCGCGCGGCCAGCGCGACCGCCGCGGCTTCGACCTCGGCATCGGGCACGACGGTGTTGACGATGCCCATCGCCTGCGCCTCGGCGGCGCTCATCGTGTCGCCGGTCAGCAGGTACTGCAGGGTGCGCTGGCGGCCCACCAGACGCAGCAGACGCTGCGTGCCGCCGCCGCCGGGCATCAGCCCGACCTTGACTTCCGGCAGGCCGAAGCGGGCGCGCTCGCCGGCGACGATCAGGTCGGCATGCAGCGCCAGCTCGAAGCCGCCGCCGAGCGCCTGGCCGCGCACCGCCGCCAGCATCGGCTTGCCGACGCGGCCGATGGCGCTCCACAGGCTGAAGGTGTCGCGCAGCAGCATCTCGATCGCGCCGGCATCGACGATCTCCGTCAGGTCGGCGCCCGCGGCGAAGAACTCGGCGCCGCCGGCCAGGACGATGGCGCCGATCGTGTCGTCCGCGTCGAGCGCCTGCAGCCGTTCGACGAGCACGCGGCGCAGCGCCACGCTCAGTGCATTGCGCTTGGCCGGGCGGTGAATGCGCAGGACGGCGACACGGGGCTCGGGGTGTTCGACGCGCAGTTCGTCCACGGTGCGGAAGACCATCGACGCCATCGATGGCTGCTAATGTTAATGGTCCAACCTTTATATCATGAGGGCCCGGCCAGCGCGTGCGGACTTTCCCGGCGGTGCGGGCTCACAGCCGCTCGGCATCGAACTCCAGCCGCCCCAGCCGGCGCCAGCGCCGCACGAACAGCAGCAGCAGCGCCGCCAGCATGCAGCCGCCCATCACGCGGAAGGCCGGCTGCACGCCCAGGCGGCCGGCCAGCAGGCCGGCCGGCATCTGCGCCAGCGCGATCACGCCATTGAAGGCCACCAGCATCAGCGCGATCAGGCCGTTGCGCGCCTGAGCCGGCACGCGCCGGTGCAGCACCGAGCCGACACCCACCGTCACCGTGGTCATGCCGAAGCCGATGACGCCGAAGCACAGCAGGCTCAGCGGCGCCAGCCGCGTCGTGCCCAGGCCGAGCAGTGCCATGGCCACCAGCCACGGTACCGGCACCAGCAGGCGGCGCTGCGCGCCCGGCGCCAGGTGTGTCGACATCAGCAGCGCGGCCACCAGCGCGCCGGCGCCCGCCGCGGCGAAGAAGAAGCTGGTCCAGCGTGCGGTATCGCCGAACACGCGGTCGCCCAGCACCGGCACCAGCGTCTGGTAGCCGCCGGTGCACAGCGCCATGCACACCGTCAGCGGCAGGAACAGGCTGCCGAAGCGGTCTGCCCGGACGAAGTCGAGCGCGCCGCGCAGGCCGTCGCGCCCCGCCGCCTCGGCGGGCGGCACGATCGGCGGGCCGGACCGCACCTGCAGCACGCAGGCGATCATCACCGCCACCGCCGCACCGCTGAACACGAAGCCCCAGGCTGCGCCGATGCTCGTGAAGAGCAGGGCCGCCAGCGCCGGCCCGACCATGCGCGCGACCTGGAAGACGACCGTGTTGAGTGCGACCGCGCCGCCGATCTGCTCCAGCCGCGACACCGAACTGGCCAGCAGCATCTGCCGCGCCGGCTGCTCCATGCCGTTGAGCACGCCGCGCGCCAGCGCGATCGCCAGCACCACCGGCACCGACAGCCAGCCCAGCGCCGCACACAGCGCCAGCGTCAGGGCCACCGCCAGACCGCCCGCGAGCACGCGCATCGTGCGCCGGCGCGCGTTGTGTGCCGACAGGCTGGCCGAGAACAGCGGCGTGATCACCAGCCCCGGCATGTAGAGCAGGAAGTTCAGCAGCCCCAGCAGCCCCGGCGAACGTGTTGCCCGCCACAGCACCAGGTTCAGCAGGATGTCCAGCACCCAGGTGCCGAGGATCGACACCGACTGCCCGAACATGTACAGGCGGATGTTGCGCTCGTCGAGCGCCGGAAACCAGCGCGCCCAGGGGATGCGCGGCCACAGCGCGCGTCCGGCCTGCGGCCCTTCAGGCATCGAGCTTCAGTCCCTTCCTCGGCCAGGGCAACGCCGCCAGCCGCCCGCTGCGCGACAGCGTGACATAGGCGGTGCGCCGCTCGGCCCGGTCGAAGGCGATGTTGGTCGTCGATCGGTCCGGCATCGGCACGTGTTCGACCACGGCGCCTTCGGGCGAGATCACCGTGATGCCGGCCTGCCCCGGCATGGCGCAGGTCGCGACGCAGACGTTGCCGCCCTCCTCCACTGCCAGCGAGTCGTAGATCGCATAGAAGCCGGACGCATGCAGCATGCGGCCCGGCGTGTTGGCGGGCCAGGCGCGCAGCGCCAGTTCGCCCGGGCCGGCCACGTCGAAGGCCCACAGCCGTGCGGTCGCGGTCTCGGCGACATAGAGCGTGCGGCCGTCGGGCGCCAGGCCGATGCCGTTGGGGGTCAGCAGTGGGTGGATCATGCGGCGGATCGACGAGCCGTCGGACTTCGCATAGTAGACCGCGCCGCGCTGCAGATGCGTCTCGCCGAGTTCGCCCAGGTCGGTGAACCAGAAGCCGCCGTGCGCGTCGAAGACCAGGTCGTTGGGGCCGGACAGCGGGCCGTGCTCGCTGCGCTCGTACAGCCGCTCGACGCGGCCGCTGGCCAGGTCCACGCGCTCGATGCGCCCGCCCGACCAGTCGGCCGGACGCCCGTGCGGATAGCGCCCGCCATCGGGGTCGGTGTGCCACTTCAGCCCGCCGTTGTTGCAGACGTAGAGCGCGCCGTCGGGTCCCAGCGCGGCGCCGTTCGGCCCGCCGCCCGGCACGGCCACGGTGTCGACGCGACCCGTAGGGCCATCAGGCCGCCAGCGGCCGATGCGGCCGTGGGCGATCTCGACGAAGGCCACCGAGCCGTCGTCCAGCGGCACCGGCCCTTCGGGGAAGCCCAGGCCTTCGGCCAGGATGCGCAGGTCCTTGCTCATCGTCCTTCCTTTCAACGTCCCTTCCACTGCGGCGCGCGGCGCTCGGCGAAGGCGCGCGGGCCTTCTTGCGCATCCTCGCTCGCGTGGATGACACCGATCACCTCCTGGGCCTGACGGCGCAGTTCGGCCTCGTCGTGGTCCGCGGCGTGGCGCGCGACCTTCAGGCTCCATTCCACCGCCAGCGGCGCGTTCGCCGCCACCCGGCCGGCCAAGGCGATGGCCTCGGGCAGCAGGCGCTCCGGCTCGACGACACGGTTGACCAGACCCAGCTGCTCGGCACGCCGCGCGTCGATCGGGTCGCCGGTGGCGATCATCTCCAGCGCCACGCCCAGCGGCACGCGGCGCGGCAGGCGGAAGATGCCGCCGGCCGCGGCCGACAGCCCGCGCTTCACCTCGGGCAGGCCGAAGACCGCGGCGCTCGAGGCGATGGCCACATCGCAGGCCAGCATGATCTCGAAGCCGCCGGCGACCGCCGGGCCGTTGACCGCCGCGATCCACAGCTTGCGCCGCGGCGCGAACACGAAGCCGGCAAAGCCGCCGTCGGGCGTGCTGCGCGTGGTCGGCGCGCCGCCGGCAGCCATCTCCTTCAGGTCGGCGCCGGCACAGAAGGCCGGTCCGCTGCCGGTGAGGATGACCACGCGCACCGCAGCGTCGGCCTCGACCGCCTTGACCGCGCGGTCCAGTCCCACGGCCAGCGCGCTGCTGACGGCGTTGCGGGCCTGCGGGCGGTTCAACTGCACGATGGCGATGTGCTCGCCTTCGCGGCTGACGCGCACGACCTCGTCGGGGTTCTCTGCTGCGGTCGATGACATGGTTCTTTCGGGTGGAAGGTGGTCAGCCGACGATGCCCCGCGCACGCAGCGCCGCAATGTCGGCCTCGGCATAACCGGCTTCGCGCAGGATCTCGTCGCTGTGCTGGCCCACGGCCGGCGCGGCGCGCGCCGGCACCGCCGTCTCGCCGCCGATCTGCAGCGGGCTGGCGACCGTCAGGCCGGTGCCGGGAATGCCTTCGCCGGGCACCAGCGCGCCGATGTGGCGCATCTGCCGGTCGTGCACCACGTCGGCGGTACGCGCGATCACGCCCACGGTCTGGCCGGCGGCATCGAAGCGCTGCTGCCATTCGGCGCTGTCGTGCTGCGCGAAGGCGCGCTCGAGCTGCTGCGCCAGGTCCGCCGCATGGCGGCGGCGCTCGGGCAGCGTGGCGAAGCGCGGGTCGTGCAGCGCGGCTTCCAGCCCCATCAGCCGGGCGAAGCCGGGCCACAGCTTGTCCTCGGCGATCAGGCTGAGCAGGAACCAGCGGCCGTCGGCGCAGCGGTAGGTGTTCTGCAGCGCATTGCGCGGCTGCGTGCGCGGCGGACGGTAGACCACCTCGCCGCCGACCAGCGCGGCCTGGATCGACATCGCATTGGCCCAGGCGCCGTTGGCCAGCAGCGAGGTGCCGACCCAGCCGCCGCGGCCGGTGCGTTCGCGCCGGTACAGCCCGGTGACGATGGCGCCGAACAGCATGCCGCCGCTCGGCTGGTCGCCCTGACCGTTGGCCGCGCTGGCCGGCGGCCCGTCGGGGTCGGGGCGCACCAGGTCGGCCAGCCCGCTGCGCGCCCAGTAGGTGGTGGCGTCGTAGCCCGGCTTGTGCGCTTCGGGGCCGCTTTCGCCATAGCCGGTGAGCGAGGCATAGATCAGGCGCGGGTTCAGCGGCTCGATCTGCTCCCAGGCCAGCCCGAGCTTCGGCCGCAGCGGCAGCGGGTAGTTGGTGATCAGCACGTCGGCCGCGCGCACCAGCCGGTGCAGCACGGCCTGGCCTTCGGCGCTCTTCAGGTCCAGCGCCAGCGCACGCCGGTTGCGCGCCACCTGCATCCACAGGTAGTTGTGCTCCGACACCGCCAGGTTCGGCACCTTGTAGACCTTGCGGAAGGCATCGCCCTCGCCCGGCGGCTCGATCTTGATGACGTCGGCGCCGAAGTCCGACAGGATCGTCGCCGCTGCCGGCGCGGCGATGAAGCCGGCGGCGTCGATGACCTTCAGCCCTTCGAAGACGCGCATCGTGGCCTCAGCGTCCAGGCATGGTGATCCAGATCTTGCCGACCGTGCTGCGGCCCTCCAGCGCCGCCAGCGCCTGCGGCAGCTCGTCGAAGGCATGGCCGCGGCCCGGCGGCGGGCGCAGCGAGCCGTCGCGGAAGGCGCCGTAGATCTCGGCGGTCAGTGCCGCCGACAGCGCCGGGTCGCGTTTGCGCACCTCGCCCCACAGCACGCCCACCGCGCTGGCGTTGTGCAGCAGCAGCCGGTTCGCCGGCAGCTGCGTCAGCGTGCCGCCGGCAAAGCCGATGACCAGGTAGCGCGCGCCGAAGGCCAGCACGCGCAGGCTCTGCGCGCCGGTCTCGCCGCCCACCGGGTCGTAGACCACGTCGACGCCCTGCGGCGCCAGCGCGCGCACCGCTTCCACCCAGTCGCCGGCGCGGTAGTCCACCACGTCGTCGGCGCCGAGCTCGCGACAGAGCTGCATCTTCTCGGCGCCGCCGGCGGTGGCGATGACACGCGCACCGGCGCGCTTGCCCAGCAGCAGCGCCGCGCTGCCGACGCCGCCGGCCGCGGCATGCACCAGCAGCGTCTCGCCGGCCTGCAGCCTGGCCGCGTGGCGCAGCGCATACAGCGAGGTCGGAAAGTTGCTGCGCAGCGCCAGCGCGACACCGGCGGGCGTGTCCTCGCCGATCGCGACGATCTCGCTCTTCGGCACCAGCACGTATTCGGCGAAGCCGCCCTGGCGGCTGGTGGAACTGGCCACGCGCAGGCCGTCGGCCGGATCGCCGGCGGCGCCGACGACGCGGCCGACCACGTCCGAACCGGGCGTGAACGGCAGCGGCGGCTTGACCTGGTACTTGCCGCGCACGATCAGCGTGTCGCCGAAGGCCACGCCCGCGGCTTCGACCTTCACCAGATACTGGTCGGCCGCCGGCACCGGCACGTCGATCTGCCGCTGCACCAGCGTGCCGGCCTCGCTGATCTCTTCGACGCGCCAGGCCTGCATCACAGCGTGGCGCTGCCGTTGGCCAGCACGACCACGTCACGCGCCGGCACGCGGCAGCGGAACGCCGCCTCGTGCTCCGACACGCGCCAGGCTTCGAGCCGCAGCGTCTCGCCGGGGAACACCGGCGAAGTCAGGCGCGCGGAGAAGCTCTTCAGCCGCTGCGGGTCGCCGCCGCACAGCAGCTTGACGATGCCGCGGCAGGCCGCGCCGTAGGTCGCCAGCCCGTGCAGGATCGGCTTGGGGAAACCGGCCTTGGCGGCGAACTCGGGGTCGGCATGCAGCGGGTTGATGTCGCCCGACAGGCGATACAGCAGCGCCGCCTCGGGCCGCGTCGGCAGGTCGACGCTGAACTCCGGCGCCGTCTCGGGCATGGCCGCCAGCGCCGGGCCGGGCTCGTCGCCGCCGCCGTGCTTGGAGAAGCCGCCGTCGCCGCGCAGGAACAGCGTCTGCTCCGACACCGCCAGCGGCTGGCCGTCGGCCTCGTCGCGCAGTTGTTTTTCCACCGTCATCACCGCGCCCTTGCCTTCGCCCTTGTCGACGATGCGCGTGACGCGGCTCACGCCGACGACGGTGCCGGATGCCGGCAACGGCCGGTGGATCGTCACCCGCTGCTCGCCGTGCACCAGCTTCAGGAAATCGATGCCCAGCTCCTTGCGATCACGCATCCAGAAGCCCGGCGAGGCGAGCACCGCCGCCATCGTCGGCAGCGCCACCAGTTGCTTCTCGTAGGTCAGGCGCAGTTCGTCCGGATCGAGCGGGTCCTGGCCGGCCCCCAGGCCGAGCGCATACAGGATGGTGTCGCGGGCGGTGTAGGCGTGACGCACGTCGCCGCTGTGCCAGGCCTTGGTCTTTGCGTAGTCGATCATCGGTCTTCGGTGAGGTTGGAAAGGGTGGGCCAGCGAAAACGCGCCGGTTCGCGCGCGGCGAAACGGCGCACTGCGTCGGCGGCGAATTCGCTGCTCGAGGCGATCGGCTGCGCTGCCGCCTCCAGGTCGAGCATCGTCGACAGCTCGCTCTGCAGCGACGCATTGAGCGCCTGCTTCGACAGGCCGAAGGCCAGCGCCGGCCCCTGGGCCAGGCTCAGCGCGATGGCCTGCGCGCGTGCCAGCAGGGCCTGCGGCGCATGCGCCTCGAGCGCCAGGCCGATGCGCACCGCCTCGTCGGCGCCGAACTCGCGCGCCGAATAGATCAACTCCTTCGCGCGCTGCAGGCCGACGATGCGCGGCAGCGTGTACCAGGCGCCGCAATCGGGCACCAGGCCGATGCGGTGGAACACCAGCGCACAACGCACCCGCGTGCTGACCAGCACGATGTCGGCGGTGAGCGCGATGCTGACGCCGGCACCGTAGGCCACGCCGTCGAGCGCGGCCACCAGCGGCTTGTCGAATCCGGTCAGCGCCAGCGTCAGCGCGCGGTAGCGGGCCATCGCGGCGTGGCGCTGCTCGGGGGTGCGCGTGCCGCCTGTGCCCATGCCCTTGACGTCGCCGCCGGCACAGAAGTCGGCGCCGGCGCCGGTCAGCACCAGCGCACGCACCGCGTCGTCGCGGCGCAGCGCGTGCAGCGCAGCCGTCAGTTCGTCGGCCATCAGCGGCGACAGCGCGTTCTTCGCCTGAGGCCGGTTCAGCGTGACGGTCGCGACACCGTCGCCGACCTCGACCAGCAGGGTCTCGAAGGTGGTCATGCGGCCGGCGCTTCCTCGCTGACCGACAGCGGCACGCCGTCGGTCATCACGTCGCAGTATTCGGTCATGCCCAGCACGCGCAGGTCGCCGCAGCGGTACTCGCTGATGCTCTCGGTGATGCGCGTGTAGCGGCTCAGATCGCTGCTGTTCTTCAGCTTGTGACGCAGCGGCACCGTGGTCAGCACACGGCCGGTGATCTGATATTCGCCGGCATCGGTCTTGACCCAGGCCTTCAGGCCGCGCGGCACGTACTGCGCGTCGTAGTCGGTCTCGATGCGGCCGTCGATCACCGGCTCGTAGACGCCGTTGCGCAGCACGTTGCCGCTGACCGGCAGCGCCTTGCCGCCCTTCGGCTTGATCGACAGCAGCACGCCGAAGTCGCGGCTGAAGGTCACCGGCAGCCACTTGTACCAGCTGAAGCTGTGCCAGTGGCGCGGTCCCCAGGACTTGTCGCGGTAGCCGGTGCCGCCGCGGAAGTCGAAGCGCTGGCCGTCGACGGTGACGTGGCCCTCGACCGCCATGTTCTGTTCGGTGTGGCCGCGGTAGACCGCCTGCTCCGGGTCCAGCGCCCACGGGCTGCCGTCCAGGTTGACGATCTCGCCGCCGTGCATCGGCGAGACGCCCTCGAAGTCCAGCTCGATGATCGCCGGCTTCTTCGGAAAGCGCTTGAAGGCGCTGCTCGGGTCGGCCATCGCCATCGGATCGTCCATCATCAGCAGCTCGCCTGCGTAGGTCACGCGCAGGCGCTTGAAGGGCTCGATCACCTCGAAGCGCATGCCGGCGGCGGCCATCTCGCGGTTGTGTTCGATCTTCGGCCGGCCGAACATGAAGCCGACCCGGCCGTCCGGCAGGTAGACGCAGCAGCTCATCTCGGCATGGCCCTCGTTGGCCCGGTTGCCGATGCGCACCCACAGGCCGATGCCGCGCGCGCTGTCGAAGGCATTGAAGTACATGCTTTCGTTGTAGTTGCCCACGGCTTCGGGCTGGTGCGTGTATTCGTCCTGCGGGTCGAGCTTCAGGCGGGTTCCGGGGGGCATGTACATGGCGGTGTCCTTTGGGGGTTCAGAGGGGCGCGCGGTCGTCGAAGGCCGGGCGCAGACCGGCCTGCGGCCAGTCCAGCGCGACGAGGCGGCCGGTCGACGACAGCGTGACGTAGGCGGTGCGCCGGCCCGGGCCGCCGAAGCACAGATTGGTGGTGAACGGGTCGGGCAGCGGCCGGTGTTCGACGCGGCTGCCGTCCGGCGCGATGCGCGTGATGCCGCCGTTGAACAGCGTGGCGACGCACACCGTGCCGTCGGCCTCGACGGCCAGCGAGTCGAAGAGCTGGTAGCCGCCGACGCCGGCGACCAGCGTGCCGCCGTGCGCCGCCTGCGATGCGGGGTCGCGGCCCAGCTGTCCCGGCGCGACGACGGGGAAGGCCCACAGCCGCCCGGTCGTGGTCTCGGCGACATACAGGCGCCGGCCGTCGGGCGACAGGCCCACGCCGTTGGGTGTGGTCATCGGAAAGACAGCTTCGCGGCATTGGCTGCCGTCGATGCGCGCGTAGTACACGCCGCCATGGTCGCCGTCGCGCGGCCGGCGCTTGCCGATGTCGCTGAACCAGAAGCCGCCGGCACCGTCGAAGACGATGTCGTTCGGGCCGCGCAGCGGACCATGATCGCTGTGCGTGTAGAGCACACGCACCTCGCCGGTGGCCAGGTCGACGCGTTCGATGCGGCCGCCGCTGTAATCGGCCGGCTGCAGGCCGGGGCGCACGCTGCCGTCCGGCATGTCGTGCCAGTCGAAGCCGCCGTTGTTGCACACGTAGCAGGCGCCGTCGGGGCCGATCGCGGCGCCGTTGGGCCCGCCGCCGAGTTCGGCCACTACTTCGCGCCGGCCGTCGGGGCGGATGCGCGTCAGGCAGCGGGCGCGGATTTCCACCACCAGCAGCGAACCGTCGTCGAGCCAGATCGGACCCTCGGGAAAACGCAGTCCTTCGGCGATCAGCTTCATGCGCGGCTCCGTGAGCGACACCCGTTCAGAGGCCGAGGTACGCGTCGCGCACCTCGGGGTTGGCGGCCACCTGCGCGGCCGGACCGTGCATCACGATCTCGCCGTTCTGCAGCACGTAGGCGCGGTCGGCCACGCCGAGCGCCATCTCGGCGTTCTGTTCGGCCAGCATCACCGACATGCCGGCGTCGCCGGCCTGGCGCACGAACTGGGCGATCTCGCGCACGATCACCGGCGCCAGGCCCAGCGTCGGTTCGTCCAGCAGCAGCAGCCGCGGCGCCGCCATCAGCGCACGGCCGATGGCCAGCATCTGCTGCTCGCCGCCGGACATCGTGCCGGCGCGCTGCGTGCGCCGTTCCCGCAGCCGCGGGAACCAGCGGTAGACGTCGTCGCGGCGCCGGCCGCGCGCGGCCAGGTCGCGGCCCAGGTCGCCCAGGTCCAGGTTTTCCTCGACGCTCAGTTCGGGGAAGACGCGCCGCCCTTCCGGCGACAGCGCCAGCCCGGCTTCGATGCGGGCCCGTGTCGGCAGGCCGTCGAGCGCCTGGCCGTCGAAGCGGATAGCCCCGCCCTGCGCCGGCACCAGGCCGAGCAACGCATTCAGCAGCGACGACTTGCCGGCGCCGTTGGCGCCGACCAGCGCCACCACCTCGCGCGGCCCCACTTCGAGACTGACGCCGTTCAGCGCCACGGTCTTGCCGTAGCGCACGCCGAGGCCGTCGATCGCCAGCCCCGCGCTCACTGCAGTACCTTCGTGCTGCGCACTGCGGTGTTCGCCCTGCGGACGGCCGGGCGGGCTCACGACACTGCCTCCGCCGGCAGAGCCGCCGGCCCACCGAGGTAGGCCTGCACGACTTCCGCCCGCTGCGTGACCTCGGCCGGCGCGCCGTCGGCGATCAGTTCGCCGTGGTGCAGCACGACGACGCGGTCGACCAGCGACATCAGCATCTTCAGGTTGTGGTCAACGACCACCAGCGTCATGCCCTTGGCCCGCAGCTGGCGCAGCACGCCGGCCAGGCGCAGTGCTTCGACGTGGTTCAGCCCGGCGGCGGGCTCGTCGAGCAGCAGCACCTCGGGGCCGGCGGCCAGCGCCATGGCCACGCCGAGCAGCTTCTGCTCGCCATAGGGCAGGCTGCCGGCCACCGCGTCCCACCGGTCACCCAGCCCCACCTCTTGCAGGCAGCCCAATGCATGGGCCGTGCGCTCGCGCTCCGCCTGCCGCCAGCCGCGCGTGCCCAGCAGCGCCCCGACGAAGTGCACCGGCCGATGGTCATGTGCGGCGATCAGCATGTTGGTCGCCACGGTCTGCCCGGCACACACCGCGGTCTGCTGGAAGCTGCGCACGATGCCGCGGCGCGCGAGGCGGTGCGCCGCCAGCCCGGCGATGTCGGCGCCGAAGACCTTGATGCGGCCCGCGCTCGGCGCCAGGAAGCCGCTGAGCATCGACAGCAGCGTGGTCTTGCCGGCGCCGTTGGGCCCGATCAGGCCGACGATCTCGCCGCAGCGCACGTCGAAGGACACCTGCTGCACCGCCTTCAGGCCGCGGAAGCTGCGGCTGAGCTCGCGCACTTCGAGCGCCAGCTCCGCGCGCGGTGGCCGCGCGGCCAGCGGTGCCGCAGCCGGCAGCGGCGCCGCCCGTCCGGCGGCACGCCGCGCCAACCAGCCCTGCCAAGTCGGGCGTTCGGCCAGCCAGCCGACGATGCCGCCCGGCAGAACGCGCACGGCGATCAGCAGCAGCAGCGCGAAAGCCGCGAAGTTCAGTTCGCCCAGGAAGCGCAGCGCCTCCGGCAGCACCGCGAACAGCGCGCCGCCGAGCACCGGGCCCAGCAGCGTGGCCTTGCCGCCGACGATGACGCCGAGGATGCCGGTGGCCGAATAGCCGACGCCCAGCAGCGCCGGCGACAGCACCAGCGCCTTCGGCACCAGCAGCGCACCGCCCAGCGCCGCCAGGCCGCCGGACAGCGCGATGTTGAAGACACGTTCGCGCACGGTGGCGATGCCCAGCGACTCGGCCAGCACCGGCGCCTCGCGGATCGCCGTCCAGGCGCGACCGGTGGCGCCGGCGCGCAGGTTGCGCAACAGCACGAAGCTCAGCACCAGCAGCACGCCGACGACGAACAGGTAGCCCTGCTGTGTGTTCCAGCCCAGGCCCGTCGCAAAGCCGAGCGGCGGCACCATCACCATCAGCCCCATCGGCCCGCGCGTGAACTCGACCCAGTTGACGACGACCACCGTCAGCAGTTCGGCGACGACCAGCGTCGCGATCGCGAAGTAGGCGCCCGACAGGCGCGCCGAGACGACGCCGAGCAGCGCGCCCAACAGCAGCCCGGGGATGGCGGCGAGCGGCAGCACCAGCCAGTAGTTCCAGCCCAGATGCGTGGCCATCAACCCGGCCGCATAGGCGCCGAGCCCGAAGAAGGCCGCGTGGCCGAAGCTGACGTAGCCGATCTGGCCGAAGGTCACCGCGACGCCGAGCACGAAGATCGCCAGCACGCCGGCGTAGGTGGCGACGTCGAGCAGGTACGCCGAGGAGATCAGCGTGGCCAGCAGCGCAGCGGCGACGACGCCGGCACCGAGGTCGCGCAGCAGCCGCGTCATGCGCGCGCCCCCAGCAGCCCCTGCGGCCGCAGCAGCAGCACCAGCAGCATCAGCCCGTAGACGCTGCCGGCGACGATGCTTTCCTCGACCACCAGGCCGAGCATGGCCTCGGCAACACCGATGCCCAGCGCGCAGACCACGGCGCCCGTCGTGTTGCCGAGCCCGCCCATGACGACGATGACGAAGGCCTTCAGCAGCACCGCCTGGCCGAGCGTCGGCGCATAGGACGTGATCGGCGCCAGCAGCGCGCCGCCGAAGCCGCCGACCGCCGCCGCCAGCAGGAAGGTGCGTGTGCCGATGGCGCGCACGTCGATGCCGACGACGCGCGCCGCGTACTCGCTCTGCGCGACGGCGCGCATCTCGACGCCGAAGCGGGTGCGCCGCGCCAGTTGTTCCAGCCCCCACAGCGTGGCGATGCTGGCGAGCATGATGAACAGGCGCTGGCCGCTCAGGCCGATGCCCGCCAGCTCGACACGCCCCGGCACGCCGTCGACACGCGCGGGTGCCGGCCCCCACAGCTGGAACACCACCTGGTACAGCAGCACGCCGACCGCGAAGGTGGTCAGCAGGATGTCGGTGCGGCCGTCCGCCCGCGGCAGCAGCGGCCGCACCGCCAGCGCGTTGAACAACCAGCCGGCCAGTGCGCCGACGGCCGCCGCCAGCGGCAGCGCCGCGAGGTACGGCAGCCCGAGCTTCGTGGTCGCGATCACCACCGTCAGCGCGCCCAGCATCACCACCTCGCCATGACCGAAGTTGATGATGTGCAGCACGCCGAAGGCGAGCGTCAACCCAAGCGCGATCAGCGCGTAGCCGAAGCCGGTCGACAGGCCGTTCAGCAGCTGCTGGAGCAGGACCTCGCTCACCGGAACCTCAGTTGCCGACGACGATCTTGCCGTCCTTGACGACCAGCGTCACCCACTTCTGCGAGGTGGCCTGGTTGCCGGGGAAAGTGACGGTGCCGCGCGGCGAATCCCAGCTGCCGTCGCGCAGCGTCGCCGCGAGCTTGGCGGTATCGGTGGCGGTGCCGGCCTTGCGCATCGCCTGGCCGAGGATCCAGACCGATTCGAAGCCAAGGAAGTCCACCTTGCCCGGCATCTCCTTGTGCTTGGCCTGGAAGGCCGCGACGAACTTGGCATTGGTCTCGCCCGGCATCGTCGGCGCCCAGATGTCCATGGTGAACGCACCTTCGGCCGCCTTGCCGGCCACCTGCAGCAGCTGCGGCGTGATCGAGCCCGGCAGGATGCAGCGCTTGCCCGGCACGCCGGCTTCGGCCAGCGTGCGCAGCAGGTTGCCGCCCTGTTCCGGCGCGGAGAAGGCCATGCACACCAGGTCGGGGTTGGCGGCCTTGACGCGCGCCGACAGCGTGCTGAAGTCGGTCTGCTTCAGGATCTCGTACAGCTCGGTGGCCACCACCGCGTCGCCGAAGGACTTCTTCATGTCGGCGATGATCGAGCGGCCGTAGTCGCCGTTCTCGACCACCACCGCGATGCGCTGCGGCTTGATCGCGGTCTTGATGTACTGGTTGAACATCTCGCCGTCGGTCGAGACCAGCGGGTTGAAGCGGAAACCGCGGTCGTACTGCGTGATCGCCGGCGCCTTGGTCACCGCGGCCAGGAACATCATGTCGTTCTGCTGCGCGACCTGGTTGATGCCCATCGACACCGCCGAGTTGATCGAGCCGACGATCACCTTGACCTTGTCCTCGCTGGCCAGCCGGCGCGCCGCCGCCACGCCGTCGGCCGGCGTGAAGTTGTCGTCGTAGACGATCAGCTTCAGCGGCTGCCCGCCGGCCACGCCGCCGCTGGCGTTGAGCATCTCCGCGGCCAGTTCGGCGCCGCGCTGGCCCTGCTGGCCGAGGATGGTCTTGATCGGATAGATGACGCCGACGGTCGTGGCCGCGGCCTGTGCGAAGGCAGCGCTGGCGCCGGCCAGTGCGGCAGTGGCCAGTGCGGCCGAGACCAGCGAACGGAAGCGGTTGTGCATGCGTTGTCTCCTGGAAGTGCTTCGATCCGGCGCCCCGTGTTCGATGTGCCGGGCTTCATCCATTATGGTTCAACCATACACATCTCACAAGCCATCGAGGACCCGGAGGTGTCAGGGCCTCGGGATCGCCGCGCGCCAGCGTCGCAGGGCGCCGCGGCTGCAGCCTCAGAGCGCGCCCGCCTCGCGCAGCACGGCCCAGCCGGCCTCGGCGGTCGCCTCGGCCCGCTCCCCCGCCGCCAGCGCACGCGAGTTCGCGGCACTGCCATCGAGCGCACGCCGCGCGATGCCCTGCTGGATGGCGGCCAGGCGGAACATGTTCAGCGCCAGGTCGCCGGGCCAGCGCGCCGTCGCGACGTCCAGGTCGATGCCCATGCGCCGGCAATAGGCCGCCAGGTGCTCGGCCTCGCTCGGGATGCCCAAGGGCCCCAGTTCGACACCGGCCAGCGTGCGCCGCGTGCCGAGCGGAATGCGCCAGGTCAGGCAGTGGTAGGCGAAGTCCACCAGCGGATCGCCCAGCGTCGACAGTTCCCAGTCGAGCACCGCGATGACGCGCGGCTCGGTCGCATGCAGCACCAGGTTGTCCAGACGGTAGTCGCCGTGCACGATGCCCCGGCCGCACTGCGGCGGCAGGTGCGCCGGCAGCCATTCGATCAGGCGTTCCATCGCCTCGATGCGGCGTGTCTCGGCGGCCCGGTACTGCTGGGTCCAGCGCTCGATCTGGCGCTGCACGTAATGGCCCGGACGGCCGAAGTCGCCCAGCCCCGCCGCCGCGGCGTCGACACGATGCAGGTCGGCGATGACGCGGTTCATGTCGTCGTACAGCGCGCGCCGCTCGCCGACCGTCATCTCCGGCAGCGTCTGGTCGCCGAGGATGCGTCCCTCGACGAAGTCCATCAGATAGAACGCGCTGCCGAGGACCGCGGGGTCCTCGCACAGCACGCGCGCCCGCGGCACCGGCACGGCGCTGCCTGCGAGCGCCTGCATCACGCGGAACTCGCGCTCGATCGCATGCGCCGACGGCAGCAGCGAGCCCAACGGCTTGGCGCGCAGCACCCAGCGCGGCCGGCCGCCGGCATCGACGATCCAGGTCGGGTTCGACTGCCCACCTTCGATGCGCCGCAGTGCCAGCTCGCCGTCGAACGGGCCGACCCGCTCGCGGACGAAGGCGGCCAGGCGCGCCGCGTCGGGACCGGTCACAGGCTGATGTGGAAGCCGCCGTTGACGGCCAGGTGCTGGCCGGTGATGTAGCTGGCCGCGTCCGACAGCAGGAAACAGACCGTCTTGACCACCTCTTCCGGCTGCGCCCAGCGGCCCATCGGGATCTTGGCCAGCATGCCGTCGCGGAACTTCTCGCCGCGCACCACCTCGGTCATCGGCGTCTCGACCACGCCGAAGCACACCGAGTTGGCGCGGATGTTGTACTTGCCCCATTCCAGCGCCGCGGTCATCGTCATGCCCATCATGCCGGCCTTGGCCGCGGCGTAGTTGATCTGGCCGATCGAGCCCTTGCGGCCGGCGTCGGACGAGATGTTGACGACCGAGCCGCCGCTGCCGTCGCCGCCCTTGGCGCGCGCCAGCATGTGCCGGCCGACCGCCTGCGTCCAGTAGAAGCTGCCGGTCAGGTGCACGTCGATCACCTCCTGCCACTGCTGCGCGCTCATCTTGTCGATCATCGCCGGGCGCGTGATGCCGGCGTTGTTGACCAGCCCGTGCACCGCACCGAAGCGCGCCACCGCGTCCTCGACCGCGCGCGCCGCCAGCGCCGCATCGGTGACGCTGCCCACCACGCCCAGCACCTGCGCCTTCGGCAGCGACTCCAGCGCCGCGGCCAGCGTGCTGCCGTTCATGTCCAGCGCCACGGCGTTGCCGCCGAGCTCGACCACCAGTTCGACGATGGCCTTGCCGATGCCCTGCCCGGCGCCGGTGACGACGATGGTGCGGCCGGCGAGGGAGACGAGGGGAGTGCTCATGGGGGGAATCTCTCAGTTGTACGATGGTTCAACCAATGATAGATTAGCGGCGCTTTCAACGTCAACACGCGGAATCCCGATGTCCATCCGACGCAAGGCCTGCATCGCAGGCGCCTTCGAACACCCGACACGCAAGGCCCCCGACAAGACGGTGGCCCAGCTGCATGCCGAAGTCGCGCGCGGCGCGCTGGCCGACGCCGGCCTGACGCTGGCCGACGTCGACGGCTACTTCTGCGCCGGCGACGCGCCCGGCCTGGGCGCCAACAACATGGCCGACTATCTGGGCCTGAACGTGCGCCACGTCGACACCACCGACACCGGCGGCTCGGCCTACCTGGTGCATGTGTCGCACGCCGCGCAGGCCATCGCCGAAGGCCGCTGCAAGGTGGCGCTGATCACGCTGGCCGGGCGGCCGCGCAGCGAAGGCTCCAGCGGCACCGCGCCGCGCATGGTGAGCCACACCACGCCCGACGTGCCCTGGGAAATGCCCTATGGCCCGGTCACGGTCAACGTCTACGCGCTGGCGGCGGCCCGCCACATGCACGAGTTCGGCACCACGGCGGAGCAGCTGGCCTGGATCAAGGTCGCCGCCGCAGCCCATGCGCAGCACAACCCGAACGCGATGCTGCGCGACGCGGTCACGGTGCAGGACGTGCTGGCGTCGCCGATGATCGCCGACCCGCTGCACAAGCTCGACTGCTGCGTGGTCAGCGACGGCGGCGGTGCGCTGGTCGTCGTCCACCCGGACATCGCCAAGTCGCTGAAGCGGCCGGTGGTCAACGTGCTGGGCGCCGGCGAGGCCATCAAGGGCACGTTGGGCGGCCAGGTGGACCTGACCTGGTCGGCCGCGCGCTACACCGGCGCGGCAGCCTTCGCCGAGGCCGGCGTCAAGCCGGCGGACATCCAGTACGCGTCGATCTACGACAGCTTCACGATCAGCGTGCTGATCGCGCTGGAGGACCTGGGCTTCTGCGAGAAGGGCCAGGGCGGCCGCTTCGTCGCCGACGGCAACCTGATCTCCGGCAGCGGCCGCCTGCCCTTCAACACCGACGGCGGCGGGCTGTGCAACAACCACCCGGCCAACCGTGGCGGCATCACCAAGGTCATCGAGGCGGTGCGCCAGCTGCGCGGCGAGGCCCACCCCGCCGTGCAGGTCAAGAACTGCGGCCTCGCGCTGGCGCACGGCATGGGCGGCCTGCTCGGCACGCGCCACGGCTCGGCCACGCTGATCCTCGAAAGGCAATGACACCATGAGCACCCCCTACCAGGAGCGCCCGCTGGGCGCCGTCGTCGTCGACCCCGCCACCGAGCCCTACTGGGCCGCGGCACGCGAAGGCGTCCTCAAGCTGCGCCGCTGCACCGCCTGCAAGAAGCCGCATTGGTACCCGCGCCCCGTCTGCCCGTTCTGTGCCGGCGACACCGAATGGGAAGCGACCGGCGGCACGGGCGAGATCTACAGCCTCAGCGTCACGCGCAAGGCCGGGCCGATCCCCTATGCGCTGGCCTACGTCCGGCTCGACGAAGGCGTGACGATGATGAGCAACATCGTCGACTGCGACCTGGACACGCTGCGCATCGGCCAGCGCGTCAAGCTGGTGTTCAAGGCCGCGGACGGCGGCCAGCCGGTGCCGATGTTCACCCCCGCCTGACGCCGGAGACGATTCGACGATGCAGACGCTCGATTTCAAGGTCCAGGACGGTATAGGCTGGATCCGCCTGACGCGGCCCGAAAAACGCAACCCCTTCGACAGCGAACTGCGCACCGACCTGATGGAGGTGCTGGCGCAGGTGCGCGACGACCCGGCCGTGCGCGTGCTGGTGCTGGCCGGCAGCCCGGGCGCATTCTGTGCCGGCGGCAACCTGCACCTGCTGAAGGAGCACGCCGGCGCCGGCCCCGCCTACTGGCAGCAGCGCGTGACCTCCGGCCTGCGCCTGGCCAACGACATGCTGGCGCTGACGCGGCCGCTGATCGCCGTGGTCGACGGCCCGGCCTACGGCGCCGGCTTCGCGCTGGCGCTGATGGCCGACATCGTGATCGCGTCGCCGCAGGCGCGCTTTGCGATGTCCTACCTGAAGCTGGGCCTGGTGCCCGACATCGGCCCGCTGTACCTGCTGCCGCGCATCGTCGGCCTGCAGCGCGCCAAGGAACTGATGCTGTCGGCGCGCGAGATCGGCGCCGCGGAAGCCCAGGCGCTGGGCATCGTGATGGAGGTGCACGACAGCGCGGCGATCGAGGCGCGCGCCGAGGCCATGGCCCGCAGCCTGGCGCAGGCCGCGCCGGCCGCGGTCGCGATGACGAAGGCCGCGCTGAACGTGTCGCTCGACAGCGACCGCGCGAGCCTGTTCGCGCTGGAGGCGGCCAGCCAGGCGGCGGCCTTCGCCGCGCCGGAGCCGCTGGGCGCGATCGACGCGATGCTGGCGCGCCGCGCGCCGGCCTACACCGGCTTCGCAAAGGAAAACCGATGAGCACGCTGGCCGGCAAGACGCTGTTCATCACCGGCGCCAGCCGCGGCATCGGCCTGGCGATCGCGCTGCGCGCCGCGCGCGACGGCGCCAACGTCGTGATCGCCGCCAAGACCGCCGAGCCGCACCCCAAGCTGCCCGGCACCATCTACACCGCGGCTGCCGAGATCAAGCAGGCCGGCGGACGGGCATTGCCGCTGGCCGTGGACATCCGCCACGAGGAGCAGGTGCTGGACGCGGTGGAGCAGGCGGTGCGCAGCTTCGGCGGCATCGACATCGTCGTCAACAACGCCAGCGCCATCAGCAAGACCGACACGCTGCAGACCGACCTGAAGCGCTGGGACCTGATGCACGGCATCAACGCCCGCGGCAGCTTCCTGGTCACGCGCGCCTGCCTGCCGCAACTGCTGAAGGCCGACAACCCGCAGGTGCTGATGCTGTCGCCGCCGCTGAACATGGAAGAGCGCTGGTTCGCGCCGAACGTCGCCTACACGATGGCCAAGTTCGGCATGAGCATGCTGGTGCTCGGCATGGCCGGTGAATTCCGCGGCCGGGTCGGCTTCAACGCGCTGTGGCCGCGCACCTGGATCGGCACCGCCGCCGTGCGCAACATCGTCGGCGGCGACGCCGGCATGCGGCGCACGCGCTCGCCGGAGATCGTGGCCGACGCGGCGCACGCCATCCTGACGCGGCCGAAGACCTGGAGCGGCCATTTCTGCATCGACGAGGAGGTGCTGCGCGAGGCCGGACAGACCGACTTCTCGCGCTATGCCAACGGCCCCGAAGAGGAACTGATGCCGGACAGCTTCATCTGATTGCCGTCCCAGGCACCGTCACAACCCAAGGAGACAAACGCATGAACCTGTTCCGCCGCATCCTGGTCCTGGCTGCCGCCGTGCTGCCGATGCTGGCCGCCGCGCAGGCCTGGCCGACCAAGCCCATCAAGCTGATCCTGCCCTTCCCGCCGGGCGGCCAGACCGACGCCGTCGTGCGCTACTACGCGCAGAAGGCCGAGGCCACGCTGGGCCAGTCCATCGTGGTGGAGAACAAGCCGGGCGTCAATTCGGTGATCGGCACGCAGGAGGTGGCGCGCGCGCCGTCCGACGGCTACACGCTGCTGTTCAACATGACGGCGATCGTCTCGAACCCGGTGCTGCTGCCCGACGTGGCGAAGTACGACGCCATGCGTGACTTCACGCCGATCTATCGCGCCTACGAGCTGTATGCCGTCTTCGCCGTGCCGGCGAGTTCGCCGTACAAGACGCTGGCCGAGTTCGTCGCCGCCGCGAAGGCCTCACCGCAACCCTTCACCTACGGCACCACCGGCCACGCGTCGAGTTCGCACTACTTCGTCGAGATGCTGGCCAAGCAGGCCAAGCTGACGATGGTGCACGTACCCTACAAGGGCGAAGCGCCGCTGCTGCCCGACCTGATCTCCGGGCGCGTGCAGGCCGGCATCGTCTCCGGCGCGGCGATCAAGCAGTTCGCCGGCGCCAACGGCCTGCGGCCGCTGGCCGTCAGCGGCAACAAGCGGCTGGCGCTGCTGCCCGACGTGCCGACCTTCAAGGAGCTGGGCTACGAGGGCATCGGCAACGAATCCTTCGCCGGCTTCTTTGCGCCCGCGGGCACGCCGAAGGCCATCGTCGACAAGCTGAACCAGGAGTTCGCCCGCATCTCGGCGCTGCCCGAGACGCGCGAGCGTCTGGCGCCGCTGGTGCTGGAACCGGTGCCGCCGGGCACGCCGGAGCAGTTCCTCGGCGTGATGAAGAGCGCCCAGGCCGAGTGGGTGAACAACAGCAAGATCGTCGACCTGAAGCCGCTGTAAGGCACCACGATGCACCGACCCGCCTGGATGACCCCGGAGCTGGAGAGCCTGCGCGACAGCGTGCGCCGCTTCTGCCTGACCGAACTGCTGCCGAACGAGGAACGCTGGTCGCAGCAGCAGTGCGTGGATCGCGACACCTGGTACAAGGCGGCCGACGCCGGCCTGCTGCTGCCCGGCATCGCCGAGGAATACGGCGGCGGCGGCGGCAGCTTCCTGCACGAGGCGGTGATCTTCTCCGAGCCGATCCGGCTGCTGTGCGGCGGGCTGGGCAACTCGCTGCACAGCGGCATCGTCGCCCACTACCTGAAGAACTTCGCCAGCGAGGCGCAGAAGCGCGACTGGCTGCCGAAGATGGCACGCGGCGAGCTGATCGGCGGCCTGGCGATGACCGAGCCGGGCACCGGCTCCGACCTGCAGAGCATCCGCACGCACGCGCGGCGCGACGGCGACCACTACGTGATCAACGGCGCCAAGACCTACATCACCAACGGCAGCAGCTGCAACCTGATCTGCCTGGTGCTGAAGACCGACCCGGCGCAGGGCGCGCGCGGCGTGTCGATCGTCGTCGTCGAGACCGACAAGGTCGAATCCGGCTTCCGCCGCGGCCGCACGCTGTCGAAGATCGGCCTGCATTCGCAGGACACGGCCGAGCTGTTCTTCGACGACATGCGCGTGCCGGTGGCCAACCTGCTGGGGCCGGAGGAAGGCCAGGGCTTCAAGCAGCTGATGAAGGAGCTGGCGCGCGAGCGGCTGATCACCGCGCTGTCGTCCTTCGCCTGCATGGAGCGTGCGGTCGACGAGACGCTGGCCTTCACCGCGCAACGCAAGGTTTTCGGGCAGAGCCTGCTGGCGATGCAGAACACGCGTTTCAAGCTGGCCGAATGCGACACCACGGTGTCGCTGGCCGGCACCTTCCTCGACCACTGCGTGCAGCGCCTGATGGACGGCACGCTGGACGCCACCACCGCCGCCAAGGCCAAGTGGTGGATCACCGACAGCTGCGGCACGGTGGTCGACGAATGCCTGCAACTGCACGGCGGCGCCGGCTACATGACCGAATACCCGATCGCGCGGCTGTACCAGAACGTGCGCATCCACCGCATCCTGGCCGGCACCAACGAGATCATGAAAGAACTGATCGCGCGCGATCTGGAAAAGCGCGTCGCCTGATACTGATCTGCGATCGGGCGCCCAGAGGTCCAGGGCCGCGGTTTACGGATGGCTGTCGCCTTCAAGCGTTTGCGCGAGCCGAGGCCGGCGGGGAAGCGAATCCGTCCAGGTCCCCCGCCCGGACCAAGGACCGGGCTCCTCCTTTACTTCCCGGATTCGCTTCCCCGCCATCCTCGGCCGGACACCACAGAGGGATTCGCGGCATCACAAATGCAGCACTGCCCGCAGTGGGCTACTTCGCGAACAACGTTCGCTGTCCAAGGCTGCGGGCGGGTCGCCGCCAGGGCGCCTGTGCGAAGCCGAGGAGCGCAGGGCCCATGGCCAGCGCGCGCAGCGCGCCTCCACTTCTGACTTCGTCGCGACTGTTTGAAC
>JBGAII010000069.1:0-23554 GCA_044225625.1 Rubrivivax sp.
CAGGCGCGTTCAGCGCGCGGCGTTCAGACAGATGCTCAATGTCCGCCGTTCACTCACGCGCCGAGAACGTATCCCGCTTTCGACTCAGCGACACCCCGGGCTGACGGCAATGGGCGTCGCCACTTCTCTGCCTTCATAGGGCGTCGAGGCCACCTGCAGACTGCAGGCACCTCTCGTCATTTGATGCGACAACGTGTACGCGGACCCTGCCCGCGGCGAGAACTGGATGACATTGACGCAAACCTGGATCGACCCTCCCGCCGGAGCATTGCTGAACGCCTTGACGAAGATCGTCGAATTGGCGGCAATCGGCCTCGGGCCAGGGTTGGGCGTGATAACCGTCGCGTCACCGAGACCGCCCAGCAGCTTCTTGCAGGTCGAGTCCTCGTAGGCGAGAAAGTAGGCGTTCTGGCCAAACACCTCTGGCGTGGTGCCCCTCTGGACCTTGACGGTTGCTGTCTCGGCTCCGACCGGAATCTTGTAGTCGTTCGCACATCCACCGAGAACGGCGACCATCAGTACGGACAGTACGGATGCCCCGATCGAACGCGATATCCCTGATCTTGAAGCGAAGGTCATTCGAGTCTTCTCCGACGATGCGCTCGCATGCTAGAGGGATCGCGGACCCCGGCTTCGCGGCGCCGAACTCGAGTGTGCCAAGTGGCAGAACAAGCGACTGCTGCCGAGGGCCAACAGCCCCGACCCTCATCGTCAAAGCGTATGCACCACGGGCGGCTGATACACTTCAAGGGTTTTGGCGTCGAGACACCTGCTTCGAGTTGTCTCTCGCCGAGATCTCGATCGATCTCCATCCTTCGCCAGACCTTCAGACTGCTCCGGTGGTCCGCTCGATCTGGCTGCCCCTGGCCCGCAGCGAGTGACCCTGCGGGCCGGCCGCCGGACAGAGTTCATCCGCCGTACGCGTGCCTTCGGGTGCGTGAATCCAGTGAGCCAGCGCCGATACAGCGCTCAATTGCAGTCGAGACCCGCCGCGTCACCACCCGGTGCCGGCCTGAAGGACCCTGAAGATCCACACCCCGTTCCAGATCGGGAGATACCTCGTGTCTCCCCTCACCCGCCCCGCCGAGTGCGGCCGCCACCGGGCCGCCGTCTCCATCCGCAGCGGCGCAGGCAGCATGACGCACGACCGCGTGCTGCGTTTCGTGCCCCTCTTCGACACACCCGATCAGGCGACGTGCTTCGCCGTCGACCAGGCATTGGCCTGGCTCGAACGGCGCGCCGCCGGATCGAACCCCACCCCCACGCATCAGGAGTGAATGAGCATGGCCAAGGAAGAACTCATCGAAATGCACGGCGTCGTCAACGAGGTGCTGCCCGACTCGCGCTTCCGCGTGACGCTGGACAACGGCCACGAGCTGATCGCCTACGCCGGCGGCAAGGTCCGCAAGAACCACATCCGCGTGCTGGCCGGCGACAACGTGTCGCTCGAACTGTCGCCGTACGACCTGAGCAAGGGGCGCATCACGTTCCGCCACCTCGAGCGCCGCGGCCCCGGCGGCCCGCCGCCGACGCGCGGCGGCCAGCGCCGCTGAGCGGGCCGCAGGCCCCTCCACCGAATCTCGACCGCCAGGTCTGGCGGTCGATCACCCGCCCCGCTAGAGCCGGGGCAATTTCTGCAAGGCATCCGCAAGGATTGACATCATGACGATCGAAACCGGAACCGTGAAGTGGTTCAACGAAGGCAAGGGCTTCGGCTTCATTGCCCCCGACAACGGCGGCAAGGACCTGTTCGCCCACTTCAAGGAGATCCAGGGCACGGGCTTCAAGACGCTGGCCGAGAATCAGCGCGTGGAGTTCGAAGTGACGCAGGGCCAGAAGGGCCCGCAAGCCAGCCGCATTCGGCCGCTGTAAGCGGTCCGTCCTTCGCGCGCATGCGCGCGAAGAGGCGACTGCTGCTTCAGTCCAGGCCCAGCGCCTTGTGCGCCAGGGCCAGGAAGGCGCCACGCTCCGCATCGGACAGCGGCGCCAGAATGTCCGCCTGCAGCGCCTCCACCACCGGACGGCTCGCCTCCAGCAGCCGTTCGCCTTCGGGTGTGAGGTACAGCTGTCGCGCGCGTCGGTCGTGCGCGCTCACCTCGCGCCGCACCAGGCCCTTCGTTTCCAGCCGATCGATCACGCCGCCGATGGTGGCGCGGTCGAAACTGATGTCCGCCGCCAGACTGGTCTGGTCGATGCCGGGCCGGTCGGCAATGGCATCGAGCGCTGCAAACTGCACCGAAGTCAGGTCGAAACCCGCGGCCTGGGTCTGCGCCTGGAAGGTCTGCGTCGATTGCTGATGCAGACGCCGGATCAGGTGTCCGGCCATTTCAATCCTGTGCATTCGAGCTCCGTGTCGCGTGCGGCGTCAACTCGCCGAATGAGGCCAGGTGGTGCCGCTTGACGAGTTTAACATGCATGCATATCATATGTATACATATCAAATGTCGTGCACTTCAAAGGAAGCACCATGCAGTACCACCTGAACGGCTTCAACCCCGGCGATCCGGACGTGCTGCCCGCCGCCGAGGGCCACCGCTGCGCCGGCGACCCGCTGCCGCAGACGGTGGACGTGCTGATCGCCGGTTCCGGTCCGGCGGGCCTGTGTCTGGCGGCCCAGCTCGCCCGTGTTCCCCAGATCCGCACGATGCTGGTCGAACCGAAGCTCACGCCGATGGAGAGAGGTCAGGCCGACGGCATCAGCGTGCGCTCGATGGAGATGTTCCAGGCCTTCGGCTTCGCCGAGAAGGTGATGCGCGAATCCGTCTGGATCAACGAGACCACCTTCTGGGCGCCCGGGCCGGCCGGGGCGGCAGCGGGGCCAGCCAGCGAAGGCGCGGCGCCGTCCGCCGGACCGCTGCAACGCGTCGCCCGCGTGCAGGACGTGCCGGATGGCACCTCCGAGATGCCTCATGTGCTGATCAACCAGGCCCGCGTGCACGACATGTTCCTCGACGTCATGCGCCATGCGCCCACACGGCTCGAGCCGGACTACGGCCTGAAGGTGGCCAGCCTGCAGGTCGACCCTGCGGCGCCCGACCATCCGGTGACGGTCACGCTCGAGCACACCGCTCCGGGCCGCGAGGGCCAGAAGGCCCGGTGCGCGCCAACTACGTCATCGGCTGCGACGGCGCCCGCTCCAGCGTGCGCAGCGCCATCGGCGGCGCGCTGCACGGCGACGCGGCGCACCAGGCCTGGGGCGTGATGGACGTGCTGGCCGTCACCGACTTCCCGGACTGGCGCATGAAGAGCTTCGTGCGTTCGCTGGACCAGGGCATCCTGATGGTGCTGCCGCGCGAGGGCGGGCATCTGGTGCGGCTGTACGTCGAGCTGGACAACCTCGGCGAGCACGAACGCGCGGCCGACCGTGGCATGGGACCGCAGGACATCATCGCCAAGGCGCAGCGCATCTTCAGTCCGTTCACTCTGGACGTGAAGGAGGTGGTGTGGTGGTCGATCTACGAGATCGGCCATCGCCTGACCGACAAGTTCGACGACGTGCCAGAGCATGAGGTGGCCACGCGCGCGCCGCGCGTGATGCTCGCCGGCGACGCCTGCCACACCCACAGCCCGAAGGCCGGGCAGGGCATGAACGTGTCGATGGGCGACACCTTCAACCTGGGCTGGAAGCTGATCTCGGTGCTGACCGGCCGCGCCGACCCGGCGCTGCTGCACAGCTATTCTGGCGAACGGCGCGCGGCGGCCAAGGGCCTGGTCGAGTTCGACCACCAATGGGCTCGTGTCGTCGGCGGCCTGGCCGAGGACGACGCCACCGCCGGCCTGCCGCGCGTGGCCCGCGAATTCGTCAACAACCTGCCGTTCACCTGCGGCCTGACCATCCGCTATGAGCCGGGCGCGCTGACCGGCCCGGACACCCACCAGTCGCTGGCCGCCGGTTTCGACGTCGGCAAGCGCTTTCATTCCGCGCCGGTCGTCCGACTGGCCGATGCAAAGCCGATGCAGCTCGGCCATTGCATCGAAGCCGACGCGCGCTTCCGCCTGTTCGTCTTCGCGCCCGCCGGCGATGCGGGTGCGGCGGGCGGCGCCGTCCGCGCCCTCTGCGACTGGCTGGAGCACGACCCGGCCTCGCCGCTGCGCCGGCACCGCGCGCCGGGCGAGGACCTGGACGCGGTCATCGACACCCGCGCCGTGTTCCAGCAGGGCTTCCGCGAGCTGGAGTGGGCGGCGATGCCCACGCTGCTGCGCCCGAAGGTGGGCCGCTACGGCCTGTGCGACTACGAAAAGGTGTTCTGCGCCGACCTGAAGCGCGGCGTGGACATCTTCGACCTCCGTCGCATCGACCGGAATGCAGGCTGCGTGGTCATCGTCCGGCCGGACCAATACGTCGGCCACGTACTGCCGCTGCCGGCGCGCGAAGCGATCGCCGCCTACTTCGCCGCCATCCTGCGCGTGCGTGCCTGAGCGCCCTTGCCAGGCGCCGCCCGGCGCGACCGGGCCCCGGCCCTGCCTGGCGGTGCAGTCTACAATTCCCTTCGACGAGCCCATCGCCCGCCGGCCAGCCCGTTGAGGCAAAGCCGCCGTGACGGGCTGCAAGCCGCGCGACTGCCGCTTGTGGGATTGTCCATCGGGGCCGCCCGGCCCCATCTCCATAGAATCGTCGATTTGCCCGCGCCCTGCGGGCTTGCCAAGGGGACATCGAAGTGTTCATTTCCGAAGCCTTTGCGCAGACCGCGCCCGCCGCGTCCGGTGGCACCGAATCCAGCCTGCTGAGCCTGCTGCCACTGGTGCTGATGTTCGTGGTGCTGTACTTCATCATGATCCGCCCGCAGATGAAGCGCCAGAAGGAGCACAAGGCGATGGTCGAGGCCATCGCCAAGGGCGACGAGGTGGTGATCTCGGGTGGCGTGCTGGGCCGCGTCGCCAAGCTCGGCGACAGCTACCTGCATGTCGAGGTGGCCAACGGCGTTGAGCTGCAAGTGCAGCGCAACGCGGTCGTGCAGGTGTTGCCGAAGGGCACTTTCAAGTAGGACAGCGGTCCATGCCGGTGGCGCGGCTGCGCCGCCGGTGAACGATCGGCGGCAGCCACGCCGCGCAAGGAAGCCCTGATGAACCGCTATCCGCTCTGGAAGTACGCGATCCTGGTCGTCGCGCTGCTGGTCGGCCTGATCTACACCGCGCCGAACTTCTTCGGCGAAGCGCCAGCGGTGCAGGTGTCCAGCGCCAAGGCCACGCTCAAGCTGGACGCCGCCTTCGCGCCGCGGGTGCAGCAGATCCTGGAGCAGGCCGGCCTGAAGCCGGACTTCGTGCAGTTCGACGGCAATTCGGTCAAGGCGCGCCTGGTCGACACCGACGCCCAGATCAAGGCCAAGGACGTGCTGTCGAAGGCGTTGAACAGCGACCCCGCCGACCCGAGCTACATCGTCGCGCTGAACCTGCTGTCGCGCTCGCCGGCCTGGCTGAGCGCGCTGCGCGCCTTGCCGATGTACCTGGGCCTGGACCTGCGCGGCGGCGTGCACTTCCTGATGCAGGTCGACATGAAGGCCGCGTTGACCAAGAAGGTCGACTCGCTGGCCGGTGACGCGCGCACGCTGCTGCGCGACAAGAACATTCGCCATACCGGCATCACGCGTGACGGTGATGCGCTGGAACTGCGCTTCCGCGACCGCGAGACGCTGGCCGCGGCGCAGCGCGTACTGGCCGACCAACTGGCCGAGCTGCAATGGGCGGATTTCGCCGACGGGGCCGATTTCAAGCTGCGGGGCACGCTGAAGCCGGCGGCCGCACGCCTGATCCAGGAGCAGGCGGTCAAGCAGAACATCACCACGCTGCACAACCGCGTCAACGAGCTCGGCGTTGCTGAACCGGTGATCCAGCAGCAGGGCCTGGACCGCGTGGTGGTGCAGCTGCCGGGCGTGCAGGACACGGCCAAGGCCAAGGACATCATCGGCCGCACGGCAACGCTCGAAGTGCGCATGGTCAACGAAAGCGCGGAGGCCCGCGAGGCCGAGCGCGGCAGCGGCCCGGTGCCCTTCGGCAGCGAGCGCTACCTGGAGCGCAACGGCGCGCCGATCATCGTGCAGCGCCAGGTCATCCTGACCGGCGACAACCTCACCGACGCGCAGGCCGGCTTCGACGGCCAGAACCACGAGCCGGCCGTGCATCTGACGCTGGACGCGAAAGGCGCGCGCATCTTCCGCGACATAACGCGCGAGAACGTCGGCAAACGCATGGCGATCCTGCTGTTCGAAAAGGGCAAGGGCGAGGTCGTCACCGCCCCGGTCATCCGCAGCGAAATCGCCGGCGGTCGCGTGCAGATCTCCGGCCGCATGACCACGTCCGAAGCCGCCGACACCGCACTGCTGCTTCGGGCCGGCTCGCTGGCCGCGCCGATGGAGATCATCGAGGAGCGGACCATCGGCCCGAGTCTCGGGGCCGACAACATCGACAAGGGCTTCAACAGCGTGCTGTATGGCTTCATTGCCATCGGCCTGTTCATGTGCGTCTACTACGGCCTGTTCGGCGTCATCTCGACGCTGGCGCTGGCCTTCAACCTGCTGCTGCTGGTGGCGGTGCTGTCGATGCTGCAGGCCACGCTGACGCTGCCGGGCATCGCGGCCATCGCATTGACGCTGGGCATGGCGATCGACGCGAACGTGCTGATCAACGAGCGCGTGCGCGAGGAGTTGCGCGCAGGGGCCAGCCCGCAGATGGCCATCAACCAGGGCTACGACCGAGCCTGGGGCACGATCCTCGACTCGAACATCACCACGCTGATCGCCGGTGTGGCGCTGCTGGCCTTCGGCTCGGGACCGGTCCGCGGTTTCGCCGTGGTGCACTGCCTGGGCATCCTGACCTCGATGTTCTCGGCGGTGCTGTTCTCGCGCGGCCTGGTCAACCTCTGGTACGGCGGGCGCAAGCGCCTGAAGTCGGTGTCGATCGGCCAGGTGTGGAAGCCCGACGCCTCGGGCGCGGACAAGAAGACGGCGAAGGCCTGAGCCGGCACCGGCTTCAACAGGAGATCAGATGGAGTTCTTCCGCATCCGGCGCGACATACCGTTCATGCGGCATGCGCTGGTGTTCAACATCGTTTCGGTCGTCACCTTCGTGGCCGCGGTGTTCTTCCTGCTCACGCGCGGGCTGCATCTGTCGATCGAGTTCACCGGCGGCACGATCATCGAGGTGGCTTACACGCAGCCGGCCGACATCGGCAAGGTGCGCGCCACGGTGGAGTCGATGAACGTCGGCGAGTCGCAGGTGCAGAACTTCGGCAGCTCGCGCGATGTGCTGATCCGCCTGCCTCTGCGCGACGGGGTCAAGCAGAGCGAGCTCGTCGGCAGTGTGTTCGAGACACTGTGCAAGGCCGAGAGCGGCAAGGTCGAGAGCCACCAGAGCGTCAGCGACAAGGGCGAGTCGATCAGCAAGCAGGTCTGCACCGCCGCCGGAGCCGAACCGCTGGTGCTGCAGCGCAGCGAGTTCGTCGGCCCGCAGGTCGGCAAGGAACTCGCCGCCGACGGCTTGATGGCGCTGGGCTTCGTCGTGCTCGGCATCATGATCTACCTCGCGATCCGCTTCGAATGGAAGTTCGCGGTGGCGGCGATCATCGCCAACCTGCACGACGTGATCATCATCCTCGGCTTCTTCGCCTTCTTCCAGTGGGAGTTCTCGCTGGCGGTGCTGGCGGCGGTGCTGGCGGTGCTGGGTTATTCGGTGAACGAGTCGGTGGTCATCTTCGACCGCATCCGCGAGACCTTCAGGCGCTTCCGCAAGCTGACACCCACCGAAACCATCGACCACGCGATCACCAGCACGATCAGCCGCACGATCATCACGCACGGCTCGACGCAGATGATGGTGCTGTCGATGCTGGTCTTCGGCGGGCCGACGCTGCACTATTTCGCGATGGCGCTGACCATCGGCATCCTGTTCGGCATCTACTCGTCGGTGTTCGTCGCCGCCGCCATTGCCATGTGGCTGGGCGTGAAGCGTGAAGATCTGGTCAAAGCCGGCACCAAGGAAATCGATCCGAACGATCCCAACTCCGGGGCCGTGGTATAGAGTGAACTTCACCGCGAGGACCTGAAAGGCCCCCGAGTCCATGGCACACAGCGCCGACCACGTTGCGATCGCCGACCAGGCGCGGCGCATCTACGCCGAGCAGCTGGTCAAGGGGCTGCCGGCGATGGTCAATTCGCTGGCCGAGACGGCGCGCCTGCTGCTCGACAAGCCCTCGGAGCACGCCCGCTTCATGCGCCGTCGCGAACTGCTGGACGAGCTGAAGAAGGGTGCCGCGGTCTGGCACAAGACCATGGTCAACAGCCTGCGCAGCGCGTTGCTGGGCAGCGTCTCGGCGGCGCGGGCCGGTGATCTGCCGCTGGCCGGAGCGCCGGCCGGGCCGTTGTCGCTGGTGGATGACGACACCATCGAGCGCGAGATCCTCACCTCGCGCCTCGCGCTGGCGGTGATGGACCAGGCGGCATCGGAGTTCACCGACCTGCGCGCCCGCATGGCGGCGCTCGAGCGGCGCGAGGAACTGGAGGCGCAGGACATGCTGCGCGCCCATGTGCTGGCGCGCATCGTCGTCGATGCCTGGCGTGCGGCCGGCTGCAGCCTGGACAGCTGGCGTGAGCTGCAGATCAATCTGCACGAGGAACTGGCCTCGCTGGTGCAGGAGGCCTACCACGAGACCAACCGCTGGCTGGTCGAACAGGGCGTGCTGCCCGACGTCGACCTGCATCCGTTCATCCGACGTGCGCGCAGCGCGCCGCAGCCGACCGGCTTTTCCAGTGGCTCCGGCGCGTCGGGGGGCGGCAGCTCCGGCTATGGGCCGAGCTCCGGTCTCGGTGGCTACGGCCCGGGGCAGGAACCGAGTTCCGGTTTTGGTCGGGGGCCGCGCACTGTCGGTGCGGGTGCCGGTCATTCCGGCGGCGGCCATGTCAGTTCGGGCCGTGGGGGTGCGTCCGCCTATGGCGGTGGCGCTGCGGCGGGTGGGCCTGGCAGCGTCGGCGAAGAAACCCGCATGATGACGAGGGCCGCGCCGTTGCCGCGCAGCGGCGAGCATTCCGAAGCCGTGCTCGGCCGGCTGAACCGCCTGGTGGCGCGGCATCTGCCTTCGTTCAGTGACACCAGCCGGGCCCACAAGCTGTCGCCCGCGCTGGCCAGCGCCATCGATCAGGCGCAACAGGGCATCCGGCGCCGCGTTGCACCCAGCACCAAACGCGGCGGCGAGCCGACCGTCACGACACCGGCGCTGATCGAGGACCTGCACCAGCGCAAGCAGGCGCTGAAGCAGTCCGCGGCGACGCCGGAAGAGCGGGCCACGATCGAGATCGTCGCGCTGCTGTTCCAGAGCATCCTCACCGAGGACCGCATCCCGGCCAGCGTGCGCGTCTGGTTCGCGCGGCTGCAGATGCCGGTGCTGCGCGTGGCCGTCACCGAGCCGGACTTCTTCGCCACCGTCGACCATCCGGCGCGACGGCTCATCGATCGCATGGGCGCCTGCGTGATGGGCTTCGACAGTTCGACGCGCAGCGTCGGCGACGCGCTGGAGAAAGAGATCAAACGCGTGGTGCAGGTGGTCGAGGCCTATCCCGACACTGGCCGGCGCGTCTTTCAGACCGTGCTCACCGAGTTCGAGAAGTTCCTCGAGCACTACTTCAGCACCGAGAACGAGGCGACACGCCGCGGCGTGTCGCTGGCGCAGCAGGTGGAGCAGCGCGAAACGCTGGCGATCCAGTACACGATCGAATTGCGGCGCATGCTCAACGACGTGCAGGTGCAGGAAAGCGTTCGCGCCTTCCTGTTCCAGGTCTGGGCCGACGTGCTGGCGACCAGCGCAGTGCGCTACGGCGCGCAGAGCGAAGAGACGCGTGCGATGAAGCGCGCCGCCTCCGATCTGATCTGGTCGGCGAGCGCCAAGGTCACGCGCGAAGAGCGTGCCGAGGTCATTCGCCGGCTGACGCCGCTGCTCAAGATCTTGCGGGACGGCATGTCCTCGGCCGGCATGGACCCGGCCAAGCAGGACGAGCACATCCAGATCCTGAACAACTCGCTGGCCGCGGCCTTCACCGCCAAGGCGCCGGTGATTCCGCACGAGCGGCTGCAGGAGCTGGCGGAGCGGTTGGAGTCGCTGGAAGAACTGCTGCCCGACGCGGCCGACGTGACCATCGACGACTCGATCGTCTTCGACCTGTCCGGTCATGAAAGCTCCGAACTCGAGGTGGTGTCCGAAGGCGGTTCGATGCCGACGCCGGCCATGATCGCCTGGGCGCGTGAACTACAGGTCGGCGGTTGGTACATGCTCGACTACCGCGGCCGCAACGAGGCCGTGCAACTGGCCTGGCTGGGTCTGCGCAAGCAACTGTCGATGTTCGTCACCGCACAGGGGCGCTGCGTGCTGTTCCAGCAGCAGCGGCTGGCTTCCTTCCTGCAGGCCGGGCTGTTGCTGCCGGCGCAGGACGAATCACTGAGCGTGCGGGCCACACGCAGCGCGCTGGCCAAGCTGGACGTCGATCCGTCGCGGCTGCTGGCCTAGGTGGACACCCGCGGCGCCGGGGCCGCGAATTCAGTGGATGAGACGCTCTTCGGGGGCGACGAACAGTTCGTCGAGGATCAGCGCATCGGGCTCTTCGCCCAGACTCCAGAAGACCATCAGCACGATGATCTTCAGGTCCTCCAACTGGATGGGGCCGTTGCCGACCGCAGTGACGCGGTCCAGCACCATCTCGCGCATCGTCGGCGGCAGCACGCCGGCCGATTCAAGGAAGCTGATGAAGCCGATGGACTCTTCGCCGAGCAACTCGCGCTCGGCGTCGGAGTAGACGCGCAGGCTGTGCTCGCTCTGGTGGCCGGTGCAGGACTGCGCACTGCTCGCCAACCCGTCCAGCCAGCTCAGTGCCTCCTGGATTTCGTCCGATTCGAAGCCGACCGCGGACAGCTTCCTCGACAACTGCTGGTGGCTCGGGCAGGCGTCCGGGCGCCAGTAGTTTTCGTACAGGTACACGAGCACATCGAACATGAAACCACTATAGCGCAGCCCGTTCGGGCCGGGGCCGCGTTTACTTTTTTGCCCTCGTGAGCTGCGTGTCAGCCGTGGCTGCGGCGCTGGTACAGACCACCGGGCAGGCGCGCGACGCGGTCTTCCAGCTCCAGTTCGAGCAGCCGCGCGCTCAGTTCCTGCGCGCTCCAGCCCGTGCGGGCGCACAGGGCATCCAGCGTTGCCGGGTCGTGGCCCAGCGCGTCGAGAACCGGGTCGCGGCGCGCTGCTGCCGCCTCGGGCTCCGGTGCCGCGACGAGGGCCGGGCTGCCCTGCAGCTCCTCGAGGATGTCCGCGGCGCTTTCCACCAGCTTCGCGCCCTGGCGGATCAGCGCATGGCAGCCGCGCGACAGTGGCGAGTGGATCGAGCCCGGCACCGCGAACACCTCGCGCCCGTTCTCTGCGGCCAGGCGCGCCGTGATCAGCGAACCCGACTGCAGCGCCGCCTCCACGACCAGCGTGCCGCGCGACAGGCCCGCAATGATGCGGTTGCGTTGCGGGAAGTTCTGCGGAAGCGGCGGTGTGCCGGGTGCGTATTCGCTGATCAGCGCGCCCGACTCGGCAATGCGGTGGGCGAGCGCGCGGTGGCGCGCCGGATAGACCCGGTCCAGCCCCGTGCCGACCACGGCCACCGTGCCGCCGGGGCCGGCGAGGCCCCCCTCGTGCGCGGCGCCGTCGATGCCGAAGGCCAGACCCGAGACGATGGTCCAGTCCTGCCGGCTCAGGTGGGCCGCGAAGTCACGGGCATTGTCGACGCCCTGCGCGCTGGCATTGCGGCTGCCGACGATGGCCAGACTGTTCCGGCTGAGCCATGCGATGTCGCCCTGCACGTAAAGCAGCAGCGGCGGGTCCGGGGTCTGCAGCAGCAGCGGCGGATAGTCGGCATCGCCGATGCACAGCACGCTGCGGCCGCTGGCACCCTCCAGCCAGGCCCGCGCTGCCTGCAGCCGGGTTTCCAGGTGCTCGGGCGGCTGCGCCAGCGCATCGGCGCCGGCCGGCCCGACCACCTGCTGCCAGGCGCTGCGCGAGGCAGCGAGCACTTGCGCCGCCGAACCAAAGCTCGCCAGCAGCCGGCGCACGCTTTCGCGCCCCAGGCCGGGCGCTTCGAGAAGACGGAACCAGGCGTCGAACTCGTCGGAGTCCAGCACGCCCGGATGCTCAGGGTTGCGTGAAGTCGTCGCCGGCGAAGACCGGTACGTTCACCGACAGGATCAGCGCGTAGGAGGTGCGCTCGAAGACGTTGAACACGAACAGCAGTCCATTGCGCTCGTCGGGCAGCTGCAGTACGGTGCGCTGGCCGTCCACGCTCTTGACGCGGCGGTCACCGCGGCTCCACAGCGCCAGCACGTGGCCCCGCTCAAGGCCGTCGCGCTTGCCCCGGTTCAGCGCGACGATCTGGTTCTGCCCGGCGCTGAGCGAGTCGCCGTAGATCTGCAGCACGCGCCCGGCCACCGGCGCGCCCGGATGATGCGGAGCATAGGCGTCCAGGTCGCGCGGCGGCAGTGGCGCGAGCCGGTCGCCGACATTCACTTCCATGCGCACCGAACGGATCCTCACCGTCGACGGCACCACCGCCGGCTTTCCGTCGGCTTCGCCGAGGCTGCGTCCGGGCCGCACGAACTCCGCGGTGCCGACGTAGCGCGACTCGTAGCCCAGCAGCTCCTTGGTGTCGAAGTCGTACAGCGGCTGCGGCTCGCGGAACAGCCGGTAGCCCGAGGCCGGTGCCACGTCGCCCACCACGTAGGCCAGCTGGCCCTGGCTCATCGCGACGTAGCCTTCCTGCGCGGCCACGACCTGCGGCGCACGCCGCAACTCGTCGTCGCTGTAGATCACCGCTTCGGTCAGGAAGGGGCCGATCAGGTGCAGCGGCAGCGAGCCCAGCGCGCCGTTGTCCAGCAGGTTGCTGCGCATGCGCGGCGACAGCTTGACGGTGTTCTCCGGCGCGCCGCTGCCCGACTGGGCCACGCGCAGACGGGCGCGGTCGCCGACCTTTTCCAGCACGAGCACCTGGCCGGGATAGATCAGGTGCGGATTGCGCACCTGGTCGAGATTCATGCCCCACAGCTCGGGCCAGCGCCACGGCGTCTTCAGGTACATCTTCGAGATGTCCCACAGCGTGTCGCCGCTCTGTACCGTGTAGGCGTCCGGCGCGTTCGGTGCCAGCTCCGACAGCGGGATGCCGGCCTGCGCCACCTGTTGCGCGGTGCTGCGTTGCTGCGGCGTGATGGGGAAGGTCGGCTCGGCGGCAGCCAGCGGCCCGCTCAGCAGCGTTGCGCCGGCACACAGGCCGGCGAGGACACCGTGGCGGCGACGAAAGGTGCGTGGGTTCATTCGGTCAAGCTCCGGGCGCGCCTTGAAACTCCGGTCGGATGCCACAATTGCGCCATGTGTTCGGACATTTTTCGGCCTCGGCGCACCATAGCGCAACGGCGCGTCAAATGCTCACACCGTTTCTGAGATTCTGCCCATAAAGCGTTGATATCGCAACGAAACCGGCCCTCTGCGTCACAGCTCGTGAAGCCTGTCACAGCTTGTCGCGTAGCGCCGCGGCGACGGTCGACCGACCCCGCCGCCGCCCAAAGGCGTGCTCTTGAATCCTCCCCATGGCCCAGCTGAACATCCTGCGTTACCCCGACCCGCGCCTGCAGACCGTGGCCCGCCCGGTGCACGAGGTCGATGCGCGCATTCGCCGTTTGATCGACGACATGCTCGAAACCATGTATGCCGCAGACGGCATCGGCCTGGCCGCCACGCAGGTGGATGTGCACGAGCAGCTCATCGTCATCGACGTGTCCGAAGGCCGCGACACGCCGCTCGTGCTGATCAACCCCACGATCACCTGGCGCAGTGAGGAGATGGCCTTCGCCGAGGAGGGTTGCTTGTCGGTGCCGACCATCTACGACCAGGTGCAGCGCCACGCGCAGGTGAAGGTGCAGGCACTGGACCGCGACGGGCAGACCTTCGAGCTGGAGGCGGACAAGCTGCTGGCGGTCTGCGTGCAGCACGAGATGGACCATCTGGCGGGCAAGGTCTTCGTCGAATACCTGAGCCAGCTGAAGCGCGAGCGCATCCGCACCAAGCTGCTGAAGCGCGAGCGCGAGGCGCGGCGCAGTGCCTGAGGGCGTGCCGGGCCTGCGTGTCGGCTTCGCCGGCACGCCCGATTTCGCACGAAGCGCGCTGCAGCAGCTGATCGCCGCCGGCATGACGCTGCCGCTGGTGCTGACGCAGCCCGACCGCCCGGCCGGCCGCGGCATGAAGTTGCAGGCCTCGGCCGTCAAGCAGCTGGCGTTGCAGCACGGCCTGACGGTCATTCAGCCGCGCAGTCTGCGCCTCGACGGCAAGTTCCACGACGATGCCGCTGCCGCGCACGAGGCGCTGCGGGCTGCGCAACTGGACGTGCTGGTGGTGGCTGCCTACGGGCTGATCCTGCCGCCTTGGACGCTGGCGCTGCCGCGCCTGGGCTGCCTCAACATCCACGGCTCGCTGCTGCCGCGCTGGCGCGGCGCGGCTCCGGTACAGCGCGCCATCGAAGCCGGCGACGCCGTCACCGGCGTCTGCATCATGCAGATGGACGCCGGGCTGGACACCGGTGACGTGCTGCGCATGCAGCGCAGCCGATCTCGGCCGACGACACCAGCGCCAGCCTGACGCAGCGCCTGGCGGAACTGGGGGCGCGGTTGCTGGTGCAGACGCTGCGCGATCTGGCCCGGGGGGAGGTGGTCCGGCAGCCACAGCCGGCCGAAGGCGTGACCCATGCGCACAAGATCGACAAGGTCGAAGCGGCGATCGATTGGCATCAGGACGCGGCGGTGATCGAACGCCGCGTGCGGGCCTTCGATCCCTTCGCGCCAGCTTCGTCTGCCAGGGCGAAAGCATCAAGCTGTGGCGTGCCGCGGTGTGCCCGATGACGGGCGCGGCGCCCGGCTTTGTGCTGCAGGCCGGACAGGGTGTGCTGCGCGTCGCTTGTGGGCGCGATGCGCTCGATCTGCTGGGCTGCAGCGGCCCGGCGGCGCCGCGGCCCGGCGGCCGCGTTCCTGCAGTCGATGCCCGCAGGCGCCTTGTCGGCGGGCAGTCTGCTGGCCTCGGCCTCGCGCTGATTCAAGTCGCCTGCCGCGGCAGCCGATAACGCAGGCAGCCGGAACCGCTGCCTGACCATGACACCCTTGCGCACCGTGTTGCTCGTCCTCGCCACCCTGTGGATCGCGGGGTGTGACATGCTTGGCATTGAATCGGCACAGGCGATCGCCGAGCGCCGCGAAGCCGACGGCAAGGCCGTCGGCGGTGCCTGCCGCCATGCCGGACGCGCGCTGGAGGACTGCTATGCGCTGAACCGCAAGGCGGACAAGGCCGCGGTCTTTGCCGGCTGGCGCGAGATGAACGACTACATGCGCGAAAACAAGATCGACAGCGTGACGCCGCAGCTGGCGCCGCCCACCGAGATGGCGGGCAAGGCAGCGCGTGCCGAGCACGGCGAGACGCCGCCGCCGGTGCCGGCAAGCGAGACGAAGCCGGCGGCACACGGTTCCTGACCGGCGAGCCGGGGCGCTCCCCAGCCTTGCCTGCGCCAATCGCTTGGGCGCGCTCCAGCGGCTACGTGTCCAGCCGCCGCTTGCGTCCGCTGAGCATGGCCAGCGGCGACTCGCGCTGGCGCCAGCCGGTGTACAGCACGCCGGCGACATGCAGCAAGGCCAGCGCCAGCAGGCCCCAGGCGAGCCCCAGGTGCAGCGTCTCGACCTGTTCGTCGCCCCAGAACTCATCGGTGGTGTAGAGCCATCCTGTCAGCGCCAGTGCGGCCACGCAGCCCAGCAGCGCCAGGATCATCCACGCGCCCAGCGGGTTATGGCCCAGATGGCGTGGCTCGCGCCGCCGCAGCACCAGGCGCGTGTAGGCCCAGGTGGCCCGCGGGCCGCGCACGAACTGGCTGAAGCGTGCGTAAGGCCCGCCGCGAAAGCCCCACACCATGCGCACGCCCACCAGCGCCAGGGCCAGATAGCCGGCCGGCTGATGCACGCCGGGCAGCGCGAAGCTGCCGAGCCAGCATATGACCAGCGACAGCAGCAGGCTCCAGTGCAGCAGCCGTATCAGGCGGTCCCAGACCACGACCGTGGGTTCGGACATCGGCTACTGGGGCGTGGTTACGATCTCGAAGGTCTTCGGATGGAAGAAGACCTCCTTCTTCGCGTTCTTCGCATCGCGCGCATAGACCTCGTAGCAGCCGTTGGTGATCTTCACGCGGGCGATCTTCCAGCCCTTGTTGACCAGCATGCGCTCCAGCTCGGCCTGCGGGCGCCATTCCTCCTTCGGCACCGGCTCGCACCTTTCGGTGTGTTCCTGCGCCGTCGCGCCGAGCGCGGCCAGGCCCAGCATGCAGCCCCAGATCCATCGTTTCATCGCAGCTTTCCTCCTCCCAGCGGGTTCGCAAAGGTCGACGCGGGGCTCACATGTCGGCCCAGGCGCGCAACAGGTTGTGGTAGAGCCCCGTCAGGCCGATCACCCCCGGGTCGGTCTCGCCGACGGTGGCGCGCAGGTGCATCAGGTGACGGTCCATGTCGTACAGCATGCGTCGCTGCTCGTCGCTGCGCACCATGCTTTCCACCCAGAAGAAGCTGGCGACGCGATGGCCGCGCGTCACCGGCTCGACACGGTGCACGCTGGTGCCGGGGTACAGCACCATGTCGCCGGCCGGCAGCTTGACGCGCTGCGCGCCGAAGGTGTCTTCGACGACCAGTTCGCCGCCGTCGTAGTCGCCGGGTTCGGCCAGGAACAGCGTGCAGCTGATGTCGGTGCGCACGCGCTCGCCGTTGCCGCCCGGAATGAAGCGCACTGCGTTGTCCACGTGGTTGCCGAAGGCGTTGGCCGCGCCGCCGTAGCAGTTGAACAGCGGCGGGAACACCCGCTTGGGCAGCGCTGCCGAAAAGAAGCCCATGTGCCGGTTCAGGCCTTGCAGCACGATCGGCTGCAGCGCCTTCGAGGCTTCGCCGTGCTGGTCGAGCTGCTCGTTGTTCTTGGCCAGTGCCGACTGCACCCCGGCCGTCACGCGCCCGTCGCCCCAGGTGGCTCGCGCGAGGATCGTCTGCGCCGCACGCAGTTCGTCGCGGTTCAGCACCTGGGGGATGTGCAGCAGCATGGCTC
This sequence comes from Rubrivivax sp., assembly GCA_044225625.1. Lineage (GTDB taxonomy): Bacteria > Pseudomonadota > Gammaproteobacteria > Burkholderiales > Burkholderiaceae_C > Rubrivivax. The sequence continues at coordinate 17,123 of JBGAII010000069.1, forward strand.
GGTACCTTAGAAGCGCATCGTCAGTGTGGCCTGCACGTTGCGCGGCGCGCCGGGGATGTAGTGGCCCGTGTACAGGCTGTCCGCGTAGTAGGCGTTGGTGACGTTGGTGACGTTGAGCATCAGGCTCACCGCATCGCTGAAGTCGTACTGCGCCATCAAGTCGCCGGTGACGAAGCTCGGCGCATAGATGCCGGGCGGGTTGCGGTTCGGCGTCTGCGAGCTGCGGAAGGTGATGCCGCCGCCCAGGCGCAGCTGCGGCAGCACCTGGTAGGTGGTCCAGACCGAGCCGCTGTTGCGCGGCGTCAGCGACGGCCGCTGGCCCACCAGTTCGCCGCTGATCGTGGTGCCGTCCGCATTGCCGACGTCGATCTCGGCGATCGGGATCCACGCATAGGACACGAACACGTCCCACAGCGGCGTGATGCGCCCGGCGATGTCGATGTCGATGCCGGTGGCATGGCGCTGCCCGGACAGCAGGTATTCCTCGATCGGCGTGCCGTTGGGCGAATCGCGGTTGCGCTCGTTGTACTTGGTGATGTTGAAGACCGAGGCGCGTGCGCTCAGGCGTCCGTCGAGCAGGTTCAGGTAGGTTCCCAGCTCCAGGTTGCGCGACTTTTCCGGCGGTGTGTTCGAACCCGGCAGATCGTAGGCATAGGTGTCGCCCGAGGTGTTGAACGAGGTGCCGTACGAGAAGTAGTAGCTCGCGTTCGGGTTCGGCTGGTACAGCACGCCGAAGCGCTCGCTCCACAGGCCGTCGGAGCGGGCGCGGTCGGCGGTGACCGTGCCGACCGGCACGCTGCCGCCGGACGCGGTCTGATAGGTCTGGTAGCTGCCGTGGAAGTAGTCGTAGCGCAGGCCGAGCAGCACTTTCCATTCCGGTGCCACCTGGATCAGATCCTGCGCGAAGATGCCGGCGGCGCGCGCCTCGAAGCCGGCCTGCTGGAGCTTGATGCGCAGCGCCTCGTCGACCCAGCCGTAGCCGTTGTCCGGTGTGCCCAGTGTGGTGCGCGGCGAGTTCTTGTTCAGCGTCACGCCGGTCGGCAGCGTCATCGCGTAGCCTGAGAAATCCTCGTGGGCCAGGTCGATGCCGGCCAGCACCTCGTTGTTCACGCCGAACCAGTCGAAGCGGTTGGTGTAGTCCACCTGAGCGTAGATGTCGCTCATGTCCTGCACCTTGTTCTGCGTGCCACGCGTCAGCAGCGTCGCCGCGCTGACCGTGTCGAGCCCTTGAGGCGTCGTCGGGCAGTCGGGGTTGGCATTGTTGGCGTTGTTCTGGCAGAAGCGGATCGTGCTGGCGCGCTGGTCGCGGTCGTAGGTGCCGTAACGCAGCTGCGCGCGCATTTCGCCGCCGTCGTTGAAGCGGTGCAGCCAGCCGAGCGTGCCGTAGCTGGCGCCGCCGGCGTTGTAGTCGCTGGGCGCGCCGTAGTACAGGTTGGCCGGGTTCAGCCCGGGGATCAGCACCGACGGGTTGGCGCCGGCCTGCGTCGAACTCACGCGCAGCCACGGCAGGCCGTAGTTGATGCCGTTGTCGTTGTTCAGGTAGAAGAGCGCGGCATAGAACTCGTCGGGTGTGCCGATGCCCCAGCGGAAGTTCAGTGCGGCGCCTTCCTTGTCGATGGCGTTGCCGTTGTTGTCGGCGACATTGCGCATCAGGTTGATGCGCACGGCCGAGGTTTCGCCGGTCTGGATGTTGAAGTCGCCGGTGAAGCGGAAGAAGCCGTAGCTGCCCGCGGTGAAATTGACGACGCTGGCATCGTCGAGGAAGGCCTGCTTCGACACCTGATTGACCACGCCGCCGGTGGAGCCGCGGCCGAACAGCATCGAGGCCGAGCCGCGCAGCAGCTCGATGCGGTCGAAGTTGAAGGTGTCGCGGTCGTAGAAGCCCGGGTCGTGGATGGTGTCGACGTAGATGTCGTTGGAGATCGAGAAGCCGCGCAGCCGGATGTCCTGCTCGCCGCCTTCGGCCGCCAGGAACGAGATGCCGCCCATCAGCCGCAGCGCCTGGTTCAAGGTATCGACCTGGCGGTCCTCCATCAGCCGCTCGGTGACGATGGTCACCGACTGCGGAATGTCGCGCTGTTCCTGGTTGCCGCGGCCGATGGTCGTGGTCAGCGAGCGCAGCGACGTGGCGTCGGTCTCAGGCTTGGCCGTGACGGCGATGGCCGGCATCGTGGTCTCGCGGTTGCCGGCCGGCGTCGCGGCGGCCGCTGCCGAGGCGGCTGGCGCCGCGGCCGCGGGCGGCTGTTGCTGGGCCAGCGCCGACGCCTGCATCAGGCCGAAGCCGGCGGCCAGCGCGCCCAGCGGCAGCAGCCGGCGCGCGGCCGTGCTTTCTGCCTGGTGTCGCTTGCGGGCGGCGGGCTGGGCGCGCCGGGAGCGGTGGGGCTTGGGGTGAGAGTGCTGCGGCACAGTGGACTCCTTCGTCGTGGGAGCACTGGCTGGCTGCGGCGGGCTTGTGCATGGTTGTCGTCGTGATGGGGCAAAAGCGCGTCGGGCGACGTGCGGGACGTCTCAAGGCTGTGTCTCGGGTTCGCTGACGAAGCCGATGCGGCCGAGGCCGGCCTTCGAGGCGTCGGCCAGCGTCTGCGCGACGAAGCGGTAGGCCACCGACTGGTCGGCGCGCAACTGCAGTTCGGGCTGCACCGGCTGTGTCGCGGCCTGCGCCAGCCGCTGCTGCAGTTCGCTGCGCGTCACCGGCTCGCCGTCCCAGTGCAGCATCCCTTGCGCATCGATGGCGATGTCGATCTTCTGTGGCCGCAGGTCGTTGACCTGCGAACTGGCCTTTGGCAGGTCCAGCTTCACCGCTTGCGTCAGCAGCGGCGCGGTGACGATGAAGATCACCAGCAGCACCAGCATGACGTCGATCAGCGGCACCATGTTGATGTCGGACATCGGCGTGCCCGGGCTCTTGGAGTCGAAGCTGGCGAAGGCCATGGCGCGCTCCTTCAGGCCGCCACCGGCTTGGCGGGGCGGTTCAGCGGCTGCACCTGCGCCGACGCCTGCGCGGCGCCCTGGCCCAGTGCCTGGCCCATACAGACGAAGGTGTGCAGCTCGTAGGCAAAGGCATCGAGCCGCGCCGCCAGCACGCGGTTGGCGCGGCTCAGCGCGTTGTAGCCCACCACGGCCGGCACCGCGACCGCCAGACCCAGGCCGGTCATGATCAGTGCCTCGCCCACCGGGCCGGCAACGCGGTCCAGCGTGCCGGCGCCGCTCATGCCGATGGCCACCAGCGCGTGGTACACGCCCCAGACCGTGCCGAACAGGCCGACGAAAGGCGCCGTGGCGCCGACGGTGGCCAGCACCGACAGTCCGTTCTCCAGCCGGGTGGTCTCTTCATCCAGCACCTTCTTGATGGTGCGCGTGACGAAGTCGCTGGCGCTGCCGGCTTCCTCCAGCTTGGCGGCGCCGTACTTTGCATGGTGCGCCTGCGCATGCATCGCATGCGCGGTCAGGTGCGAGAACGGATCGCGCGCGCCATGCGCCGAGATCTCGGCGGCCACCGCGTCCAGCGAAGTGGCGTTCCAGAACAGCTGCAGGAAGGCCGCGCCGCGCGACTGCCGCAGCATCAGCGTCAAGCCCTTGACCGCGATGATGGCCCACGAAGCGATCGACATCGCCACGAGGATCGCCAGCAGGGTCTTGCCCACCGCATCGGTGTAGGCGATGAAATGGCCGAAGCCCAATGCGCCGCTGTCTGCACCCACGTCATTTCTCCAGTTCGAATCGGATCGGAATCAATGCCCAGCCTTCCACCGGCTGGCCCTTTTCGGCATACGGCCGGAAGCGCGCCAGCTGCACCGCGCTCAGCGCCGCCTGGTCCAGCCGCGGGTGGCCGGACGAGCGATCGACCTGCACGCTGCGCGGCGCGCCGCCTTCGGTGCCCACGTAGGCCCGTACGACCACCAGGCCGGTCTCGCGCCGGCGCATCGACAGCGGCGGATAGACCAACTGCGGGGCCTGCAGGTACTGCACTGCGTCATCGGGCAGCAGCTTCGGCGCGGGCGGCGCCGGCGGCGCTGCCACGACCGGCTGCGTGCTGGCGAGGCTGGAAACAGGCTGTGGCGCCGACGGGGTCGGCGCGGGCGCCTCCTGCGGCGGCGGGATGGTGATGGATTCCGGTGTCGGGCTGGCCGTGGTGGCGATCACCGGCGGCTGTGCCACGGGTTGCGGCTTGGCGCGCGGTGGCGGCGGCTTGGCGGCCGGGGTTGGCTGCGGCGGCGGGGGCGCCGGCGGGGTGGGCGCCGTCAGCAGGCTGACCAGGATCGGCGCCGCATGAACGGCCGCTTCGCGCACCGCCTGCACTTGAAGCAAGCCCCAGACGGCCAGCAGATGCAGGCCGACGATGGCCACGACGACCAGCCGGCGCTGCGTCGCGCCGAGCGCCGAACTCATGCCGCAACGCTGCAGCGGGGGCAACGCCGTGCCATGCCGGGACGGCTCGGCGAGCATGCGGGCAGGGGCAATGACGGACCGGGTGGACACGAGCAGCGGGGCGCAGAATGCGTTAACAACGATAACACAGATGAGGATGATTCGCATTTGACAAACGAACAGTAACGAGAGCAGGAGTGCGCCGGGCGAGCCGCGCCTGTCACAATTTGCGCACTGCAACAGCTCACCCTGGGTCTCATGAACGTGCTCCGTTTCAGCGATCTGATCGCTGCCGGCAAGGTGGCCGGTCAGCGTGTCTTCATCCGCGCCGACCTGAACGTGCCGCAGGACGACGCCGGCCGCATCACCGAGGACACGCGCATCCGTGCCTCGCTGCCCTGCATCCGCATGGCGCTGGACGCGGGCGCGGCGGTGATGGTGACCTCGCACCTGGGCCGCCCCACCGAGGGCGCCTTCAGGCCGGAGGATTCGTTGGCGCCGGTGGCCCAGAGGCTGACCGAGCTGCTGGGCAGGCCGGTGCCGCTGGTCGCCAACTGGGTGGACGGCGTGGCCGTCAAGCCCGGCGAACTGGTGCTGCTGGAAAACTGCCGCGTCAACAAGGGCGAGAAGAAGAACGACGAGGCGCTGGCCAGGAAGCTGGCGGCGCTGTGCGACATCTTCGTGCACGACGCCTTTGGCACCGCACACCGCGCCGAGGGGACGACCTACGGCATTGCGCAGTTCGCGCCGATCGCCTGCGCGGGCCCGCTGCTGGCCGCCGAGATCGACGCCATCACCCAGGCGCTGGCCCACCCGAAGCGGCCGCTGCTGGCCATCGTCGCCGGCAGCAAGGTCAGCACCAAGCTGACGATCCTGCAGAGCCTGGCCTCGAAGGTCGACGGCCTGATCGTCGGCGGCGGCATTGCCAACACCTTCATGCTCGCGGCCGGCCTGAAGATCGGCAAGAGCCTGGCCGAGCCCGACCTCGTGGGCGAGGCCAGGGCGGTGATCGAGGCGATGCGCGCGCGCGGCGCCGCGGTGCCGATTCCGGTGGACGTGGTGACGGCGAAGGAATTCAAGGCCGAGGCCGTGGCCACGGTGAAGGCCGCCACCGACGTGGCCGACGACGACCTGATCCTGGACATCGGCCCGCAGACTGCTGCCGTGCTGGCGGCGCAGCTGAAGGCGGCCGGCACCATCGTCTGGAACGGACCGGTCGGCGTGTTCGAGTTCGATGCCTTCGCCAAGGGCACCGAGACCATCGCGCGCGCCATCGCCGACAGCAGCGCCTTCAGCATCGCCGGCGGCGGCGACACGCTGGCGGCCATCGCCAAGTACGGCATCGAGAAGGACATCGGCTACATCTCGACCGGCGGCGGAGCCTTCCTGGAAGTGCTGGAGGGCAAGACGCTGCCCGCCTTCGAGTTCCTGGCGCGGCGCGCCGCCGGCTGAGCCGGCGGCGGGGCCGCAGCCGCACGGCACCTTCGGGCCGGCATGGCAAGGCGCGCCCGCCAGTGCGGCGTTCCATAATCGGTGCGCAGGGCAGTCCGCCCAAGCGCCCCAAACGAAAGCAGCCCATGTTCCGCGCCACCAAGATCGTCGCCACGCTCGGCCCCGCCTCCAGCGCACCTGCGGTGCTGGAGCGGCTGCTGCGCGCCGGTGTCGACGTGGTGCGGCTGAACTTCAGCCATGGCACTGCCCAGGATCACCGCGACCGCGCGGCACTGGTGCGCGAGACCGCGCAGCGCGTCGGCCGCCCGGTGGCGCTGATGGCCGACCTGCAGGGACCGAAGATCCGTGTCGGCAAGTTCGTCGACGGCAGCGTCATGCTCGTCAACGGCGCCGGCTTCGTGCTCGACGCGTCGCGCGATGCGCCGGGGGACATCGACGCGGTGGGGCTGGACTACAAGGAGCTGCCGCGCGATGTGAAGCCGGGCGACAGGCTGCTGCTGAACGACGGGCTGATCGTGCTGACCGTGCAGGCGGTGCGCGGCGATCAGGTGCACACCACGGTGACGCAGGGTGGCGTGCTGTCCAACAACAAGGGCATCAACAAGCAGGGCG
>JBGAII010000070.1:0-22715 GCA_044225625.1 Rubrivivax sp.
TTCCTCACCGCCGTCAGCTTCTCGTTCGAGTACGTGCTGACCAACCTGCTGTTCGTGCCCTTCATGAGCGGCGCGGCACACAACGGCGACATGTCCACCGTGACCTTCGGCTTCTCGGCCCAAAGCGACGAGAGCCGGCACATGACGCTGGGCATCGAGGCCATCAAGTTCATGCTGGAGCAGGATCCGGCCAACGTGCCGATCATCCAGCGCTGGATCGACAAGTGGTTCTGGCGCGGCTACCGGCTGCTGACCATCGTCGCGATGATGCAGGACTACATGCTGCCCAAGCGCGTGATGAGCTGGAAGGAAGCCTGGGAGCTGTACGCCGAGCAAGCGGGCGGCGCCCTGTTCAAGGACCTGGCCCGCTACGGCATCCGCGAGCCCAAGGGCTGGGCCGATGCCTGCGACGGCAAGGACCACATCAGCCACCAGGCCTGGAACACCTTCTACAACTACGGTGCCGCCGCCGCCTTCCACACCTGGGTGCCGGAAGCCGACGAGATGAAGTGGCTCTCGCAGAAGTACCCGCAGAGCTTCGACAAGTACTACCGCCCGCGCTTCGAGCACTACGCCGAGCGGGCCGCGCAGGGCAGGCGCTACTACAACGGCACGCTGCCGATGCTGTGCACCACCTGCCAGATCCCGATGCTGTTCACCGAGCCCGGCGATCCGCGCTGGATCGCCTACCGCGAGACGCAGCACGGCGGCGACACCTACCACTTCTGCAGCGACCACTGCCGCGAGATCTTCGAGCACGAGCCGCAGAAGTACCGCCAGAGCTGGCTGCCGGTGCACCAGATCTACCAGGGCCATTGCTTCAAGCCGGATGCCGATCCGACGCAGCCCGACTTCAACCCGCTGGGCGAGGTGCTGCGCTACTACGAGTTCAACCTCGGCCGCGACAACATGGACTTCGCGGATTCCGAGGACCAGCGCCACTTCCTTGAATGGGGCGGCGGCCAGGATGCGAAGGAGGGGCAGCTGTGAGCGTCGTGGCGACCGGCACCTACGATTTCCCGGCCAAGGACGTGGCCGGCAATTTCCCCACCCCGCTGCTGTACCTGGGCTGGGACCAGCACATGATGTTCTGCGCGCCGTTCGCGGTGCCGGTGCCGCCCTCGATGCGCTTCGGCGACCTGGTGACGCAGCTGCTGCCCAAGCTGTTCGGCGAGCACCCCGACTTCGCGCGCATCGACTGGCCCCGGGTGCAGTGGTTCCGCTCGGCCACGCTGTTCACGCCCGACATGGACCGCTCGCTCGCCGAGCAGCACTTCGGCCACAAGTCGGTGCTGCGCTTTCGCACGCCCGGCCTGGAAGGACTGCGCGGCTCGTTCGGCTGACGCGATCGCGATCAACGACCCGCCGCGGGACAGGGGCCCACCCGCGGATGGGGTTTTCGACAGGCGGGGCCCGACGACATCAAAACACGGAGACAAGCACCTCATGAGCAAGATCAGACTCGGCGCAGCCGCCGCCATCGCCCTCGGCCTGGCCTCGGGCGGTGCGATGGCGCAGGACAAGTGCGGCATGGGCAACGGCAAGACAGCCACCGGCGAGCCGATCCAGCTCGGCGCCGTGGTCGGCAAGACCGGGCCGGAGGATTTCTCCTCCTCCGCCCGTGCGGCCAGTGCCTATTTCAAGTGCGTCAACGCCAACGGCGGCATCAACGGCCGGCCGGTGAACCTGACGGTGATGGACGACACCTGGAACCCCGAGGTCGCCTCGCAGGTCGCCAACCGCCTGGTCAAGGACACCAAGGTGCTGGGCATGGTGGGCTCGTCGTCGTTCGTCGAGTGCGGCGCCAACAACAAGCTGTACGAGACCGAAGGCATCGTCGTGATCTCCGGCGTGGGCGTGCCGCGCGCCTGCTTCTTCGGCAAGAACTATGCGTCGTTCAACTCGGGCCCGCGCCAGTCCACCGTGGGCGCGGCGCAGTACATCGCCGAGACCTTCAAGCTGAAGAGCCTGACCTGCGTGGCCCCTGGCATCCCCGGCTTCGGCGACTGGGTCTGTGGAGGCACCGAGGCCTACGGCAAGGCCGCCGGCATCCCGGTCAAGACCGTGATCTTCGATCCGGGCAAGCTCGACGGCAACGCCATCGCGCTGCAGATCGCCGCCGCCAAGAGCGAGGGCGTGGTGCTCGGCATGCCGCGCGGCATGATGCTGCCGATCCTCACCGCCGCCGAGCAGCAGGACCTGGGCAAGAGCATGAAGTGGGGCGCGCCCACCAGCGCCTACCACGTCGACATGCCCAAGACGGTGGGCAAGTACTGGGCCGACAAGCTGTACGTGCACATGGAGTTGCAGCCGATGGATTCCACCGGCCCCGACAACACCAACTGGAAGGCCGTGATGGACAAGTACGGCGACAAGAAGGACCCGCGCGACACCTTCTCGCAGGCCGGCTTCCTGTCGGCCAAGGTGGCCACCGACGCGCTGCTGGGCATCAAGGGCAACGTCGACCGCAAGGCGGTGCACGACGCCTTCAAGGGCATCACCAAGGTCAAGACCGACATGATGTGCGGCACCTGGTACTTCGGCCCCGGCGATCGCCACCAGCCCAACCACGCCGGCCGCGCGTCGATCATCACCGGCGGCGGCTTCAAGACGCTGACCGAGTGCTACCAGTCCAAGGACTCGGAGCTGGCCGACGTGCTGGAGGCCGAGAAGAAGGGCGGCCTGATCAACTGATCGCGTCCGGCGATCCGCACGCGAAGCCCGAGCCGCCATGGACAACCTGCTTCCGTTCCTCGTCGTCGGCCTGAGCGTCGGCGCGGTGTACGCACTGTCGGGCGTCGGCCTGGTGGTGCTGTACCGGGCCAGCGGGGTGGTCAACTTCGCCTACGGTGCCCTCGGCGGCCTGGCGGCGATGGTGTGCTGGCAGATCATCGATCTGGAGTACGCCGACTGGATGGGCTGGGTGGCCGGCATCGGCAGCGCCACGCTGCTGTCCTGGGGCTACGGGCGCTACATCGCGCCTTCGCTCACCCACCAGGACCGCGTCGTGCGCGCCATGGCCACGCTCGGCTTCGCGCTGATGATCATGGGCATTGCCCAGTGGTACTGGGGCGATGACCCGCGCCGGCTGGTGCTGCCCACCGATGCTTCGGGCATCGAGGTGGACGGCCGGCGCCTGATCAGCCACACGCGGCTGCTGGCGCTGCTGCTGGCCGCCGGCGCCACGCTGGGCATCACCTGGCTGCTGCTGAAGACACCGCTCGGCCTGCGCATGCGCGCACTGCAGAGCAACCGCAACCTGAGCGCGCTGATCGGCGTGCGCATCAAGCGCGTGGACACCTGGGCCTGGACGCTGGCGGGCCTGCTGGCCGGCGTCTCCGGCCTGTTCATGGGCAACATGGTGCGGCTGAATCCGGTGGTGCTGACCTTCCTGGTCATCCCCGCGATGGCCGCCGCGATGGTGGGCCGCATGAACTCGCTGGCCATCACCGTGGCCGGCGGCCTGCTGATCGGCGTGATCGAGGCGCTGACCGCGCTGGAACCCTCGATCCAGCGCTACGGCTCGGCCACCGCCTTCGTGGTGGCGATCGCCGCGCTGCTGTGGCAGCAGCGCAAGGGCATCGGCCTGTCGCGCGACAACAGCCACCTGGAATGACACGACGAGCCCGTTGACGACATGGCCCGCGAGAAAGACCGCCCCGACATCCCGCCCGGAACGCCGCTGCAGCGCATCCGGCCGCTGCTGATCACCTTCGTGCTGATCGCGCTGGTCGGCCCGCTGGTGCTGTCGGCCTACTGGCTCAACACCTTCACCACCGCCGCCTGCCTGGCGCTGGCCGCCGGCACCGTGGCGCTGCTGTACGGGCAGTTGGGCATGGTGTCACTGGCGCAGTTCGCGATGGCGGGCGTCGGCGGCTGGGTCTGCCTGCGCCTCGTGCATGGCCTGGGCCTGCCGTTCGAGATCGCGCTGGTGCTGGGCGCGCTGGTGGCCGGCTTGTTCGGCCTGCTGGTGGGGCTGCCGGCGCTGCGGATGCGCGGGCTGTACCTCGCGCTGCTGACGCTGATGGTGGCGGCCGCGTTCCAGGTGGTGGTCAACGTGATCGGCTTTCCCGACGGCGGCCCGGGCTGGACCGGCAAGGTGGTCAACGGCCAGCGCGCGCTGATCGAGCGGCCCTGGCTGGCCACCAGCGACGCCGCCTACTTCCGCTACGCCGTGGTCTGGGTGGCCGCCGGCCTGGCGCTGATCGAATGGCTGCGCGCCAGCATGCCCGGCCGCGCCTGGGCGCTGATCCGCAAGAGCGAGGCCGCCGCGGTGGCCGCCGGCGTCAGCGTGGTGGGCTACAAGGCCTATGCGTTTGCGCTGGCCGGTGCGCTGGCCGGCCTGGCGGGCGGGCTGATCGCCGGGCTGAACGGCCAGCTCGACGACACCGGCTTCCCGGTCGGGCAATCGATCCTGCTGTTCGCGCTGACGATCGTCGGCGGCGCCTACCACTGGGTGGGCGCGCTGTTCGCCGGCCTGCTGATCCGCGCACTGCCGGCGCTGCTCAACGACCATGGCGTGGACGGCAACCTGGCCAACGCCTTCTACGGCTTCGCGCTGCTGGTCTCGCTGATCCAGGGTCGCAAGGGCCTGGCCGGCCAGCTGGCCGATTTCTACAAGTTCGTGCGCATGAGCCGCATCGTCGAGGGCACGCTCAGCTGGGTGGGCATCGCCGCACTGGTGGGGCTGGTGTCGTGGTGGGCGGGGCAGACCTCGTTCGCCGGCGCCTTCTTCATCGCGCTGATCGGCCTGCTGTTCCGCATCGTGATCCCCGGCGTGTGCTGGCTGCTGCTGGGCTTCTTCGGCAAACCGGTGCAGGACCGTGCGGAAGACCTGGAGGCGGCCGCCTCGCTGCGGCTGGCGGGCTGGATCGAGTCGCGCGGCTGGACGGCGGACCATCGCCTCATCAAGCGCACGCTGAACTGGCTGTTCATCGGCCTGTTCGTCGGCTGGGTGGCCTGGGGTGTGTTCGACGTGCCCTTCGTCGTCGCCTTCGCGATCCTCTGGGTGGCCATGGCGCTGAAGGTCGCGCTCGAGCGCGCGCTCTACCCGCATGTGCTGCCGCTGCGCCAGCGCATCGACCAGCGCTGGCCCAAGCCGTTCGCGGCCTACCGTTGAAGGGGCCGCCGCGATGATCGACATCCAGGACCTGTGCGTGCAGTTCGGCGGCGTCAAGCCGATCGATGGCCTGACGGTGCAGCTGACCAAGCCCATCGTCGGCCTGATCGGCCCCAACGGCGCCGGCAAGACCACGCTGCTGAACGTGCTGTCGGGCTTCGTCGTGCCGGTGCGCGGCCGGGTCAGCGTGGACGGCATGGACCTCACCGGTGTGGCGCCGCATCGCCGCGCCGCGATGGGCCTGCGCCGCACCTTCCAGACCGACCAGATCGCCGACGACCTGACGCTGAAGGACAACGTGCTCGCCGTGGCCGACCACATCGCGTTCGAAGGCGGCCGCACGGCGGCCGAAAAGTCGGTGCTGGCGGCGATCGACTTCGTCGGCCTCGGCCGGCGGCTGAACCGCCGCGGCAGCGACCTGTCCACCGAGGAACGGCACCTGGCCGAGATCGCCAAGGCCATCATCGGCAAGCCGAAGCTGGTGATGCTGGACGAGCCCGGCGCCGGCATGAGCGAGACCGAGTCCGAGCACCTGGAGCGGGTGATCAAGGACATCCCCTTCTTCTGCGGCGGCCCTGCGGGCAGGACACAGGTGTTCCTGATCGACCACGACGTGGCGCTGATCTCCGCCTGCTGCCACGAGACCATGGTGCTCGACTTCGGCCGCCTGCTCGCGCTGGGCAACACGCACGAGGTGCTGCGCCAGCCCGAGGTGCAGCGCGCCTACCTGGGCAGCTTCGAAGAGGTGGCGTCGTGAGCAGGCTGAAGGTGGTGCAGGCACGCGACGCGGCGCGGCTGGAGATCGACAACCTGGTGATGGTGCGCGGCACCAAGGCCGTCGTGCACGCGATCTCGCTGCGCATCGCGCCGGGGCGCATCACCGCACTGATGGGCGCCAACGGCGCCGGCAAGACCAGCACCGTGCTCGGCATCGCCGGCGCGATCGAACCCGCCTTCGGCGAGATCTGGCTCGGCGGCCAGGACCTGAAGGGCCGCGACGCCGACGAGATCCGCCGGATGGGCATCGCCACCGTGCCGGAAGGCCACCAGGTGCTGCGCGAGCTGACGGTGCGCGACAACCTGATGGTGGCGGGCGGCGATCTCGCGCGCGGCGAGCTGTCGGCGGCCGTCGACCGCGTGCTGGAGCTCTTCCCCGAACTGCGGCAGCGGCTCACGCAACCGGCGGGTGACCTCTCCGGCGGACAGCAGCAGATGGTGGCCATCGCACAGGGGCTGGTCGTCACGCCCCAGTTCCTGGTGATCGACGAGTTGTCGTTCGGCCTGGCGCCGATGATCGTCGCGCGCCTGGTGCCGGTGATCCGGCAGATCGCGGCACAGGGCATCGGCGTGCTGCTGATCGAGCAGTTCACCCACCTGGCGCTGTCGCTCGCCGACCATGTGTACGTGATGTCGCGCGGCCATGTCTCCTACGACGGCGATCCGGACAAGCTGCGCGCCGACCCCGAGATCCTGCACCGCGCGTATTTCCCCGTGAGTGACCGAGAAGCTGTTGGCCTGGCCTGAAAGGAACCGATCCATGGACGCGAAAGTCACCAAGAAGAAGCTCGGCCTGAAGGAACGCTACGCGGCGATGACGCGCAGCCTGCACTGGGAGACCACCTACCAGCCGATGGAGAAGGTGTTCCCGTTCGACAAGTACGAGGGCATCGTCATCCACGACTGGGACAAGTGGGAGGACCCGTTCCGCCTGACGATGGACGCCTACTGGAAGTACCAGGGCGAGAAGGAGAAGAAGCTCTACGCGGTGATCGAGGCCTTCGCGCAGAACCAGGGCCACCTGGGCGTGACCGATGCGCGCTACGTCAACGCGCTGAAGATCTTCATCCAGGGCGTGACGCCGCTGGAGTACTACGCGCACCGCGGCTTCGCGCATGCCGGCCGGCAGTTCACCGGCGCCGGCGCGCGCGTGGCCTCGCAGATGCAGTCGGTGGACGAGCTGCGCCACTTCCAGACCGAAACCCATGCCATCAGCCACTACAACAAGTACTTCCATGGCATGCACAACGCGAACCACTGGTTCGACAACGTGTGGTACCTGTCGGTGCCGAAGAGCTTCTTCGAGGACGCGTTCTCGGGCGGGCCGTTCGAGTTCCTCACCGCCGTCAGCTTCTCGTTCGAGTACGTGCTGACCAACCTGCTGTTCGTGCCCTTCATGAGCGGCGCGGCACACAACGGCGACATGTCCACCGTGACCTTCGGCTTCTCGGCCCAGAGCGACGAGAGCCGGCACATGACGCTGGGCATCGAGTGCATCAAGTTCATGCTCGAGCAGGATCCGGCCAACGTGCCGATCGTGCAGCGCTGGATGGACAAGTGGTTCTGGCGCGGCTACCGCCTGCTGACGCTGGTGGCCATGATGCAGGACTACATGCTGCCCAAGCGCGTGATGAGCTGGAAGGAAGCCTGGGAGATGTACGCCGAATCGAACGGCGGCGCCCTCTTCGCCGACCTGGCGCGCTACGGCATCCGCCCGCCCAAGGGCTGGGCCGACGCCTGCGAGGGCAAGAACCACATCAGCCACCAGGCCTGGTCGACCTTCTACCAGTACAGCCACGCCGCGGCCTTCCACACCTGGCTGCCCAGCGAGGACGAGATGGCCTGGCTGTCGACCAAGTACCCCGACAGCTTCGACCAGCACTACCGCAGCCGCTTCGAGCACTGGCGCGCGCTGCACAAGGACGGCAAGCGTTGGTACAACCAGTTCCTGCCGATGCTGTGCCAGGTGTGCCAGGTGCCGATGTTCTTCACCGAGCCGGGGGATGCCACGCAGATCGCCTTCCGCGAGACCAGCTACCACGGCATGAAGTACCACTTCTGCTCGGGCCACTGCAAGGAGATCTTCGACGACGAGCCGCGCAAGTACGCCCAGGCCTGGCTGCCGGTGCACCAGATCTACCAGGGCAGCTGCTACCCCGAGGACATCAACCCCGCGTCGCCCGGCGACAGCCCGGTGCGCGAGGTGCTGCGCTTCTATGGCGTGGAAGGCGGCAAGGACAACGGCGAATTCGCCAGCAGCGCCGACCGCCGCCACTTCGCCGACTGGAGCGGCCGCGTCGGCGGCGGCGCCCGCGGCGCGAAGGAGCCGGCGAAATGAGCACGCCCGCCGCCGCTCCCAGCGCCGGCGTGCTGTGCTCGGTGGGCCCGTACCCCGAGCGCCAGCAGGACACCGAGGACCGCTTTCACGGCAAGCGCCTGTTCTACATCGCCTGGGAAAACCACCTGATGTACGCGGCGCCCATCTGCGTGCCGCTGCCGCCGACGCTGCCCTTCGGCGCGCTGGTGCGCGATGTGCTGCCCGAGCTGTACGGCGAACACCCCGAGTTCGAGGCCATCGACTGGCAGCGCACCCAGTGGTTCAACAGCGGCAAGCGCTTCGTGCCGGACTTCGGCAAATCGCTGCAGCACCACGGGCTGGCGCACAAGTCGCTGATCCGCTTCCGCACGCCCAAGCTCGAAGGCAGCCGCGAAACCGACGCGCAGGGTCGCCAGAAGTTCTGAAACCACCACGCCACACGACACGGTCATGAGTCAGAGTTTGACGATCGAGCCCCTGGGCGCGACCATCGAGGTCGAGGAGGGCCAGACCCTGCTCGACGCGGCGCTGCGCCAGGGCATCTACATCCCGCATGCCTGCGGCCACGGCCTGTGCGGCACCTGCAAGGTGCAGGTGGCCGACGGCGAGGTGGAGCACGGCGCCGCCAACCCGTTCGCGCTGATGGACTTCGAGCGCGACGAGGGCAAGGCGCTGGCCTGCTGCGCCACGCTGCTGTCCGACGCCACCATCGAGGCCGACATCGAGGACGACCCCGATGCGCGCGTGATCCCGGTGCGCGACTTCCGCACCACGGTCAGCCGCATCGAGACGCTCACGCCCACGATCAAGGCGATCTGGCTCAAGCTCGACGGCCCGATCGACTTCCAGGCCGGCCAGTACGTGCAGCTGGTGCTGCCGGGCGTGGAAGGCGGCCGGCCGTTCTCGATCGCCAATTCGCCGAAGCAGGTGGCGGCCAGCGGCGAGATCGAGATCAACGTGCGCATCGTGCCCGGCGGCGCCGGCACCGCGTACCTGCACGAGAAGCTCAGGGTGGGCGACGCGCTCACCGTCAGCGGGCCGTACGGCCGCTTCTTCGTGCGCGAGTCGGCGCAGATGCCGCTGCTGTTCATGGCCGGCGGCTCGGGCCTGTCGAGCCCGCGCTCGATGATCCTGGACCTGCTCGATCGCGGCTGCACGATGCCGATCACGCTGGTCTACGGCCAGCGCAACAAGGCCGAGCTGTACTACGACGCCGAGTTCCGCGCGCTGGCCGCGGCGCACGCCAACTTCAGCTACGTGCCCGCACTGTCGGAAGACGCCGCCGGCTTCGACGGCATCAAGGGTTTCGTGCACGACGCCGGCCGTGACCATTTCAAGGGTGACTTCTCCGGCCGCAAGGCCTACCTCTGCGGTCCGCCGCCGATGATCGAAGCCTGCCTGGGCGCGCTGATGCAGGGGCGCCTGTACGAGCGCGACATCTACACCGAGAAGTTCATCACCGCGGCCGATGCCAGCAAGCCGCGCAGCGCGTTCTTCAAGCGCGTCTAGGGCCGCCGATGTTCGACTTCCGCCCCAAGGTCAACGTCTCGGTCGCGCAGACGGCCGAAACCTACCCCTGCGCCATCGGCGAGAGCCTGCTGCAGGGCATGTTGCGCCTGGGCCGCAAGGGCATCCCGGTGGGCTGCGTCAACGGCGGCTGCGGGGTGTGCAAGGTGCGCATCCTGGAAGGCGACATCAAGCAACTGGGCCCGGTCAGCCGCGCCCATGTCACGGTCGACGAGGAGGCCTGCGGCTACACGCTGGCCTGCCGCGTGGGACCCGTCACCCCGGTACGGCTGGAGGTGGCGGGCAAGTTCGAGAAGCCGTTTTCGAAGGGGTACGCCGCGCAAGCGGCGAACCAGGTGTCAACTGCAAAAGGAGACGAATGATGGGTGTGATGCGAATCGGCCATGCCAGCCTGAAGGTGATGGACATGGCAGCCGCGGTCAAGCACTACGAGAACGTGCTGGGCATGAAGACGACGATGCAGGACAAGGCGGGCAACGTCTACCTGAAGTGCTGGGACGAGTGGGACAAGTACTCGGTGGTGCTCACGCCGTCCGACCAGGCCGGCCTGAACCACGTGGCCTACAAGGTCGAGAAGGACGGCGACCTGGATGAACTGCAGCAGAAGGTCGAGGCCTACGGCATCAAGACCACCATGCTGCCCGAGGGCACCATGCCTTCCACCGGCCGCATGCTGGAGTTCAAGCTGCCCAGCACGCATGTGATGCGCCTGTACGCGATGAAGGAGTACGTGGGCACCGAGGTCGGCACCACCAACCCCGACCCCTGGCCCGACAACCTCAAGGGCAGCGGCGCACACTGGCTGGACCACACGCTGCTGATGTGCGAGCTCAACCCCGAAACCGGCGTCAACCGCGTGGCCGAGAACACCAAGTTCCTGACCGAGGTGCTGGACTTCTTCCTCACCGAGCAGGTGGTGGTGGGCCCGGGCGGCGCCATCCAGGCTGCCACCTGGCTGGCGCGCACCACCACGCCGCACGACATTGCCTTCGTGGGCGGGCAGCGCAACGGGCTGCACCACATCGCGTTCTTCCTGGACAGCTGGAACGACGTGCTGAAGTCGGCCGACGTCATGGCCAAGAACAAGACCAAGATCGACGTGGCGCCCACCCGCCACGGCATCACGCGCGGCGAGACGATCTACTTCTTCGACCCCAGCGGCAACCGCAACGAAACCTTCGCCGGTCTGGGCTACCTGGCGCAGCGCGACCGGCCGGTGACGACCTGGACCGAGGACAAGCTGTGGAGCGGCATCTTCTATCACACGGGCGAAGCCGTACCCTCCTTCACCGACGTGTATACCTGATCCCCACGCTGCAGCCTGGCGGCCGCCGCCCCTCCAAGGGCGGCGCCGCCGGCGGACCGGCAAAGCCGAATCCGCGGGCGGCTGTTTGGGACGTACCTTCGCTGGAGCATCCCTGATGACTGAACCTTCTGCGATCAGTGTGGAGCATCGCGTCATCACCGTCGACGCTGCCGCCGTGGCCGCGGCGGCAGCGGTGTCGCATGCCAAGAAGATCGGCATCCGCATCAACGTCGCCGTGACCGATGGCGCGGGGGTGCTGATGTCCTTTCTGCGGATGCCCGGCGCGTTCCTGCATTCGATCGACATCGCGATCGACAAGGCCTACACCGCGGCGAGCTTCGGCTTCCCCACCGCGGGCTGGAAGGACGCGGTCGCGGGCAACGAGATGCTGCACCATGGCCTGAACGCCCGGCCGCGGCTGGTGATGTTCGGCGGCGGGCTGCCGGTGCGCGAAGGCGGCGCGCTGATCGGCAGCATCGGTGTCTCGGGCGGATCGGCCGAGCAGGATGAAGAGTGCGCACGCGCCGGCCTGGCCGCGCTGGGACTGGATTGAAATCTCGACCATGAAACAGTTTCTGAACTTCATCAACGGCGAGTTCGTCGCCACGACCAAGACCTTCGACAAGCGCGCGCCGGTGGACAACCGCGTGATCGGCGCGGTACACGAGGCCGGCCAGGCCGAGGTGGATGCCGCCGTCACCGCCGCCCGCGCGGCCCTGAAAGGCCCCTGGGGCAAGCTCACCGTGGTGCAGCGCGTGGACATGCTGTACGCGGTGGCCGACGAGATCAACCGCCGCTTCGACGACTTCCTGGCCGCCGAGCTGGCCGACACCGGCAAGCCGCGCTCGCTGGCCAGCCACGTCGACATCCCGCGCGGCGCGGCCAACTTCAAGGTCTTCGCCGACATCGTCAAGAACGTGCCCACCGAAAGCTTCGAGATGGCCACGCCCGACGGCGGCAAGGCCGTGAGCTACGCGCTGCGCTCGCCGCTGGGCGTGGTGGCGGTGGTGTGCCCGTGGAACCTGCCGCTGCTGTTGATGACCTGGAAGGTGGGTCCGGCGCTGGCCTGCGGCAACACCGTGATCGTCAAGCCGAGCGAAGAGACCCCCGGCACCGCCACGCTGCTGGGCGAGGTGATGGACAAGGTGGGCGTGCCCAAGGGTGTGTACAACGTGCTGCACGGCTTCGGCCCCGGCTCGGCGGGCGAGTTGCTGACGCGCCACCCGGGCGTCGACGGCATCACCTTCACCGGCGAGACACGCACCGGCGAAGCCATCATGGCGGCCGCCGCCAAGGGCGTGCGGCCGGTCAGCTTCGAGCTCGGCGGCAAGAACGCCGGCATCGTGTTCGCCGATGCCGATTTCGACAAGGCCGTGGCCGGCATCATGCGCAGCGCGTTCGAGAACTGCGGCCAGGTCTGCCTGGGCACCGAGCGGGTGTACGTGCAGCGGCCGATCTTCGACAAGTTCGTGCAGGCGCTGAAGGCCAAGGCCGAAGCGCTGAAGATCGGCCCGAGCGACGAGCCCGGCGTGGGCCTGGGACCCTTGATCAGCGCCGAGCACAAGGCCAAGGTGATGGGCTACTACGGCAAGGCAAAGGCCGAAGGCGCCACGGTCGTCACCGGCGGCGGCGCGCCGGCCATGACCGGTGCCTGCGCCGAAGGCCACTTCGTGCAGCCCACCATCTGGACCGGCCTGCCCGAAACCAGCCCGATCGTGCGCGAGGAGATCTTCGGGCCCTGCTGCCACATCGCGCCCTTCGACACCGAAGAGGAGGCCATCGCGCTGGCCAACGCCACCGACTACGGCCTGGCCACCACGATCTGGACGCAGAACCTCGGCACCGCGCACCGCATGGCCGCCGCCATCGAGGTGGGGCTGTGCTGGATCAACAGCTGGTTCCTGCGCGACCTGCGCACCGCGTTCGGCGGCGCCAAGGCCAGCGGCATCGGCCGCGAGGGCGGCGTGCACTCGCTGGAGTTCTACACCGAGCTGCGCAACGTGATGGTGAAACTATGAATGCACCGTCGCCCGAGTTGGGTCGCAGCATCCGCACCGGCGCATTCCACACCAATGTGCACGACCTGGGCCAGGGCGGCGGCCGCCCGCTGCTGATGATCCATGGCTCCGGCCCCGGCGTCAGCGCGTACGCCAACTGGCGCCTGGCGATGCCGGTGCTTTCGCAGGCGCGCCGCGTGATCGCGCCGGACATGGTGGGCTTCGGCTTCACCGACCGGCCCGCGGGCATCGCCTACTCGATGGACGTCTGGGTGAAGCAGGCCATCGACCTGATGGACTCGATGGACCTGCCGCAGGTGGACCTGGTGGGCAACAGCTTCGGTGGCGGGCTGAGTCTGGCGCTGGCCATCCGCCACCCGCAGCGCGTGCGGCGGCTGGTGCTGATGGGCTCGGTGGGCGTGCCCTTCCCCATCACGAAGGGGCTGGACGATGTGTGGGGCTACACGCCCTCGATCGAAGCCATGCGCGGCCTGCTGGACTGCTTTGCCTACAGCCGCGAACTCGTCAACGACGAGCTGGCCCAGCTGCGCTACCAGGCCAGCATCCGCCCCGGCTTCCAGGAATCCTTCAGCGCCATGTTCCCGGCGCCGCGCCAGCGCTGGGTGGATGCGATGGCCAGCGCGGAAGCCAGCATCCGCCAGCTGCCGCACGAGACGCTGGTGCTGCATGGTCGGGAGGACAAGGTGATCCCGTTGTCCAATGCGCTCACGCTGGCGCAATGGATCCCCAAAGTGCAGCTGCATGTCTTCGGCCATTGCGGCCACTGGACGCAGATCGAACATGCCGACCGCTTCAACCGCCTGGTCGGCGACTTCCTGGCCGAGGCCGATAGGACCCCAACATGAACGACACCCAGATCCAGCAGCTCGGCGACGAGCTGTACGACGCGCTCAAGGGCCGCCACGTGGTGGAGCCGCTCACCAGCCGCCATGCCGACATCACGATCGACGATGCCTACCGCATCCAGCAGCGCCTGAACACGCGGCGCATCGACGCCGGCGAACGCATCATCGGCAAGAAGATCGGCGTGACCTCGGCCGCGGTGATGAACATGCTGGGCGTCTACCAGCCCGATTTCGGCATGCTGACCGACGGCATGGTCTACAACGAGGGCGAGGCCATCCCGGCGAACACGCTGATCCAGCCCAAGGCCGAGGGCGAGATCGCCTTCGTGCTGAAGAAGGACCTGATCGGTCCCGGCGTCACCGGCGCCGACGTGCTGGCCGCCACCGAGGGCGTGATGGCCTGCTTCGAGATCGTCGACTCGCGCATCAAGGACTGGAAGATCAAGATCCAGGACACCGTGGCCGACAACGCCAGCTGCGGCGTCTTCGTGCTGGGCGACAAGCTGGTCGATCCGCGCGGCGTGGACTTGAACACCTGCGGAATGATCCTGGAGAAGAACGGCGAGATCGTCGCCACCGGCGCCGGCGCGGCCGCGCTGGGCGCGCCGGTCAACGCGGTGGCGTGGCTCGCCAACACGCTGGGCACGCGCGGCATTCCGCTCAAGGCCGGCGAGGTGATCCTGTCGGGCTCGCTCGCGATCATGGTGCCGGTGAAGGCCGGCGACAGCCTGCGCGTCACCATCGGTGGCATCGGCGGCTGCTCGGTGCGCTTCACCTGACATGGACCTGCAGCTGCACGGCAGACGCGCGCTGGTCAGCGGGGCCAGCGCCCGCATCCGCGGGCAGCTGCCCGCGGCCACCGATGGCGCCGTGCTCAAGGTCGAGGGCGGCGTGGTGCGCTCGCTCATCTAACCGCAACTGGAAGGAGCCCCCATGGCACGTCTGCAACCCCTTGCCCGTGACGCGATGCCCGAGCTGGACGACGACTTCGCGTTCTTCGAGCGCACGCTGGGCTTCGTGCCCAACAGCCTGTTGACGATGGCGCGCAGGCCCGCCCTGGCCCGCGGCCTGATCGCGCTGTCGCGTGGCGTGTACGACCCCAAGGGCGAGGTCGACCTGGGCCTGAAGCGCCTGCTCGGACACACCGCCAGCATGGCCGCGGGCTGCCTGTACTGCCGCGCGCACACCGGCACCAGCGCCATGCGCCACGGCGTGTCGGCCGACAAGCTGGCCGCCCTGCCGCAGTACCGCGAGAGCCCGCTGTACAGCGAGGCCGAACGCGTGGCCATCGACTTTGCCTTTGCCGCCGCGAGCCAGCCCAACGAGGTGAGCGACGAGTTGTTCACTGCCCTGCGCGCGCACTGGAGCGAGGGGCAGGTGGTGGAAATTCTCGGTGTGGTGGCGCTGTTCGGCTTCTTCAACCGCTGGAACGACTCGATGGCCACCACGCTGGAGCCCGAGCCGCTGCACCTGGCCAACCAACACCTCGCACCGTCCGGCTGGACGGCCGGCAAGCACGCCTGACCCTCACGAACCAAGGACAGCCACGATGAAGAAGATCAAGTCCGGCCTGACCGACATGATCGAAGACACCGCGCTCATGCAGCTGCGCGAGCGCCAGCCAGCCCAACAGAAAGCCGCCGCATGAAACTCACCCCCGATGTCGTCGAGGCCCTGGCCGCCCAGCTGGAGGACTGCCAGCTCGAAGCGCGCGACACCACCAAGATCACCGACGATCACCCCGCGATGGACTGGGATGACGCCTACGCCATCCAGGCCGCCATCCTGGCGCGCAAGTTGAAGCGGGGCGACAAGCTGGCCGGCCTGAAATGCGGCCTGACCTCCCACGCCAAGATGAAGCAGATGGGCGTGGACGTGCCCTGCTTCGGCTTTCTGGTGGACAGCTTTGCCGTGCCCGAGGGCGGCGAGGTCAAGGCCAGGGAACTGATCCACCCCAAGGTGGAGCCGGAGATCTGCTTCGTCACCCGGCGCGAGCTGCGCGGCCCCGGCTGCCACATCGCCAGCGTGCTGGCCGCGACGGATTTCGTGCTGCCCGGCATCGAGGTGATCGACAGCCGCTACCGTGACTTCAAGTTCGACCTGAAGAGCGTGGTCGCCGACAACACCTCGGCCGCGCGTTTCGTGGTGGGCGGCCAGGCCGTGCCAGCCGACCGGGTGGACCTGCGCACCACCGGCGTCGTGTTGGAGAAGAACGGCCAGATCGTCGCGCTGGGCGCCGGCGCCGCGGTGCTGGGCCACCCGGCCGCGGCGGTGGCCATGCTGGCCAACCACCTGGGCGCGCGCGGCCAGGCCATTCCCGCCGGCACGCTGATCATGTCCGGCGGCGTCACCGAGGCGGTGGCGGTGCAGGCGGGCGACCATGTGAGCCTGCGTGTGCAGGGCATGGGGCAGGTGTCGCTGCGTTTTGTCTGACCCACCTAGCTTGAGGGGACCGAACCATGCCATTCGCCCAGATCTACCTACTGGAAGGCCGCACGCCCGAGCAGAAGAAAGCCGTGATCGAGAAGGTGACCACGGCGCTGCAGGAGGCCACCGGCGCCAAGGTGGAAACCATCCGCGTGTGGATCCACGAAATGCCCAAGGAGAACTGGGGCATCGGCGGCGTGTCGGCCAAGGACCTGGGGCGCTGACCGGCACCGCCGGAAGCCAGCGCGCACCATCGCCCATGGCGCCCCATGGTCCCGACGCCCACACCGGCCCAGTTGGCCCGCACCCTCTGGGCCGCGCGCTGCGACGGGCGAACCCTGGACGCGGATGCGACGCTCGGTTCGCCCGATCTCGCCACGGCCTATGCCATCCAGCGTGAGCTGACCGCCCTGCGGCTTGCCGCCGGCGAGCGCGCCATCGGTTGGAAGCTGGGGTACACCTCGGCGGTGATGCGGCGCCAGATGGGCATTGCAAGCCCCAATTTCGGCCCGCTGACGGATGCGATGCTGCTCGCGCCCGGCGGGTGCGTGTCGCAGCGGTTCACGCAGCCCCGTGTCGAACCGGAGATCGGCCTGCGCCTGCACGCGGCCATCGACGCGCGATCGGCCCCCGTTCATCGGCACACGGTGGCAGCGGCCGTGTTGCAGGCGCTCGCCTGCCTGGAGGTCGTGCACTCCACCTGGACCGGCTACCGCTTCACCCTCGAACAGAACACGGCAGACCACTCCTCGACGGGGCAGGTCGTGGTCGGCCCGCCGCTCGAACTGGCCGACCTGATGCAACTCCACACCGTGCGCGTGGAAATATCCGACGGCCACCAGGCGCTCGGCCGCGGCGTGGGAGCCGACGCGGATGGCCATCCGCTCGATGCCGTGGCACGGCTGGCCAGGGAACTGGCCGCCACGGACCGCCGGCTGGAGCCGGGCGACCTGATCATCTCCGGCGGCCTCACGGCCGCCTGGCCCTTGGCGCCCGGCGCCCGCCTCTCGGCCCGCTTCTCGGTGGGTGAGCAATGGTCGGCCGAGGTGGACGTTCGCCGCGCCGGCCCGGCGCATCGCGCATGAGCGTGTCGGGCCGTTCCCAAGCGCTCATCCCGGAGCACGCAGTGCGCAGGGTAGTCCAGTGAGCGTGTCGGGCGCTCCCGGCGCAGATTTCTGCGCAGACCGCGCCGGTCCAGGTGGGTTCGGTGGCGCTGCGCCACGCGGATTCGATCCAGGCGCAACGCGAAAAGCTCGCGCGCATCGTGCTGGACAGCATGTACCAGTTCGTTGGCCTGCTCGATGCCGATGGCATGACGCTGGAGATCAACCGTGCCGCGCTGGAAGGCGCGGGCCTGCGCATGGAGGACATCCGCGGCAAGCCCTTCTGGGAGGCGCGCTGGTTCCAGGTCTCCCGGGAGGTGACCGAGGCCCAGCGCGACTACGTGCGGCGCGCGCAGGCCGGCGAATTCATCCGCTGCGACACCGAGGTCTACGGCCGCGCCGCCGGCGAGGAGACCATCGTGGTCGACTTCTCGCTGCTGCCGGTGAAGGACGCGCAGGGCCGGGTCGTGTTCCTGCTCGCCGAAGGGCGCAACATCTCCGAGAAGAAGCGCGCCGAGGCCGAGGTGGCGCGGAAGAACGCCGAGCTGCAGACCCTGCTCGACCGCATCCGCCAGCTGGATCAGCTCAAGAGCGACCTGTTCGCCAACGTGAGCCACGAGCTGCGCACGCCGCTGGCGCTGATCCTCGGGCCCGCGGAGCAGTTGCTGGCCGAGGGCAGCCGCCTGAGTGAGGCCCAGCGCGAGAGCGTGCGCGTCATCCAGCGCAATGCGGCCACGCTGTTGAAGCACGTGAACGACCTGCTGGACCTGGCCCGGCACGATGCGCGCCAGTTGTCGCTGAGCCACGCCCGCATCGACCTGGCGGCGCGCTTCCGGCTGGTGGCCGAGCAGTTCCGCGTGCTGGCGGCGCCGCGTGCGCTGGCCTACGTGGTGTCGGCGCCGCCGCGGCTGCAGGCCGAAGTCGACCCCGACAAGTTCGAGCGCGTGCTGCTGAACCTGCTGTCCAACGCGTTCAAGTTCACGCCGCCGGCGGGCGCATCCGCTGCGAGCTGCAGGCCGCGGCCGAAGGCACGCGCGCGCTGTTGGTGGTGCGGGATTCCGGGCCCGGCATACCGCCCGAGCTGCGGCGCGCGGTGTTCGAGAGCGCCGCCAGATGCGCGTACCACGCGCGAATTCGGCGGCACGGGCCTGGGCCTGGCCATCGCCAAGGAATTCGTCGAGCTGCATGGCGGCACCATCGGCGTGGCCAGTGCGCCCGGCGGCGGCGCGATGTTCCAGGTGGAGCTGCCGCTGGCCGCGCCCGCCGGCAGCGTGGTGATCGAAGGAGCCGCACCCGACGCCAGCGCCACGCGCCACCTGCAAGGCGCGCTGGCGGAGTTGGCGGATGCGGCCGATGCGTCACCGCCCACCGATGCATCCGCGGCCAGCACCCCTACCCCCGACCTGCGCCGCCCCGGCACCGTGCTGGTGGTGGAAGACAACGCGCAGATGCGCCGCTTCATCGCCGACGCCCTGGCCGCCGAGCACCGCGTGCTGGCCGTGGCCGACAAGGAGAAAGCCCACGCCGGCGATGTGGCGGCGCCGCGCCCGACCTGGTGGTCACCGACTTGATGATGCCGCGCCTGGGTGGCGACCAGTTGGTGCAAGCCATGCGTGCCGAGCCCGCGCTGGCCGACGTGCCGGTGCTGGTGGTCTCCGCCAAGGACGACCCCGTGCTGCGCACGCGCCTGCTGGATGCGCGCGTGCAGGACTACGTGACTAAGCCCTTCTCCGCGCAGGAGCTGCGCGGCGCGCGCAACCTCACGACCATGAAGCTGGCCCGCGATGCGCTGCGCCGCGAGCTGGCGTCGCACAGCGCGGACCTGACGCAGCTGACGCATGAACTGATCGACAGCCGCCGCGCACTGCAGGCATCGCAGCTGCGCTGGCAGGCCATGTTCCAGCACTCGCCGGTGGGCATTGCGCTGGCCGATGACCAGGGCCGCATCCTGTCGGCCAACCCCGCGCTGCAGGCCATGCTGGGCTACACCGAAAGCGAGCTGCGCCGGATGACCCTGATGCGCATCACCCCGGTGGAAGACCGCGCCCGCCGCGCAGGCGGGCTGGTCGGCGTGCTGGAGCAGAGGCGCGAGGTGCATGTGCAGCGCCGCTTCCAGCACCGGCAGGGCGCGCTGGTAGCCCGCGTGGCCTGCGTGGCCGCAGACCGTGACGAAAGGCGAGCCGCCGTTCATCGTCGTGGTGGCCGAGGTCGTGACCGAGCGCCGCCTTGCCGAGGAGGTGCTGGCCCGCGCCCGCAACGAGCTGGCGCGGGTGACAATGCGCACCATTGCTGGGCGAGCTGGTCAGTGTCCATCGCGCACGAGGTGAACCAGCCGCTGGCGGCCATCGTCGCCAACGGTCAGGCCGCCGAGCGCTGGATGGACCGCCGGTGCCGCCGGCCCGAGGCGCGGCGGGCCATTGTGCAGCGCATCGTGCGCGACGCCAACCGCGCCGGCGAGGTGGTGGCGCGCGTGCGCCGGCTGCGCCGCCAGGGCGAGCTGCAGCGCGAGCCGCTGCGCGCGGACCAGTGGTGGACGAGGTGCTCGACCTCGTCCGCATGGAAGCGTAAACCGCCCGCATTGCGCTGCTGTACGAGCCGCCGCGCGGCCTGCCCGAAGTGCGGGCCGACCGGGTGCAGGTGCAGCAGATCGTGCTGAACCTGCTGATGAACGCGATGGAGGCCATCGGGGCCCGCACCGGCGGCGCGCGCTGGGTGGAGGTGACGCTGGCCGCCACAAGGCCCCGACGGCCACGACGCCGTGCTCGCGTGGACGTGCGCGACAGCGGCATCGGCCTGGCCCCGCAGGACGTGGACAAGGTGTTCCGACCTTCCACACCACCAAGCCCGGCGGCATGGGCATGGGCCTGGCCATCAGCCGGTCGATCGTGGAAGCGCATGGCGGGCGCCTGTGGGCCACGCCGGGCGCCTGGGGCGACCAACCCGCGGGCGCGGTGTTCAGCTTCACGCTGCCGTGCGAGGCGGCATGACGGCGGCCACCGAAGGTGCCACGGTGTTCGTGGTGGACGATGACCTCTCGGTGCGCGAGGCATTGTCCAGCCTGATCCGATCCGCCGGCCTCGGCGCGCTGACCTTTGCCTCCGCCGCCGAGTTTGCCGAACGCTGCCGCCAGCCGCTGCCCAGCCGGGCCTGCGCCGTGCTGGACGTGCGCATGCCCGGCATGACCGGGCTGGGACCGCGCGCAGGCCATGGCCGCGTGGGACCGCGCGCCGCCCATCGTCTTCATCACCGGGCATGGCGACATCCCGATGACGGTGCGTGCCATCAAGGCCGGCGCGGTGGAGTTCCTGCCCAAGCCCTTTGCCGATGCGGACCTGCTGGCCGCCATCCACCAAGGCCTGGAGAAGGACCGCCAGGCCGTGCAGCAGCGCGAAGACGTGGCCGCCGTGCGCGAACGCCACGCCACGCTCACCCCGCGCGAGCTGGCGCTGATGCTGCAGGGCCAGGGCCTGCGCAACAAGCAGACCGCCGACCGACTGGGCATCAGCGAAGTCACCGTGAGGTGCACCGCCATCACATCATGGAGAAGATGCGGGCAGGGGTCGGTGGCGCTGGTGGCGATGGTGAATCGGTGGGACGATGACCGCTTCCAGGAGGTCCGGCCGCGGAGTGGGCTGGGACCGCAGCGTTGGGGTCAAAGTTGGCCGTCCAGGTGACCAACCTATTGACCCGCTTCGCCAGTGCGTGACGTGCAGATGTACGCGAACAAGCGCTCCACTTCAGAACACACCAATCAGCCAATCTCAGCCGGTGTCAGCGAAACCGCGCCTCTTGCATCAGTGACCCGTCCGCTGTGCAGTCGTCGGCCACCGCGGCCGAGTCGCACAAACTGCCGGTGGTTCCCTCCGGGACCGTATGGCTATGGACATAGTGGCACCTTCCAGGCAGAAGCGCACGTGCGAGGCAGTGCCTTGACCAAATCCCAGCGACCTGGCGTTTGCGATCGAGTTTCCGCGGAACACTGGCAGTATCGGCTCACAGCCCGGTTCAGCCCTCTTGCCAGCAGAGAAGCGTTCAGCCGCGCTGCGAATGGCCGGTGTCGGCGTGCAGGCCATCTTCAGCGTGCATGGTTCGGGTCCGCCAGATTGCATGGCGGCGGCTCCGCTCAATGTGACGAAGTTGAGCGTCTGCTGATTACTGGCCGCGAGAATCGCATCATCAGCACCGAAATAGGTGCCGTACAGATAGCCTGACGAATGGACCGGAACGACCGCGCTGCCGGTCTGCCCAGATCGATACGCGTAGGTATGCACAATGCCACCGCCGTCACCGGGACGGATCCTGGCAATCAGGTCTATCTGAAGGTTGCCACCGCTGATGAGCGCTGTGACGTACGCATAGCGCTGCAGTGCATCGGGGTTGGCGCGCTGCGCGATCGTGGCCCATGGAAGATCCTTGGAGCCGGCGACCGAGTAGGTGAGCGAGTAGTCGCTGCCAAAGTAGGTGCCATAAGCATCCCAGCTGCAAGTGCCGCTGTCCTGGAGCACAGCGTCGTCGGTCGTTGCAAATAGGTTCGCTTCGCCATTGAGTTCGCTGCGGAAGTTGCTGGCCGAACCGCGCAGATTGAATGTGCATTCGACCACACTGACCGCCGTGCCATCGCCCTTGCCTTGGGCATACTCGCCCTGGTAGTTCTTCACAACCAGCCCATTCCATTGGCTGACCCAGGCCGGGTTGCTTTTCGCACCGTCGACCTTGACGATAAGTTCCCCGTTGGAGCCTGAGCCCGAGCGCGGCACGTCGCGCAGCACTATGGATGTCGGGCTCCAGCTGTCCACGCTCAATGTGGCCCCACCCAAAGTCACTTCACGCGTGCCACCGCCTTTGCCGGGTCCCGCTCCGAAGTTGCCCGTCAGGGTCAGTCGGTCGAAGCGGTTTTCGACGTATAGCCCCGTGATCGATGGCACAAGCGCAAGATTCTCGTACCCGCTGGCGACCTGCCGGCGCAACGTCGCACGGTTGAACGGGCTCTGCGCAAGCGTCTGCGGTGGCGTGCCGGCAGGCACAACGCGCTGTCGTCCTTGCATGTCTGCGAAGACCTCTGCAACAGAGAACGGGCGATTTCCAGGTTGCACCATGTATGGCGCATAGGAATTGGCCGAGAGAAGGCGGTCGAAGAGGTACAGACTCGAATCTCGGCCGTCTCGCATCGACACGTCTGCGTCCCAGCCGATTAGTGCTGTTGCACCGACATCCATGAACGCCTTGCGCATGTCGTCCCCGTGATAAGCGAAGACCGAACAAGCATCCAGGTTGAC
>JBGAII010000071.1:0-21812 GCA_044225625.1 Rubrivivax sp.
GACTCGATCTATCCGGCCAGCTACCCCGTCTGGTCGCTGTCGCGCGAGCGTCTGCTGAAGCACATCCCGACCGGCTTCGAGATGATCTCCGAACACTCGAGCTTGCCCTTTCCGGCGTTGCAGACCATCGATGCCGAGTTCAAGGGATTCATCTTCAAGAACACGCATCCTCGATGAAGACCCTCATCACACGCATCCTGCAGGCGGACTGCTTTCAGACTCAACCGCCTGTGCTGTTGGACATCGGTGCCTCCGGCCAATTGCACCAACGGTGGCGCTGGCTGGCGCGCCACAGCATCGGCATCGCCTTCGACGCCGATGCGCGCGACTTCAGTGCCGACACGGTCGACCCGCGCTGGCGCAAGCTGCACCTGTTCAATCGGCTGCTGGCGCCACAGCGCACAGAAGCGGCGGACTTCCACCTCACACGATCGCCGCATTGCTCGAGCGCGCTGCCGGTCGATACCGAAGCGCTGCGCCCCTGGGCTTTCAACCCCCTGTTCGAGGTAGAACGAACCGTCAGCCTGCCCGCGGTTGATCTGCCCTATGTGCTGCAGGAAACCGGATTGGACTACATCGATTGGTTCAAGACCGATTCGCAGGGCACGGACCTGCGGCTCTTCACATCGCTGCCGCGAGAGGTGCAGGCGCGCGTGTTGGCCGCCGATTTCGAGCCCGGCATCATCGACGCCTACCGCGGCGAGGACAAGCTGCATCGGTTGATGGCGTACATGGACACCATGCCCTTCTGGGTCAGCGGCATGACGGTCAAGGGCTCTCAGCGTATCGGTGTGCTCAACCTGCCGCACCTTTCTGCGCTGCAACGCAAGCATCCTGAATCGTTCTACAAGACCTCGCCCGGCTGGTGCGAGATCTCGTACCTGAACCGGCTCGAGGACGGCCCGCCGAGCGAACGTGACCTGTTGCTGGGCATCTGCTTTGCGCTGATCCAGGACCAGCTGGCTTTTGCCGCCGAACTGGCGCGGCGGGGCCAGGCGCAGCGTGCCAACCCCCTTTTCGACGCGACGCTGGCCGCCGTGCACAGCCGTACCACGCAGGGCTATTTGCGCCTTGCCAAGAACAAGGTGATCAGCGCCTTCAGGAGAGTGCTGTGACGCCACTGCCGCTGCATCAGGCCTACGCCGGTTCGCGCGTGCTCATCACCGGTGGCGCCGGATTCATAGGGTCCAACCTGGCGCGCAGGCTGGTCGGACTGGGCGCCGAGGTCACGGTCTGCGACAGCCTGATCCCGCAGTACGGCGGCAACCTGCACAACCTGCACGACCTGCGAGACCAGGTCACCGTCAACATCTGCGATGTCCGTGATCGCTTCGCCATCGAGTACCTGCTGCGCGGCAAGACCGTGCTCTTTAATTTGGCCGGGCAGACCAGCCACCTCGACTCGATGACCGACCCGCAGACCGATCTGGAGATCAACGCTGCGGCACAGCTGTCGATCCTCGAGGCCTGTCGGCGGGCCAGCCCCCGCGTGCGCGTCGTGTTCGCCAGCACGCGCCAGCTCTACGGCCGGCCTGACTATCTGCCGGTGGACGAGAAACACCCGATCCGGCCGGTTGACGTGAACGGCATCAACAAGCTCGCTGGCGAGGGCTACCACCTGCTGTACAGCCAAGTGCACGGCATCCGCTCAAGCGCACTCCGCCTGACCAACACCTACGGGCCCGGCATGCGCGTCAAGGACGCGCGCCAGACCTTCCTGGGCATATGGATCCGTCAGCTCCTGGAGGGCCAGCCCATCAAGGTCTTCGGTGACGGGCGGCAGCTTCGCGACTTCAACTACGTTGACGACGCGGTCGATGCCCTGTTGCGCGCGGCGGTCGACGACCGCGCGGTGGGCCGCGTCTACAACCTCGGAAGCCGCGAGGTCGTGTCCCTGGCAGACTTGGCGGCCATGATGATCGGGATCGAACCCGGCCGCTATGAGATCGTCCCCTTCCCTCCCGAACGCAAGGCGATCGACATCGGCGACTACTACAGCGACTACGGACTGATCGAGGCCGAGCTCGGCTGGCAGCCGCAGGTCGGGCTGCAGGAGGGGCTGCGACGCACGATCGACTTCTACAAGGCGCATTCGGGCCACTACTGGGACGCCGCGGCATGATCCTGATGAACGACTTCAAGGCCGAACCAGCGGCGCTGCGCGAGGCCATGGCGGCCGCAGCGGCGCGGGTCTTCGCCTCGGGCTGGTACATCCTGGGTCAGGAACTGAAGGCCTTCGAACAGACCTGGGCACGGGCCTGTGGCACAGCCCACTGCCTCGGCGTGGGCAATGGCCTGGATGCCATCGAACTGGCACTGCGTGCCCTCGACATCGGCCCCGGCGACGAAGTCATCACCACACCGATGACCGCCGTCGCAACCGTGCTCGCCATCGTCCGTGCCGGCGCGCACCCCGTGCTGGCAGACATCGATCCGGGCACCGCGCTGCTGTCGCCCGACAGCGTCCGCCGCTGCATCGGGCCGCGCACGCGCGCGGTGCTGCTCGTGCACTTGTATGGCCAGGTGCGCGACATGGACGCGTGGACGGCGCTGACTGCGGAGAACGGCCTGCAGTTGATCGAGGACTGCGCACAGTCGCATCTGGCGTGCTGGCGCGGCGCCGTCGCGGGAAGTTTCGGTGTCGCCGGAGCCTACAGCTTCTACCCCACGAAGAACCTGGGCGCCATCGGCGACGGCGGCGCGCTGGTCTGCAACGACGATGCGCTCGCCGCACGCGTCGCGCGGCTGCGAAACTACGGACAGAGCGAGCGTTACGTGCACCCCGAGCTCGGCATGAACAGTCGCCTCGATGAGTTGCAGGCGGCGCTGCTCACCGTGCGCTTGGAATGGCTGGAGGGCTTCACGGCCCGGCGGCGCGCGGTGGCGCGCCAGTACGATGCCGGGATCCGCAATCCGCGCGTGCGCCTGCTGAAGCCTGCACAGGAGGACGGCGCGCATGTCCACCACCTGTACGCACTGCTCGCCGACGACCGAGCGGCATTGCAGCAGCACCTGGCAGCGCGCGGCGTGCAGACGCTGATCCACTACCCCGTGCCGATGCACCACCAGCAGCCCTTCGTCGATCTGTGTCGGGATCCGCAGGGACTGCCGCATACCGAGGCGCACGCTGCACAGTGCCTGTCGATCCCCTGCCATCCACAGCTCGACGACGAGGCGATCGCCCACGTCGTCGACGCGATCAACGCGTGGCGCTGATGGAACACTACGTCACGCTCTTCGACAGCCTGTTCCTGCCGCAAGGGCTGGCGCTGCACGCATCGCTTCAGCGCCATGCGGGAGCACACCGTCTGTGGATACTGTGCGTGGACGAGCCGACGCACGACGTGCTCGCGAAGCTGGCACTTCCCGACGTGACGCTGATCCGTCTGTCGCAGGTGGAGACTCCCGAGTTGCAGGCCGTGAAGCCGACGCGCAGCAAAGGCGAGTACTGCTGGACGCTGACGCCCTTCGCACCGCGCTTCGTCTTCGAAGCCGACGCCTCGGTGACGCGGGTGACCTATGTCGACGCCGACCTGTGGCTGATGAAGAGCCCACAGCCCGTCTTCAGCGAGCTGGAGGCCTCGGGCGCCGCGGTGCTGATCACGGACCACGCCTACGCGCCGGAGTTCGACCAGTCGGTGGACTACGGCCAGTATTGCGTGCAGTTCATGACCTTCGTGCGCGGGCCATCGGAGCCGGTGCGCAAATGGTGGGAGGAGCGCTGCATCGAGTGGTGCTACGGCCGCGCCGAAGACGGAAAGTTCGGCGATCAGAAGTACCTGGATGACTGGCCGCAGCGCTTTGCCGGGCTGGTCCACGTGCTCCAGCAGCAGGATCTGGCGCTCGCGCCATGGAACGCGACCCGCTTTCCGCTGGCGCGAGCTGTCTTCTTTCACTTCCACGGCCTGCGCATCCTTCCGGCACGCCGCGTCGACCTGTCGCCGATCTATCCGTTGCCCCGGCCGTTGCTCCGTCATGTGTACGAGCCCTATGTCCGGCAGTTGCGCGCGGCGGCAGATCGTCTGGCGCAGGCGGGGTTCACGCTGCGGCCTCAGGCGCAGCCGCCGCGCTGGCACGATTGGCTGCGCCGCAGCGTCGGCGGCGCCCGCCAGCAGCTGTGGAAGTGGCATCGATTGAACTTCCGCAGCTATTGACGCCGTGGCTGGTCCTGCGTTGCTCGGCGAGTCGACCGTCGGTCGTTCCACCGGCGTGGACCCGATTCGCGCCGCAATGATCGGCAGCCTTGCCGCCATCGCGCTACTCGCCGTGTCGCCGCTCGCCGCGCTGGCGGGCGCAGCCTTTCTGCTGATCAACCTGCCTACGGCTACATCGGCCCCGGTGCGCCAAGTGCTGGGCCTGACGATGGTGCTGTCGGCTGCGCTGCTGGCGGGCTCGCGCCCCTTGCATGCCGAGGACGCCAACGACATCGAGATCTACTACGAGCTGTATCGAGACCTGGCCGCCGGCGACTACAGCGCATTGACCGTGTTCGCGGATGGTCTCGAAGTCGGCCTGCCGACCTTGCTGCTGCTGTGGTCGTGGGTGCTGCCGAAGCTCTCGCCCAACGGCCTGATGTTCTGCCTGGCACTCACCAGCGCGATGATCTTTCTCTTCTGGGTGGAACACGGCTTCTACGGCAGGCCGCCGCTGCCGGCACCGGTGCTCGTCGGCACCTGCCTGCTGATGCTCAACCTCTACTACGCGACGCAGCTGTCGAGGCAGTTCCTGTCGGCCGTGATCCTTCTCTACGCGTTCACCGCCCACCGGCCGTTGGCCAAGGCCACGTTCGTGGCACTGGCGAGCGCGTTTCACCTGACCGCGATTCCCTTCTACCTGCTGTTCCTGCTGGTCAGGCGCGGGCGTGTTGGGTGGTTCGCCATCATCGCCCTCGCGCTGATCCTGCGGGTCTTCTTCTTTGACCTGCTGGTGTCGTTGGATCTGGTCCCGGCGGCCATCGGCGAGAAGCTGAGCTACTACGCCCAGGACGCCAACATGTTCGACGCGGAGAGCCTGGTGTCATTGCGCACCATGCTGCTGCTGGCGCTCGCCTCAGCTGTGGCGCTGCTCGCGTGCCGCGGGCGGCCCGGGCCTGCCCTGCGGCCGTGGATCGCCGCGCCGTGGTACACCATGATCATCCAGGTGCTCCTGCTGCCGATCCCGCTCGCTTCGCTGCGCGGCACGCTGCTCATCCACTCGGTGCTGCCCGGCCTGTTGATCTACCGGATGTTCGCTTCGCGTTCCCGCACGCTGTTGTTGCTCGTGCTGAACCTGCTGCTCTGCTACAAGGTTCTGGCCTACGCCACATCCGAGAATGGCGAGATGCTGCTGCCCACGGCACTCATGCTCGGCAAGCTGTTCTCCTGATACCGCGGACAGGCAATCCTTCATGAATGTCGAACCGCTGCTGAGCGTGTGCATTGCCGTGGGGCCCGGCGAAGACTGGCAGCCATTGCTGTCGACGCTCGACTCGGTACTGGCCCAGCATGGTGGCGGTGTGGAGGTCGTGGTCAAGAGCGCAGGCCAGCACCTGGCACCCGCGCTGCGCGCGCACGCCGATGCCGCGCCCGCGGGCACGATGCAATTGCTCTTTGGCGCCGATGCGGGCATTTACGATGCCTTCAACATCAGCGTTGCGGCCGCACGCGGCCGCTATGTGATGTTCCTGGGCTGCGGAGACGCGTTGGCGGGCCCTCACGTGGCCAGCCTAATCGCCGAGCGCGCGGAAACCGCCGCCGTGCTGTACGGTCGCGTGCGGCTTGAGTTCAGCGCCGCCCGAGCGCGCGAGGATTTCGACAACCGCTGCTTCTTCGGCGAACGCCGCCTTCTGCCCTGGCGCAACCCCTGCCATCATCAGGGGCTGATCTATAGCCGCGAATGGCTGGCGCAGCGCCCGTTCCGCACCGACATCGGCCCGCTCGCCGACCTGGTGCACAACTACCAGTACCGCGTGTTCGACATCGCCCGCTGGATCGATGGCCCGATCAGCGTTTTCCAGCAGGGCGGCGCGTCGACGCAGCCCGACTGGGCCGCGGCAAAGCAGCGCGCGCGCGCCGTGCTGGTCAACTGCAATCACTTCGCGATGCCCCCGCTATGGAAGGCAGCGTCGATCGCCATACTGACGACACGTTATCTGGCCGAGAGGATGCGGCCGACATGACTCTGCGCGCACTGCAACTGGCCAAGTTCTACGCCCCGGTCGTAGGCGGCATCGAATCGGTGGTGTTCGAGCTGACCGAGGGCCTGAATCGGCTCGGCTGCCGTACCGATGTGCTCTGCGCCCATGACCGCCGCCTCACCGCCGTGGAGTCCTGGCCGCAGGGTTACACGGTCACGCGCGCGGCCTCGCTGGGCCAGCTGCTGTCCACATCGATGTCCCCCCGCATGCCGGGCTTGTTGTCGCAGTGCGCCCGCGAGTACGACCTGATTCATGTCCACCTTCCGGATCCGATGGCGAACCTCGCGCTGTGGTGGAGCCGCCCCAAGGCCCGCATCGTCGTGCACTGGCACAGCGACATCATCCAGCAACGTCTGGCGCTGCGCGTATATGCCCCGCTGCAACAGTGGCTGCTGAGGCGCGCAGACATGATCATCGCCACCAGCGAGCGCTATTGGCGCGGGTCGCCCTGGTTGCGCCCGCTGCGGGACAAGATCCGTGTGCTGCCGATCGGCATCGAGGAGCACCCGCCGCCGGTGCCCGCGGAACAGGTACGCCAGATCCAGTTGCGCTACGGTCAGCGTCGACTGGTGTTTGCTCTCGGCCGGATGGTCTACTACAAAGGCTTCCAGCACCTGATCGACGCCAGTGCCCAGTTGCCTTCGGACGTGGCCGTGGTGATCGGCGGCGACGGGCCGCTGCTCGAGCCCTGGCGCCAGCGCGTCGCGGCGGTCGGTCTGGACAACCGCGTCTACCTGCCCGGTCGCATCGACGCGCAGGAGCTGGCTGCCCATTTCAAGGCGGCCGACATCTTCTGCCTGCCGTCGGACTCGAAGGCCGAAGCTTTCGGCGTGGTGCTGCTGGAGGCCATGCGCGCCGGCAAGCCCATCGTCGCGAGCGATATTCCCGGGTCAGGCGTCGGTTGGGTCAATGAGGACGGCAGGACAGGCTTGAACGTGCCTCCGGCCGACCCGGAGCGGCTGGCCGGCGCCCTGCGCAGCCTGCTCGACGAGCCGGCTCGCGCCGCAGCCTACGGCTCGGCGGCACGACAGCGCTTCATCGAGAACTTCACTGCACAGCGCATGGTGCGGCAATGTCTGGACTTGTACTCAAGCCCCGTGGCGAGGACCGCCGCCGTACCGCTGCCACGCTGAGCGAGACGCGGCAAGGCTCTATGGACATCCTCTCCAACGACGAGACGGCCGGCATGCCTGCCGCCATCAAGGTTTCGGCGTGCGTCGCCACGTACAACGGCGAGAGCTTCATCGTCGAGCAGTTGCGCTCGATTCTGGCGTCGGCGGCAGTGGACGAGGTGATCGTGTCGGACGACGGCTCGACCGACGGCACCCTCGAACGCGTGCGTGCGCTTGGTGATCCTCGCGTCCGCCTCGTCACCGGTCCACACGCGGGCCTGACGCGCAACGTCGAGTCGATGCTGAAGCAGGCACGCGGCGCCTACATCTTCCTTGCCGATCAGGACGACGTGTGGCTTGCCACCAAGGTGCAGCACCATGTCGCCGAACTGGAACGTGGCGCGATGATGACCGTCTCCGACTGCATGGTGGTGGACGCGCAGCTGCGTGAACTGGCGCCTTCGTACTTTGCGCTTCGAGGATCGAGGCGGGGGTTCATCCGCAACCTGCTGAAGAACCACTACCTGGGCTGCTGCATGGCCTTTCGCCGCGAGCTCCTTGCGGCAGCGTTGCCCTTTCCGGCACGCCCACCGGCCCATGACTGGTGGCTAGGCATGGTCGCCGAAATGGTCGGCACGGTGAGCTTCATCCGCCTGCCTTTGCTTCGCTATCGGCGCCACGGTCAGAATCAGTCTTCGGCCTCGGGCCGCTCGACAGCCAGCATCGCCGACCGCCTGGCCCGACGCGCTCACCTGCTTACCTGTCTTGCCAAGCGTTGGGCGGCGCTTCGCTTCCGATGACCGAGCGCGGTCACTGATCACCGCCCGGACCGGCTACAAAGAAGGCGGCGCGGACTGCCAGTATGCCGGCACCGCGCGGCTCAGCACGCGGCGCACCACTTCGTTCTCCCGCGGCGTCGCGGCGGCCACCAGCGCGAGCAGGGATTCCAGATTCGCCGGCTCGGCGGTCAGCCGCGCAACCCGCAGCCCCTGCACCTGTGTCGGCAGCGTCGCATCCGCATCCGCCAGCAACTCCTCATACAACTTCTCCCCAGGCCGCAGCCCGGTGAACTCGATCGGAATCTCTTCTGGTGTGTGCCCCGCCATGCGGATCAGATCGCGCGCCAGGTCGACGATCTTCACCGGCTCGCCCATGTCCAGCACCAGCACCTGACCGGATTCGCCGATGGCCGCGGCCTGCAGCACCAGACGCGCCGCTTCGGGAATGGTCATGAAGTAGCGGATGATCTCCGGGTGCGTCACCGTCACCGGGCCGCCGCGCTCGATCTGCTCCTTGAACTTCGGGATCACGCTGCCGCTGGAGCCGAGCACGTTGCCGAAGCGCACGGCGATGAAGCGCGTGCCCCGGTGCTGCGCCGCCATCTGCGACACCACCATCTCGGCCGCGCGCTTGGTGGCACCCATCACGTTGGTCGGGTTCACCGCCTTGTCGGTGCTGATCAGCACGAAGCGCTCTGCGCCCGTCTCGGCCGCGGCCAGCGCGGCGTGGTAGGTGCCCAGCGTGTTGTTGCGCAGCGCCGCCCATGCGTTGCCTTCCTCTTCCATCAGCGGCACGTGCTTGAAGGCCGCCGCATGGAACACCACCTGCGGGCGCCACTTCTCGAAGGTGTGGCGTAGATGGGCCAGGTCCTTTACGTCGCCGATCAGCCGCACCAGCGGCAGGTGCGGGAAGGCCTCGCCCAGTTCCTGTTCGATGCTGTACAGGTTGAACTCGCTCAGCTCGTACAAGACCAGCCGCGCCGGCGCATAGCGCGCCACCTGCCGGCACAGCTCGCTGCCGATGCTGCCGCCGGCGCCGGTGATCAGCACGGTCTTGTCGCGCAGCGTGACGCCGATGCCGGCTTCGTCCAGCTGTACCGGCTCGCGCCCCAGCAGGTCCTCGGGCTCGATGTCGCGCACCCGCTGGTTCTGCCGTTTCGGGTCGGCCAGCTCGGCAGCGCTGGGCACGGTCAGCACGGGCAGTCCGGTGGACGCGGCCAGTTCCAGCGCGCGGCGCCGCTGCGCCGGGCGCGCCGAGGGCATCGCGATCACCAGGTGCGTGGCGGCGGCACGCAACGCCGGGTCCTTCACTCGTTCCAGCGCGCCCAGCACCGGCACACCGGCGATGCGCGAGTGCGCCTTCGCCGGGTCGTCGTCCAGCAGGCCCAACACGATCCACCCCTGCTGGTGAATGCCGGCCAACAGCCAGCGCGCCGCGGCGCCGGCGCCCAACACCACGGCACGCCGGATCTCGGCGTCGCCGCCGGTGATGCGTGAGCGCGCGTGTTCGTAGAGCATGCGGTAGGCGATGCGCACCACGCACACGCCCATCAGCGTGATCACCGGGTGCAGCGCCAGCACCGCCCGCGGCACCTTGGCCAGCCCCAGCCCCATGATCACCGCGGCGCAGCCCACACCTGCCAGCGCGCAGGCCAACGTCAGCCGCTTGACCTCGCCGAAGCCCGAAAAGCGCCACATGCTCTGCGGCACCCGGAACGCCGTGAAGGCCGCCAGGTACGCCGCGACCACGCCCAGCAGCACCCAGTGGTCGTAGGACGGGCGCGCCGAGATCCAGCGCTCGAAACCCAGGCGGAACAGGTAGGTGATGTTCCAGCACAGCGCAATGACCAGGCCGTCGGCCAGCAGCGACAGCGGCTCGCGGTGCGGACGCAGCCGCGCCAGCAGCAGGTCCAGCCGGTGCCACGCGGTTGGTGCACTCATCGGCTTCGCGGTGCGCTCAGCCGGCCAGCAGCCGGCGCAGCGTGCGGCCCAGCACCCGCAGGTCGCCGCCCAGGCTCGCCCGGGCCGCATAGTCCGCGGCCAGTTGCACCTTGCGCGGCAGGATCGCGTCGATGTACTCGCGCTGCGGGTCGGCCGCCCGTGCCAGCTGCGCGGCCTCGTCCAGGAACTCCAGCGCGCCTGGGCTGGTGATGCCCGGCCGCACCGACAACGCGGCATCGCGCAGCGCCGGCGGATAGTGGGCCACGTACTCCGGCACCTCGGGCCGCGGGCCGACCAGGCTCATCGTGCCCTGCAGCACGTCGATCAGCTGCGGCAGCTCGTCCAGCCGCCGCGGCCGCAGCCACGCACCGGCGCGGGTGATGCGCGGGTCGCGCTCCATCGTCAGCGCGCTGCCGCGCTGCGGCGCGTCCACCCCCATCGTGCGGAACTTGTGGATGCGAAAGGGCACGCCGTGCCGGCCCACGCGCACCTGCCGGAAGAACACCGGCCCCGGCGAATCCAGCCGGATCCACGCTGCCAGCACGAGCATCAGCGGCGACAGCAGCAGCAGCAGCAGCCCCGCTGCCAGCAGGTCGAAGAGCCGCTTGCCCACTCACGCTGCCCCCGGCGCGCCCAGCGCACCGCGCACCGCCGCGATCACGCGCTGCACGTCGCCGGCCTGCATGCGCGTGTAGACCGGCAGGCTGAGCATGCACCGATAGGCCGCGTCGCTGTGCGGGAAGTCCTCGGCACGCAGGCCGTAGCGTTCGCGCCAGTACGGCTGCCGGTGCAGCGGGATGTAGTGCACGCTGCAGCCGATGCCCTGCGCGAACAGGCGCTCGATCAACGTGTCGCGGTCGATGGGGGCATCGTCGGCCAGGCGCAGTGCGTACAGGTGCCAGGCGTGCGTCTCGCCGGGCGGCGCCATCGGCGGCAGCACCAGCGGCAGCCCGGCCAGGCCGGCGTGGTAGGCCTCGGCGATGCGCTGCCGCGCCTGCTGGAAGGCCTGCGCCTTCTTCAGCTGCTGCAGGCCCAGCGCGGCGGCGATGTCGGTCAGGTTGTACTTGAAGCCCGGCGCGACGATCTCGTAGTACCAGCTCGGCACCTTGGCCGTGAAGCGGTCGAAGGCGTCGCGGCTCATGCCGTGCAGGCGCATCACGCGCGCCCGCTCGGCCAGCGCGGGGTCGCGCGTCACCAGCATGCCGCCCTCGCCGGTGGTCATGGTCTTGTTGGCGTAGAAGCTGAACACCGTGGCGTCGCTGTCCAGCGTGCCCACCAGGCGGCCACCATGGGTCGTGGGCAGCGCATGGGCGGCGTCCTCGACCACCTTCAGGCCGTGACGCCGGGCCACACCCAGGATCGCCGTCATGTCGGCCGCCAGCCCGGCGTAGTGGACCGGGATGATGCACTTGCTGCGCGGCGTGATCGCCGCCTCCACCGCCGCCGGGTCGATGTTCATCGTCGCCGGGTCGATGTCGACCAGCTTCACGTCCGCGCCCAGGTAGCGCGCCACCTCGGCGGTGGCGGTGAAGGTGTGGGTGGTGGTGATCACCTCGTCGCCCGGGCCCACGCCCACCGCTTCCAGCGCCAGGTGCAGGCCGGCGGTGGCGGAGTTGACGGCGATCGAGTGCAGGCCCGCGTCGCCCAGGGTCTCGGTGAACGCGGCCTCGAAGCGGCGCGCCTTGGGGCCGGTGGTCACCCAGCCCGAGCGCAGCGTGTCCACCACCTCGGCGATCTCGGCCTCGCCGATCTCGGGCAGCGCAAACGGCAGGAAGGGCAGATCGGAAGTGCTCATGTAGCGGGCGCTGCGGGCGGGCGTCTGCGGGGCTGATCCAGGCCAGCAGGTGCGTGCGCAGCCAGGGCAGCAGGTTGAACAGGGGGTACAGGCCAGCCGGGCACACCGCCCGCGCCAGCCAGCGTGACGCGGCGGTGGCGCATTAACGCCTGCGGAAACAGCGCACGCACGCGCCGCAGCGGCACGCCGCGCACATCGGCATTGCGCGGGTTGTCGACGGTGAAGTCGTACCACAGCACGGCGCCGCCGGGCTTCAGCCAGCGCCACATCGCATCGGCCAGACGCTGCTGGTAGGCGTCGTCGAGCAGCGAGGAGAAGACCGTGGACACCAGCACGATGTCGAGCGACCCGGCCGCCACCGGCGCCCGGGTAGCGCGTCGCCGCCGATCAGCGGCAGGCCGGCCGGCAGCCGTGCGCGTGCTTCGCCAGGCGTTCCGGCAACAGCTCGATGCCGCACATGTTCGTCAGTCGAGCTGCAGCAGCTCCAGCAGGTTGCCGCCGCCGCCGCAGCCCACCTCCAGCAGGCGCAGGCCGGACGGGTCGCGGATGCCGGCGGCGGCGAACAGCGCCAGCATCGCCCGCTGGCGCTCCTGCAGCGTCTGCCACACGTCGGGGCGCAGCGGGCTGTAGCGTCCGGCAGCGGTGCGCCGGGCATAGCGCGCGGCCACGGCGTCGGCCTCGGGGTCAGCGCTCATTGCAGCGCCTCGATGAAGCGTACCGCCAGCACGCTGTAGGCATGGTGCGCACGCACGAACGCGCGGCCGCGCTCACCCATCGCCAGCCGCTCCTCCAGGCTCAGCGCGGCCAGCTGGCGCAGGCCCGCGGCAATGGCGGCCGGCGCCTCGGGCGAGACCGTCAGCCCGCAGCCGGCCTCCGCCACCGGGTCGTTGCCCGCATCCACCGAATGCAGCACCGGCACGCCCGCCATCATGTAGTCCATCAGCTTGTT
This sequence comes from Rubrivivax sp., assembly GCA_044225625.1. Lineage (GTDB taxonomy): Bacteria > Pseudomonadota > Gammaproteobacteria > Burkholderiales > Burkholderiaceae_C > Rubrivivax. The sequence goes on from JBGAII010000071.1 coordinate 12,752, forward strand.
CGGTGCGATGCCGAAGCGGTAGATCGGCACCTGCTGCCAGCCGATGTAGGCAATGTCCACCGCGCCGAGCAGCGCCGGGATCTGCGCCCGCGGCACCGGCGGCAGCAGGCTGACGTTGTCCAGGCCCTCCTGAGCCACGCGGCGTTCCAGCCGCGCCTTCTCGTGCCCGTCGCCGACCAGCACGAACTGCAGCGCCACGCCGCGCAGCAGCGCCGCGGCGTCGAGCAGCGCATCCAGTGCGTTGGGCAGGCCCATCGAGCCGGCATAGCCGACGATCGTGCGTCCGGCGCGGCGCGCCGCGGCCAGCGCCTGCACCACGTCGTCGCGCAGCGGCTCGTGCAGCGACTGCCAGTCGTCCAGCGCGATGCCGTTCGGCACCACGTGCAGCTTGCGCAGGTCCAGCCCGCGCGAGGCCATGTAGTCGTGCACTTTCGGCAGCATCGACACCACCACGTCCGCGTCGCGATAGGCCGCGTCCTCGGCCGCCTGCACCAGCCGGATGAAGGGGTGCCAGCGCGGCATGCCCGACAGCTCGATCGGCGACAGCGGCCACAGGTCGTGCACCTCGTAGACCAGCCGAGCGCCGACCGGCCGGGCGATGTGCCGCGCCACCCAGATGTCCATCGGGTAGGTGCTGGAGGCGATGACGACGTCGGGCCGGAACTCGCGCTGCAGCGCCGCGGCGCCTGCGTCCACACCGCGCGCAGGAAGGCCCAGATGTTGCGCAGCCGGCCCAGGCCGTTGCCGTGGTACGGCGGCGTCGGCAGCCAGCGGTAGCGGATGCCGTCGATCAGCTCATCGCCGGCTCGCGGCTGACAGGCGCGCACGTGCGAGTAGTCGGCCGCGACGATCAGACCAGATGTTCCAGGCGCACCCATTCGCGCGCCAGGTAGTAAGGGCGGAACTCCATGCCCAGCACGGCGAACTGGCGGCGGTTGATCGCAGGATGTCCATGCGGCCCGGCCTCCATTGCGCTCCTCGGCGTGGCCTTCAGCGCGGCTTGCAACACGCCATCATGCGGTCGACGCAGACCTCCCAGGTTGAGCCACGCAAGCTGCGGCTCGCCAAGGCGCAGGCGCGTTCTTCGTCCAGCACCAGCTGCTTGTCGCCGTCGGCAGCGCCGGCACGTCCTCGCTCGGCACCACCAGGCCGGTCTGTCCGTCACGCACCACCTCGGGCAGACCGCCGGCATCGCTGACCACCACGGGCAGACCGCAGGCACCGGCCTCGATCACCGCCACGCCAAAACTCTCGGCGCGGCTGGGGGCGACGAAGACGTCGAGCCGGCGCAGCCAGGCCGGCACCTGGTCGTGCGGCACCGCACCGACGAAGCGGCACTGCGCGGCGATGCCCAGTTGCCGCGCCAGCCCTTCCAGCTCGGCGCGCTGCGCGCCGTCGCCGACGATCAGCAGGCTCAGCGCCGGCTGCGCCGCGCGCACCTGCGGGTCGGCCTGCAGCCCCTGGAAGGCGCGCAGCAGCAGGTCGATGCCGTAGGTCGGTGCCAGCGTCTTGACGATGCCCAGGGTCAAGGGGGCGCCGCTGCGGCGCGCCGTGGCCGGAGCAAAGTGCGCGAGATCGACGCCGAAGGGCGTGATCGCGATCTGGCTACGCTCCGGCGTCAGACGCCGCACCTCGTCGGCCATCGCGTGGCTGGTGGCCGCCAACGCCGTAGCCCGGCGCAGATTGCGGCGCAGCAGCGCGGCCTGCCACGCGCCGCGGCGCGGGAATTCGTAGACGTCGCTGCCCCACACCGACAACAGTGTCGGCTGGAAGCCGCTCAGCATGGCGCTCGTGCCGTAGCCACTGGCGTAGTGTGCATGCGGTAACTGCGCGCCCCAGCGGCACAGCACGCGGCGCACGAACAGCATGTTGGCGAAGTAGCCCAGCGGGCCTGCCACCGGCAGCCATTCGACACGCGCCTCCGCGGGCCAGCAAGGCCGTGTCGCAGCGTTGCTGCGACACGATGGCCAGTGCATGGCCACGCTGCACGATCGCCCGCGCCCAGCGCTGCAGGTGGATGGAATTGGCCGGCCCAGCAGCACGATGCGCAGTCCCGCCAGCGGCGCCGCGTGCCGGCCCTCGCCCACATCCGGCGCCTGGCGTGCGTGACCGATGAAGACCAGCGCGGCTGCGGCCGCCGCCAGCGACCAGGTGATCGCCAGGCCAGCCAGCGACGGCCAGGGTGGCCCTGCGGCCCAGGCCCACAGTGCAGCCAGCAGCAGCACCGCCGCCCGCGCCGCCTCGGCGCGCACCGCCACCCAGGGCAGGCCGGCGGCGCTGGCCTGCACCGCCAGCAGCCGCGACGCCGCTTCGGCTGCACCTCCGGCCAGCAGCAGCGCCAGCACCCGCGTGGCGCCGTCGTAGGCCGGGCCCAGGCCCAGATCGGGCCAGACACCGGCCACCGCACCCACCAGCAGCGCCAGCGCGAGCAGCAGGCCGAAGACACCGCGGCACGGCGCGCCGCGGCGCCACCGGGTCGGTCCATCCAGCGCCATGCGCAACAGCAGGCCGAAGGCGCCGCGGCACGGCGCCAGCGCCGCCGGGTCGGTCCATCCAGCGGCGCAACAGCAGTGGCGCCGCATAACCAACCGGCGCCAGCAGCCCCTGCACCACGGTCGCCGCCATCGTGAAGCGGCCCAGCGCTGCCGAGCCGGCCCACTGCTCCACCAGGCGCTGCATGCCCAGCAACGCGGCCGTCGACAACACCGCCGTCAGCCAGGCCGCCGTGCCGTAGTGCAGCAGATCGCCGGCCGCCGCGGGGTCCGCGGCCGAGGTCGGCGGCGGGTGGCGGCGCAGGCGCTGCCATGCCACGGCCGCGGCCACACCATAGGCCACGGCAAACAGCAGCAGCCAGCCCTGCGGCCCGGCCAGCCCGGCGGCCACCAGCAGCAGCACGCCGGCGAGCAACAGCATTTGCGGCAACGCCGTCGCCAGGTTGAACCAGGCGCTGGGCGGGCCGGCCAGCAGCTGCGTGCGCAACTGGCCGTGCAGCACACAGGCGCCCACCGCCAGGGCCAGCGCCAGCCACTGCGGTGGCGGATGCTGCAGCCAGAGCATGCCGCAGGCTGCCGCGATCGGCAGCGCCAGCAGCGCCGTGGCCCATGCCCAGCGCCGCGCACGGGCCGCATCCAGCCGCCCGGCGTGCAGGAAATAGAACAAGGCCTGCGGCAACCCGAGCATCGCGAAGGCCGCCAGGAACTCGATCTGCGCCTTCAGATGGCTGAACGCTCCTTGGGCCTGCGGGCCCAGTCTGGCACCGAGCCAGAGCGTCGCCAGCAGCACCGCCGCGGCACCGGCGCCCTGCAGCGCGAAGGTCGCCAGCAGTTGGCGCCGCAGGCTCACGGACGCTGCCGCCGGCGCAGCGCTGCGAACAGGTTCGACGCATAGAGCCGGCGACCGAACGCAGGCCAGGCCACCGCCAGGCCGTGCACGGCCTGCTTGGCCAGCCGTGCCGGCGGCGAGCCCGACCACGCGCTGCCCAGACGCTCGCGGCGCAGCCTGCGCCGCGCCGCTTCGGCGTCGGTCTCATGGATCCAGACCTGCCGGTAGGCGACGGGCTCCAGCCCGGACTGCGCAAACAGCGCCAGCCCGTCGGCCAGCGAATAGCAGCGCAGGTGGCCGGAGACGTCGTCGGGGCCGTAGCGCCGCTGCCGGTTGAGCCAGTTGTCCTCCAGCGGCAGGTTCACCAGCACCTGGTCTCCCAGGCGCGCGGCGGCGCGCAGGAAGTCGGTGTCGTCCGGTACATGCTCGAGCACGTCGCTGAGGATAACCGTGCGCACCGGCGGCAACCCGAGTGTGCGGAAGTCGCCGGCGACGAACTCCACCCGCGCAAAGCGCTCGCGGGCGGCCTGCACGTTGTGCGGCGAGATGTCGACGCCGATGCGCCGCCCGCCATCGGCGGGCAGGCTGCCGATCAGCTCGCCGGTGGCACAACCGATCTCGATCACGTCGCCCAGCGGTTCACCTGGCGGCAGTTGCTGCAGCAACCAGGGCAGCTTGAACTGCCGCACCTCGATGTCGATCTGCGCCTGCGCCAGCGAGCCGGCCTCGCGCCGCGCCGCATAGTCCGGATGCGCGTCGTACAGCGCCGCGAAATCCGGCTCCTGCCGATCCGACATCAGGCCAGTGCGCGCCCCAACGCGGCGACGACGCGCTCCTGGTCGGCAAAGGACAGGTCGGCGCTCATCGGCAGGCTGAGCACCTGCTCGGCGACGGCGCGGCTGTGCGGGCAGGCCAGCGGGTCCTGGCCCTGCGCATAGGCCGGCTGCAGGTGCAGCGGCTTCGGATAGTGCACTGCGGTGGGGATGCCTTCGGCCTGCAGCCGCCGCTGCACCTCGGGCCGGTTCGGCACCTTCACCGTGTACTGCGCCCAGACGCAGTCGCGGTCGGCGCGCACCGCCACCGGCTCGGCGCCGAGGCCACGATCGGCGATCAGCTGCGTGTAGCGCTGCCCGAGCTCGCGCCGGCGCTGCAGTTCCCAGTCGAAGCGCTCGAGCTTGGCCAGCAGCACCGCCGCCTGCAGCGTGTCGAGGCGGCCGCCGACGCCGATGCGCGTGTGCGTGTAGCGCGCGCTCTGGCCGTGCACGCGGATCTCGCGCGCCGCCTGCGCCAGTGCATCGTCGTCGGTGAACAGCGCGCCGCCGTCGCCATAGCAGCCCAGCGGCTTGCTCGGAAAGAAGCTGGTCGCGCCCCAGGTGCTGAGGGCGCAGCTCGGCCGGCCCTTGTAGGTGGCGCCGAAGCTCTGCGCGGCATCCTCGATCACCGCCAGACCGTGGGCACGCGCGACCGCGTTGATCGCATCCATGTCGGCCACCTGGCCATACAGGCTGACCGGCATCACGGCCCGGGTTCGCGGCGTGACCGCCGCCGCCACCAGGCCGGCGTCGATGTTGCAGGTGTCGGGCTCGATGTCGACGAACACCGGCTTCGCGCCCGTCAATGCGATGGTCTCGGCCGTGGCGGCGAACGTGAAGGGCGTGGTGATGACCTCGTCGCCCGGGCCGATGCCCTGCGCCATCATCGCGATCAGCAGCGCCTCGGTGCCGCTGGCCACGCTGACGCAATGGCGCGTGCCCACGCGGGCGGCGAGTTGCGTTTCCAGCTCCTTGACTTCCGGGCCCATGATGTACTGCCCATGGTCCAGCACGCGCTGCATGCGCTGCTGGATGGTGTCGCGCAGCGCGGCGTACTGCGCCTGCAGGTCGCAGAAGGGCAAGGGAGCGGGCGGTTTTTCGGGTGCGTTCATGGGGCTGCTGCGGCCACGAGCCGGAGCACGTCGCCTTCGAGTCGATAACGGTCGCCGGTGTGGGCGCAGACCGCCTCGCCACTGCCCTGCGGCGGCAGCGGCAGGCGTTCGCCGAAGCGGCTCATCCAGCCGGCCTGGCGCGCCGGCACGCCGAGCATCAGCGCGAAGTCGGGCACGTCGCGGTTGACCACGGCGCCCGCACCGACGAAGGCATGCTGGCCGATGGTCACGCCGCAGACGATCGTGCAGTTGGCACCGAGCGTCGCACCGCGGCGCACCCGCGTACGGCGGTATTCGTCCTTGCGGACCACCGCGGCACGCGGGTTGTAGACGTTGGTGAAGACCATGCTCGGCCCGCAGAACACGTCGTCCTCGAGCGTCACGGCGTCGTAGACCGACACGTTGTTCTGGATCTTCACGTTGTCGCCGATCGACACGTCGTTGCCGACATAGACGTTCTGGCCGAAGGAGCAGCCGCGGCCGATGCGCGCGCCCGCGCTGATGTGCACGAAATGCCAGACGCGGCAGCCGTCACCGAGCTGCGCACCGTCATCGACGATGGCGCTGGGGTGGATCGTGACGGCCATCGGCCCGCTCCTAGTAGGCCAGCGGCAGGTTGATGCGCTTGCCGTCGCGCGCCGACAGGTACATCGCGATCAGCAGCTCCAGCGACTTCAGGCCTTCGCGGCCGTCGATCTCGGGTGCCGTGGCTCCACGCAGCGAGCGGATCACGCCTTCGTAGTACAGCGGATGGCCGAAGCCATAGACCGACGTGGTCTGGTAGCTGGCTTCGTCGAGCTGCGAATCCATCGGGTCGCTGTCGGCGAACTGCCAGTGCTGGATCTCGTTCACCGCCACGCCGCCGACACGCACGCTGCCCTTTTCGCCGAGGATCGTGATCGAGCCTTCGAGGTTCTTCGGCCAGGTGAGCATCGTCACGTTGATCGAGCCCATCGCACCATTGCGCCACTTCAGCGCGGCCACGCCGGTGTCCTCGACCTCGATGTTGCGGGCCAGCGTGCCGGTGTAGGCCATCACGCTCTCGACCGGGCCGATCAGCCAATCGAGCAGATCGACGTAGTGGCTCGCCTGGTTCATGAACGCGCCGCCGTCGAATTCCCAGGTGCCGCGCCAGTCGGCGCTGTCGTAGTACTGCTGCGGCCGCGCCCAGAAGACGTTGACGTTGACCATGAAGATGCGGCCGAAGCGGCCTTTGGTCAGCGCCTGCTTCAGCAACTGCAGCGTGCGGTTGCGGCGGTTCTGCTTGACGACGAAGAGGCGCACGCCGGCCTGGTCGCAGGCGCGCACCATCGCCAGGCCGTCGCTCCAGCGCGTGGCCATCGGCTTTTCGGTCATCACGTCGAAACCGGCATTGGCCACTTCGATCACCTGCTTGGGGTGCAGCCCGCTCGGTGTCGCCAGCACCACGCAGTCGGGCTTCGAGCCCGCGAGCAGCGTGGACAGGGAACTGAAACCCTGCGCGCCCGTGGCCTGCACCGCCGCCGCCAGGGCCGTCTCGTCGGAATCGCACACCGCCACCAGCTCGGCCTCGCTGCCATGCTGGCGGATGGCGCCGATGTGGTTCTGCGAGATGCGGCCGCAGCCCACCAGCGCAAACTTCACCTTGCGATCGACGATGGGGGGGCGAGGAACGTGCATGGCGTCAGGCCGGGGTGGGCCGCGATGGGTTGGTGAGACGCGTGGTGGCGTCGTGGCTTCGTGCCGCCCGCTTCTGGGCTGAAAAAATTATCACTCACGCGCGGCGCCGGGACGAGCGGATCCGCGCGGACCCCCCTCGAACGAATGCCTAGAATTGCCGCCTTCCCGTTGCCGCGCAGGCCCATGACCTCACAAGCACCCGCCGATGACGCCGCGACGAGCGCGGACGCCAATCAGTTGATCGCCGAGCGCCGCGACAAGCTCGCGGCGCTGCGCCGCCAGGGCGTGGCCTTCCCCAACGATTTCAAGCCGCACCATCATGCGGCCGAACTGCACCAGCGCTATGCGCAGCTGACCAACGAGGAGCTCGAGCCGCAGGCGATTCGGGTGTCGGTGGCCGGGCGCATGATGCTCAAGCGCGTGATGGGCAAGGCCTGTTTTGCCACACTGCAGGACGGCTCCTTCGGCCCCACGCACGGCCGCATCCAGCTCTACGTGACCCAGGACGGCGTCGGGCCCGACGCGCGGGCCGCCTTCAAGCACTGGGACCTGGGCGACATCCTCGGCTGCGAGGGCACGCTGTTCCGCACGAAGACCGGCGAATTGTCGGTGCGCGCGACGTCGGTGCGGCTGCTGACCAAGAGCCTGCGGCCGCTGCCGGACAAGTTCCACGGCATGAGCGACCAGGAACAGAAGTACCGTCAGCGCTATGTCGATCTGATCACCGACGAGAGCACCCGCGCGCGCTTCGTCGCACGCAGCAAGGCGCTGGCCTCGATCCGCAACTTCATGGTCGAGCACGGTTTCCTCGAGGTCGAGACGCCGATGCTGCACCCGATCCCGGGCGGCGCCAATGCCAAGCCCTTCGTCACGCACCACAACGCGCTCGACCAGGACATGTTCCTGCGCATCGCGCCCGAGCTGTACCTGAAGCGCCTGGTGGTAGGTGGGTTCGAGCGGGTGTTCGAGATCAACCGCAGCTTCCGCAACGAAGGCATCTCGGTCCGGCACAACCCGGAATTCACGATGATGGAGTTCTACGCGGCCTACTGGAACCATCACGACATGATGGACTTCACCGAAGGCGTGCTGCGCCATGCGGCCCGTCAGGCCACCGGTTCGGCGGTTCTGGCTTACGGTGGCAGGACCATCGACCTGGACGCTTCGTTCAAGCGCCTGAGCGTCGGCGACTCGCTGGTGGCCTACGCCGGTCTGAGCGCCGGGCAGACGCAGGACGCGGCGTTGCTGCGCGAGCGCATCCTGGCCGCCGGCGAAGAGGCACCGGCACACTGGACGTTGGCCGAGTTGCAGTTCGGCCTGTTCGAGGCGGTGGTGGAGCAGCAGCTGTGGCAGCCGACCTTCATCGTCGACTATCCGGTGGAGGTGTCGCCGCTGGCCCGGGCCTCGGATGCCGACCCGACGATCACCGAGCGCTTCGAACTCTTCATCGCCGGGCGCGAAGTGGCCAACGGCTTCTCCGAGCTGAACGATGCCGAAGACCAGGCGCAGCGCTTCCTGGCGCAAGCCGCCAACAAGGAGGCGGGCGACGAGGAGGCGATGTACTACGACGCCGACTTCATCCGTGCACTCGAGTACGGTATGCCGCCCACTGCCGGCTGCGGCATCGGCCTGGACCGGCTGGTCATGCTGTTGACCGACTCATCCAGCATCCGCGACGTGTTGTTGTTCCCGGCGTTGCGGCGCGAGGGCTGAGCCCGGGAGGTCGTCGCGAGACGCGTCGGGGGGCGGCTGCTGTCGGCGCATAGCCGACGCTCGTTGATCGCTTGCTGGTGCCTGTCGTTCAGGCGTTTGCGCGAGCCGAGGCTGACGGGGAAGCGAATCCGTCCATGTCCCCCGCCCGGTCTGCGACCGGGCTCCTCCTTTACTTCCCGGATTCGCTTCCCCGCCATCCTCGGCCGGACACGCGGAGGTGTTCGTGGCGCAACGGCCCCGAATTCATCGCGAACCACGAGCGGTGCCAGGGGCCGCGGGCGGACCGCCGGCAGGGCGCCTATGCGACGCCGAGGAGCGCAGGTTTCACGGCCAGCGCGCGCAGCGCGCCTCCACTTCTGACTTCGTCGCGACTGTTTGAACGTAGCGCGCGATCAGCGCGCGAAGTGAGTTGGCGACGAGGCCGTGAAGCCGAGCACCGCAGGG
>JBGAII010000072.1:0-21933 GCA_044225625.1 Rubrivivax sp.
GCGACGATGCCCAGGCACACCGTGGTGATGCGCGAGACCTTCAACTCGGCCTTGCTGTCGGCCTTGCCGCCCTTGATCACGGTGCCGTACAGGTCGTGCGACACGGCCGAGGCGCCGGACAGCGTCAGCCCTGCCACCACCGCCAGGATGGTGGCGAAGGCCACCGCGGAGATGAAGCCGAGGAAGACGTTGCCGCCCACCGCATTGGCCAGGTGCACCGCCGCCATGTTGTTGCCGCCCAGCAGCGCGCCCTTGGCGTCCAGGAACTGCGGGTTGGTCAGCACGAAGACGATGGCGCCGAAGCCGATGATGAAGGTCAGGATGTAGAAGTAGCCGATCCAGGTGGTGGCCCACAGCACCGACTTGCGCGCTTCCTTGGCGTTGGGCACGGTGAAGAAGCGCATCAGGATGTGCGGCAGGCCGGCGGTGCCGAACATCAGCGCCATGCCGAAGCTGATGGCCGAGATCGGGTCCTTGACGAAGCCGCCCGGGCCCATGATCGAGAAGCCGACTGCGGCCGCCTCCTCGGGCGTCTTGCCGGCCTTGGCGGCCAGCGCGGTCTTGATCTCGACCGACTTGGCGAACAGCGCCTCGGGGCTGAAGCCGAACTGCGCCATCACCATGAAGGCCATGAACGTGGCACCGCCCAGCAGCATGATCGCCTTGATGATCTGCACCCAGGTGGTGGCGGTCATGCCGCCGAACAGCACGTAGACCATCATCAGCACGCCGACGATGACCACCGCGTACATGTACTCCAGGCCGAACAGCAGCTTGATCAGCTGGCCGGCACCGACCATCTGCGCGATCAGGTAGAAGGCCACCACCACCAGCGTGCCGCTGGCCGCGAAGATGCGCACCGGCGTCTGCGCGAAGCGGAACGACGCCACGTCGGCAAAGGTGAACTTGCCCAGGTTGCGCAGCCGCTCGGCCAGCAGGAAGGTGACCACCGGCCAGCCGACGAGGAAGCCGATCGAATAGATCAGGCCGTCGAAGCCGGAGGCCATCACCGCCGCCGAGATGCCCAGGAACGAGGCCGCCGACATGTAGTCGCCGGCGATCGCCAGGCCGTTCTGGAAGCCGGTGATGCCGCCGCCGGCGGTGTAGAAGTCGGCGGCGCTCTTGGTCTTGGCCGCGGCCCACTTGGTGATGAACAGCGTGAAGACGACGAAGATCGCGAACATCGAGATCGCGGTCCAGTTGGTGGCCTGCTTCTCGGCCTGGCCCAGGTCGGCGCCCGCGGCGATGGCGGCGCCGGCGCCGATCAGCGCAGCGATCGGCAATGCGTACTTGGTGGTCGATTTCATTTCAGCACCGCCTTCGTGACGTCGTCGGACAGCTTGTCGAACTCGTTGTTGGCACGGCGCACGTAGATGGCCGTGATGACGACGGTGAACACGATGACGGCCAGGCCGATGGGCATGCCCAGCGTCATGACGCCACTGCCGATGCGCGAGGCCAGCAGCGGCTTGTCGAAAGCCACCAGCAGGATGAAGCCGTAGTACACCACCATCATCGCGGCCGTGAGCCACCAGCCGAAGCTGGTGCGCTTGGCCTTGAGCTCCTGGTACTTCGGATGGCTGGCGATGCGGTGCGCCAGATCGTCTTCCATGGTTGTCTCCTCGGGATGTTGAAACGCCAGCGTCGCCGACGACGCATGGGGCGGATGTTCGTGCCAGGCCCTGACCGGACCTTGACGCGAAACCAACACAGCCTGACAACGGCGATACTCACGTCGGCAAACCCGGGAACGCCCATGTCCACGATCCTCGTCCTCAACGGCCCCAACCTGAACCTGCTCGGTACGCGCGAGCCGGCGATCTACGGTTCGACCACGCTGGCCGACGTGCGCGCACTGTGCGAAGCCACTGCGCAGGCCCTCGGTGTCGTGGTCGATTTCCGCCAGAGCAACCACGAAGGCGTGCTGATCGACTGGATCCACGAGGCCGGCGCCGCCCACCGCGGCGGCACGCTGCTGGGCCTGGTGTTCAACGCCGGCGCGTACACGCACACCAGCCTGGCGTTGCACGACGCCGTCAAGGGCGCCGGTGTGCCGATGATCGAGGTGCACATCAGCAACGTGCATGCCCGCGAGGCGGTGCGCCACCATTCCTACCTGTCGCCGGCGGCGGCGGGCATCGTCGTCGGCTTCGGCATCGACGGCTACGCGCTGGCGATGCAGGGCCTGGTGCGCCGGGCGCAGGGCGCTGCTGCCGCGCGCACCTGAGGAGCGCTGCGGCCGCATCGCCTCCGCGTGATGGCAGACTGCGCGCCTACACCACCGACACTGGAGACCCTGGATGGCCGACCCGCACAACCGCATCGCAATCGTCACCGGGGCCGGCAGCGGCATCGGCAAGGCCTCGGCCGTGCGCCTGCTGCAGGACGGCTGGCGCGTGGTCTTTGCCGGACGGCGCCTCGACGCCTTGCGCGAGGCCATCGATGCGGCCGGCGACCCTTTCGGCGACATCGGCCAGCGCGCGCTGGCCGCACCGACCGACATGACGCGGCCCGAATCGGTGGCCGCGCTGTTCGACCTGGTCAAGGCCCGCTTCGGCCGCCTGGACCTGCTGTTCAACAATGCCGGCACCGGCGCGCCGCCGGTGCTGCTGGAGGACCTCAGCGTCGAGCAGTGGCGCGGCGTGGTCGACACCAACCTGAGCGGCGTGTTCTACGGCATCCAGCAGGCCTTCCGCATCATGAAGACGCAGTCGCCGATGGGCGGCCGCATCATCAACAACGGCTCGATCTCGGCCTATGCGCCGCGGCCGAATTCCGCGCCCTATACGGCGACCAAGCATGCGGTCAGCGGGCTGACACGCGCGGCCTCGCTGGACGGCCGCAAGTACGACATCGCCGTCGGCCAGATCGACATCGGCAATGCCGCCACCGACATGACCGAGCGCATGACCGGCGGCGTGCCGCAGGCCGACGGCAGCATGAAGGCCGAGGACCGCATGGACGTGCGCCACGTCGCCGACTCGGTGCTGCACATGGCCAACCTGCCGCTGTCGGCCAACGTGCTGTTCATGAACGTCATGGCCACGAAGATGCCCTTCGTCGGTCGCGGCTGAGCGCCGCGGTGCGGCATTCGCAGGCTGCTAGCATGCCGCCGTCACCCCACGTCAGGAGGAACCGATCATGACCGAAACCACCGTCGTCAATCGCGAGAAGCTGATGGCCGATCTGCGCACCGTCATCGCCGATGCCGAGGAGGTGCTGAAGGTCACCGCCGACCAGGCGTCGGCCGGTGCCGCCGAACTGCGGGTGCGCATGCAGGAGCGCCTGCACCAGGCCAAGCTGCGCCTGCACGACCTGCAGGAGAATGCGGTCGCCCGCGCCAAGGCCGCCGGGCATGCCGCCGACGACTACGTGCACGAGCATCCGTGGAAGGCCGTTGCCGCCGCCGCGGGTGTGGGCATGATCATCGGCCTGCTGATCGGTCGCCGCTGAGGCCGGCACACGCCATGCCCGCCTCGCGTGCCGGGCTCTTCGATTCGCTGCGTCGGCTGCTGCGTACCTCTCTCGAACTCGCGGAAGTCCGGCTGGAGTTGCTGGTTTCCGACCTTGAGTTCGAGAAGCTGCGTTTCGTCGAAGCGGCGCTGCGCGCGCTGCTTGGCCTGATGCTCCTCGGCTTGGGCATGGTGCTGGTGGCCGGCTTCGTGCTGCTGCTGTTGTGGGACAGCCATCGCCTGGCCGCGCTGGGTGTGCTGGCGCTGCTGTGCCTGGGAGGCGGCGCCGGCCTGTTGCTGGCGGCGAAGCGGCGCCTGCAGCGGGGCCAGGGCATGCTGGCCGCGACGCGCGCCGAACTGTAGCGCGACCAGGCCGGCCTGAGGGACTAGGGCGCGATGGACCTGCTGTCCCAGGACGACCTGATGCGCCGGCGCGAACGCCTGCTGCTGCGCAGCGCACAGTTGCGCACGGAATGGGCGATGCAAGTCGAGGTGCTGCGCGCGCCGCTCGGCGTAGCCGACCAGGCGCGTGCCGCGACGCGTTGGCTGGTGCAGCACCCCGAATGGCCGCTCGGCGCGGCGCTGCTGGTCGTGCTGCTGCGTCCCGCGCGCGCGCTGCGGTGGGCCAGCTATGCCTGGCAGGGTTACGGCATGGTGCGCCGCGTACAGCGCCTGCTGAACAAGACGCCGGGCTCGTGATCCCCTGCAGCCGGCGCGGCGCGTCGCCGCGCTAGCGGCTGCTCTGCACGGTCCAGTCCACCAGTTCGCCGAGCATCCGGCCCAGCGCGTCGCTGGCTGCATCGGCAAACTCGGCCGCCCCGCCCTGTGCGACGGCGGCAAACTGCCGGAAGGTCCGGCGTGCGATCAGGCGGCGCTGGCCCCAGTCGATCAGTTCTGCCGTCACCGCCAACGACACCCGTTGCGGCGTCGATGCCGTGTCGAGGTAGATCTCGTCCAGGCGCAGCGTCAGCAGCAGGTCGCCGCGCACGCCGGACGTGCTGGTGACCACGTCGCGGAAGCGGCCGGCCTGCGCCAGCCGTGCCTCGGCCAGCGTCTGCAGCGACTGCGCCGGCCGCTCGCTCCAATAGCCGAACTGGAAGTACGAGCGGCTGCGCCCGTCGGCGCTGAAGACCATGCGGTCGCTGTCGTACAGGCCGGGGTTGGCCATCGCCGACACCATCAGCACCTTGTCGATGCGCGGTCCGGCGGCCGGCGCGCCCGGCGGCGCGGCGTCGTGCAGCAGGTAGAAGTCGCGGCGCGGCGCGCTGCCCAGGCTGCAGGCCGCCAACCATGCCGGCAGCAGGCCGGCCAGCCACGTGCGGCGCCGCATCAACGCACCTCCCCCGGGCCGAGCTGCTGCTGGCCGGGGCCCAGCAGCGCGGCTTTCGGGTCCTGCAGCCGGTCGAGCGCCCGGGCGATGCGCTCGGCGCTGCTGCGCAGTTCCTGGGCGGTGGCGCGCAGCTCCAGCGTGCCGATGTCCAATGCCGCGTCGCTGCGTCGCAGTACCGCGGCGCCGTCGGTCTCCAGCGTCTGCAGCGTGCGCGACAGGCTCGCCTCGAGCGAGCGCGTGGCCTGGCTCAGCTCGCGCATCGCGCCCTGGGCCTCGCGCAGCGTGGCACCGGCCTGCTGTGACAGGGGCTCGGCGCTGTTGGCCAGCCGCTCGGCCGACAACGCGATGCGCTGCGCCGATTCGCGGAACGTGGCCATGCTCTGATCCAGCCCGGCGGCCGAGCGGTCCAGCGTGGCCATGCGCGCGTTCAGGCCCTTGGCCAGGTCGCGCAGGTTCACCAGCAGTTCGGCGAAGACCTGCTGGTTGTCCGGGCCGATCAGCTGGTTGGCCTTGTCCAGCGCGCCTTCGGCCGATGCCGCCAGCCGCGTGGCCGAGTCGGTGATCTGGTCGATGCCGGACTGGCCTTCGGCGATCACCGGGTAGCGCTCGCCATGTGCCACCTGGGTCAGCTCCGGCCCGGGCGGATTGCCGGTGTCGAGCTTGATGCGCGCGATGCCGGTGACGAAGTTGCGGCTGATCGAAGCCTTGGTGTTCTGCCGCACCGGCGTCTCGCGCTCGACGCGCAGAAGCACCTTGACCCGGTTGATGTTGTCCGCGTCGATCTCGTAGCTCTCGACGCGGCCGACGGCGATGCCGCGCATGTTGACCGAGGCGCCGACCTGCAGCCCGTCCAGCGACTGGTGTTCGAAGTACACGGTGTAGAAGCGGAAGTCGGAGTCGCGGCCGGTGCTGCTCAGCCACAGGAAGCCGAGCACGGCTGCGGCCACCAGCCCCAGCACGACGGCACCGATCACGGTGTAGCGGGTGTCAGGCTCCATTGGCTGCGATGGTATCCGGCCGCACGCTGCGGCGCGATGCGAAATACGATTCGATCCACGGGTCCGGCACCGCCATCACCTCGTCGGCGCTGCCGTCGGCCAGCACTTTGCCGCGGCCGAGCACGACGATGCGGCGTGCGATCGACAGCAGCGTGTCCAGGTCGTGCGTCACCATCAGCACCGTCAGGCCCAGGTCGCGGTTGAGGAAGTCGATCAGCGCATCGAAGGCCCGGGCGGTGATCGGGTCCAGCCCGGAGGTCGGCTCGTCCAGGAACAGCACCTCCGGCTCCAGCGCCAGCGCGCGGGCCAGCGCGGCACGCTTCTTCATGCCGCCGGACAGCTGCGACGGCATCTTCGTGCCGACATCGGCGCTCAGGCCGGCCAGCGTCAGGCGCAGGTTCACCAGCCGCGGCAGCAGCTCCGGCGGCGTGTCGGTGTGCTCGCGCAGCGGCGTGGCGACGTTGGCGGCCACGTCCAGCGACGAGAACAGCGCGCCCTCCTGGAACATCATGCCGAAGCGTCGGCGCGTCGCCGCCAGCGCGGGCTCGGGCGCGTTCCACATGTCGGTGCCCAGCAGATGGACCGTGCCTTCGGTCGGGCGCTGCAGGCCGAGGATCTCGCGCAGCAGCACCGACTTGCCGCTGCCGCTGCCGCCGATCAGCGCCACCAGCTCGCCGCGCCGCACCTGCAGGTCCAGGCCGTCGTGCACGGTCTGCTTGCCGAAGCGGGTGACCACGCCGCGCACGTCGATGACGGTGTCTCCGGGCGTGCTCACAGGTCCAGCTCCTGGAAGATGACGGCGAAGATGGCATCCAGCAGGATCACCGCGACGATGCCCTGCACCACGGTCGAGGTGGTGTTGATGCCGATCGAGCGCGTGTCGCGGCTGACCGACATGCCCATGCGGCAGCCGATGACGGCGATGAACAGCGCGAACACCGGCGCCTTGGCGATGCCGATGACATAGTGTCGCGGGGCCAGCGCCACGTGCAGCCGGCTGACGAAGGCGTGCGGACTGATGTCCAGCGTCGCATTGGCCATCATCGCCGCGCCGGCGATGCCGGCGATGTCGCCGACGAAGACCAGCAGCGGCAGCGTGATCACCAGCGCCAGCACGCGCGGCAGCACCAGCACCTGCGCCGGCTCCAGGCCCAGCGTGCGGATGGCATCGATCTCTTCGGTCAGCTTCATCGTGCCGAGCTGCGCGGTGAAGGCGGCGCCGGAGCGGCCGGCCATGATCGTGGCTACGATCAGCGGCGAGAACTCGCGCGCCATACCCAGCGCCACGCCGTCGACGACGAAGATGTTGGCGCCGTATTTTTCGGCCTGCAGGCCCAGCATGTAGGCCATCACCACGCCGATCAGGAAGGTGACCAGCGCCACCACCGGAATGGCGTTGACCCCGACCTGCCCGAGCTGGGCGAACAGTTCATGCACGCGCAGCCGCCGCGGGTTCAGCGCCAGACTGCCGAGCTCGACCAGCGTGCGGCCGAAGAACTCGACATGACCCGCCAGCAGTTCACCCATGTCGACGCAGGCCTTGCCGAAGCGGCCCAGCGCCGTCAGCGGCCGCCGCGGCACCTCCACCACGGTCTCCGCATAGCGTTTGCGCACCACCTCGACCACACTTTCGTGGCGCGGGTCGAAGTGCTGCAGCGGCAGCGAGTCCGGTGCGACGCCGGCGGCCGCCAGCGCCTCCAGCAGCTGCAGCGCCGCGGCGGTGTCGATGTGTTCGAGTGCGCTGCCGTCGATGCCCTGCACGGCCGCGGGCTGCAGCGTCTGGCGCAGCGGCTCGGCCTGCTCGCGCAGCGTCGCCAGGCGCCATGCGCCCGCCAGGTGCAGCACCACCTGGCCATCGTGCTCTTCGGTCCAGCAGCGGCGTTGCGCATCGGCCATCGGGAAAGGCTATCACGGTCGTCCGGCGGGGCGATGACGCACAATGGTTCGAACACAAGAATCGGGAGACAGGTTGATCGACGATCCGCAGCGCCTGCGTGCGCTCTATCCGGCGCCGGGCGAGCGCGCGCTGCGCAAGCAGATGGCGGCGCTGGACCGGCATGCGCAGCGTTTCGTCGCCCTGTCGCCGTTCGTGGTGCTGTCGACCGCCGATGCGCAGGGCCGGCAGGACGCCTCGCCGCGCGGTGGCGTGCCCGGCTTCGTGCATGTCGTCGATGCGCGGCGGCTGTGGATCCCCGACGCGCCGGGCAACCACCGGCTCGATTCGCTCGGCAACATCGTTGCCACCGGCCGCATCGGCCTGCTGTTCCTGATCCCCGGCGTCGACGAGACGCTGCGCGTCAATGGCCGCGCGCGGCTGTGCGACGAGGCCGACCGCCTGGCGCCGTTTGCGGCCGACCCGCGCGTGCGCCTGGTCATCGAGGTCGAGGCCGAGGAGGTCTACCTGCACTGCGCGAAGGCGCTGATGCGCTCGAAGCTGTGGTCCGACGCGGCGCGCGTCGAGCGCTCGGTGCTGCCCTCGATGGGCCGGATGATCAACGACCAGACCGGCATCGATGCGCCCGCCGAAAGCCAGGAACAGATGCAGGCGCGCTATGCGAAGGACCTGTAGCCCATGACCCGCAGCGAACCCGGACCCGAATCGGCCTACGCCTGGTGGCGGCTGATGGCCTCGCTGGCACTGATGACCGTCGGCGGTGCCGGCATGTACGCGGTGACGGTGGTGCTGCCGGCGGTGCAGGCCGATTTCGGCGTCGACCGCGCCGATGCGTCCTTGCCCTATACGCTGACGATGCTCGGCTTCGGCTTCGGCGGCATCCTGATGGGCCGGCTGGCCGACCGCTTCGGCGTGATGCTGCCGGTGGCGGTGGGCGCGGTCGGCCTGGGTGCGGGCTTCGTGCTCGCCGGGCTGGCCGGCAACCTGTGGCTGTTCTGCCTGGCGCAGGGCCTGCTGCTCGGGCTGCTCGGCACGTCGGCCACCTTCGTGCCGCTGGTCGCCGACACCTCGCTGTGGTTCGACCGCCGCCGCGGCATCGCCATGGCCATCTGCATGAGCGGCAACTACGTGGCCGGCGCCTTCTGGCCGCCGGTGATCTCGCACTTCACCGCCAGCGCCGGCTGGCGGCCCACCTACATCGGCATCGGCATCTTCTGCGTGCTGACGATGCTGCCGCTGGCCTGGGTCTACCGGCGCCGGCCGCCGGCGCTGGCGCCTGTCGTCGGCGCCGCAGCCACGGCGGCGGCGCTGCAGTCGGAACGCCCGCTGGGCATGAGCCCGGCCGCGCTGCAGACGCTGCTCAGCATCGCCGGGCTGGCCTGCTGCGTGGCGATGGCCATGCCGCAGGTGCATATCGTGGCCTACTGCAGCGACCTCGGCATCGGCCCGGCGCGCGGCGCCCAGATGCTGTCGCTGATGCTCGGCATGGGCATCGTCAGCCGGCTGGTGTCGGGCTGGATCGCCGACCGCATCGGCGGCCTGCGCACGCTGCTGCTGGGCTCGTTGCTGCAGGGCGTGGCGCTGTTCGCCTTCCTGTTCGCCGACGGCGTGGTGTCGCTGTACCTGGTGTCGGCGATGTTCGGCCTGTTCCAGGGCGGCATCGTGCCCAGCTACCCGCTGGTGGTGCGCGAGTACTTCACGCCCAAGGAAGCCGGCGCGCGCGTCGGCACGGTGCTGATGGCCACGCTGCTGGGCATGGCGCTGGGCGGCTGGATGTCGGGCGCGATCTTCGACTGGACCGGCTCGTACCGCGCCGCCTTCATCAACGGCATCGCCTGGAACCTGCTGAACCTGAGCATCTGCGTCTTCCTGCTGATGCGCGTGCGCCGACTCGGCCTGCGCTTCGGCCCGGTGAGCGTCGCCTGAGCGACATCCGCACCGGGAAAGTGAGCATGGCTGCGGGGCCGCGCGGCCGCCCACAATGCTCGGGCCCCCCGCACGAGGGCGATCCGCAAACCCCAAGGAGACGGCTGATCATGGGCTTCCACAACTTCCTTCTGCGTGGCCGCGAGGCTGCTGTTTCGGCTGCTGCGCTGCTGCTGCTCGGCGCCAGCGGCACCGCGTCGGCCCAGCCGACCCAGGGCGTCGGCAAGGACACGATCGTCATCGGCACCATCCAGGACCTGTCCGGCCCGGTCGCGGCCTACGGCAAGGCGGCGCGCAACGGCATCCAGCTGCGCGTCGACGAGATCAACGAGCAGGGCGGCATCAACGGCCGCAAGATCAAGCTGATCGTCGAGGACAACGCCTACGACCCGAAACGCGCCGTGCTCGCGGCGCAGAAGCTGGTCAACCAGGACAAGGTGTTCCTGATCGCCTCGCACATCGGCACGCCGATGAACAACGCCGCGATGCCGATCATGTTCGAGAAGGGCGTGATCAACTTCTTCCCGCTGTCGGCCGGGCGCGAGATGTACGACCCGCCGAACAAGCTCAAGTTCGCCAGCGTGGCGTCCTACTACGACACGATCCGCATGAACGTCGCCCGCCTGTACAAGGAGAAGGGCGCGAAGAACGCCTGCGTGCTGTACCAGGACGACGACTACGGCCTGGAGGTGGTGCGCGGCGCCGAAGCCGGGCTGAAGGACATCGGCGTGCAGATGGGCGAGAAGACCACCTACAAGCGCGGTGCCACCGACTTCTCGTCGCAGGTGGCGCGGCTGAAGGCCAGCGGCTGCGACTTCCTGGTGCTGGGCACGATCATCCGCGAGACCATCGGCGCCATCGCCGAGGCGCGCAAGACCGGCTGGAACCCGACGATCATCGGTTCGCAGGCCACCTACACCGACCTGATCCACAAGCTCGGCGGCAAGGGCATGGACGGCTTCTACGCGGTGTCGACGGTGTTCTTCCCCTACCTCGACGTCGAGCAGAAGGACCTGGCCTTCTGGGCCAACAAGTACAAGACCCGCTTCGGTGACGACCCGAGCACCTATTCGACCGGCGGCTACGCGACCATCGACATGGTGATCAAGGCGATCCAGAAGGCCGGCCCCAACCTGACGGCCGACAGCTTCAACAAGGCGATGATCTCCATGGGCGAGATTCCGGCCGACATGTTCGGCAACCCGCCGATGCGCTTCACCGACACGCAACGCCTGGGTTCGACACAATCGCGGCTCAGCCAGATCCAGAACGGCCGCTGGGTGGTCGTGTCCGATCTGCGCTGAGCCCGCGACTTCCTCCTCACGCCCGCATGCCTGCTGCCACCACCGTTTCCGAAGCCCTGGACTCGCGCATCTCGGTGCGCGACTTCCTGCCCACGCCCGTGCCGGGCGCGTTGATCCGCGAACTGCTGGCCAAGGCCGCGCGGGCGCCTTCGGGCGGCAACGTGCAGCCGTGGCATATCGACGTGCTGGCCGGCGCGCGGCTGGCCGAGCTGAAGGCGCTGATGCAGCGCCGCCTGGCCGAGGTGGCAGCGGGCGACCGCAGCGAGCAGCCGGAGTACGACATCTACCCGCCGAACCTGTGGCCGCCGTACCGCGACTACCGCTTCGAGCTGGGTGAGGACATGTACCGCCTGCTCGACATCCCGCGCGAGGACAAGGCGGCGCGGCTGCGCTGGTTCGCGCGCAACTACGAGTTCTTCGGCGCGCCGATGGCGCTGTTCTGCTCGGTGGACCGCAAGATGGGCCCGCCGCAGTGGAGCGACCTGGGCATGTTCCTGCAGAGCGTCATGTTGCTGCTGCGCGAGCAGGGGCTGGACAGCTGCGCGCAGGAGTGCTGGTCGGTGTACCCGCGCACCGTCGGCCAGTTCATCGGCATCCCGCCGGAACGCATGCTGTTCTGCGGCATGGCGATCGGCCATGCCAACCCGTCGCACCCGGTGAACGCGCTGCGCAGCAAGCGCGCGCCGCTCGAGACCTTCGCGCGCTTCCACGACGTCGACTGAGGCGCACCGGCGGCCCGGCCGCCGAAGCGTCCCGCAGGTGGCAGGCGGCCGCCGTCGCCGCCACTAGCATGCCGCGCCACTCCCCGCACGAGGCTTCGATGAACGGCACCCCCCGCTACCCGCATGTCTTCCGCCCGCTGGATCTGGGCTTCACGACGCTGAAGAACCGCATCCTGATGGGCTCGATGCACACCGGGCTGGAGGAGGCGCCCGACGGCTTTCCGCGCATGGCCGCGTACTACGCCGAACGCGCGCGCGGCGGCGTCGGCATGATCATCACCGGCGGCATCCCGCCCAACGAGGAAGCCGGCATCGGAGCCAAGTTGTCGAATCCTGATGAGGCCGCCCAGCACCGCCTCATCACCGAGGCCGTGCATGCCGCCGACCCGTCGGTGAAGATCGTCATGCAGATCCTGCACACCGGGCCGCTGGCCGGCACGCCGGCCTGCGTGGCACCGTCGCCGGTGAAGTCGCGCATCGGCCGCTTCACGCCGAACGAGCTGGACGAGGCCGGCATCGAAAAGCAGCTGGCCGACTTCGCCAACTGCGCGGCGATGGCCCAGCTGGCCGGCTACGACGGCGTGGAGATCATCGGCTCGGCCGGCTACCTGCTGTCGACCTTCCTGGTGCAGAAGACCAATCTGCGCACCGACCGCTGGGGCGGCCCGTGGGAGAACCGCATGCGCTTCCCGGTGGAGGTGGTGCGGCGCGTGCGCGAAGCGGTGGGCGAGCGCTTCATCGTCATCTTCCGCATCTCGGCGATGGACATGCTGGAAGGCGGCCTGGCCTGGGACGAGATCGTCTCGCTGGGCCATGCGGTGGTGGGCGCCGGCGCGAACATCGTCAGCACCCATTTCTGCTGGCACGAGGCACCCGTGCCCACGATCGCCACGATGGTGCCGCGCGCCGCCTTCGCGCAGGTGACGGGCCGCCTGCGCCGCGAGCTGAAGGTGCCGATGATCACCAGCAACCGCATCAACATGCCGCAGGTGGCCGAGGACGTGCTGGCCCGCGGCGATGCCGACCTGGTGTCGATGGCGCGGCCGATGCTGGCCGACCCCGAGCTGGTGAACAAGGCGCGCGAAGGCCGCGAGGATCAGATCAACACCTGCATCGGCTGCAACCAGGCCTGCCTGGACCACACCTTCGGCGGCCGGCTGCAGGTGAGCTGCCTGGTCAACCCGCGGGCCTGCAACGAGACGAAGCTGAACTACCGGCCCACGCCGGCGCCGAAGCGCATCGCCGTGGTCGGCGCCGGGCCGGCGGGCCTGGCCTTTGCCACCACCGCCGCGCAGCGCGGCCACCGCGTCACGCTGTTCGAGGCCGGGCCCGAGATCGGCGGGCAGTTCAACCTGGCCAAGCGCATTCCCGGCAAGGAAGAGTTCCACGAGACGCTGCGCTACTTCCGCACCATGCTGGCCAAGACCGGCGTGACGCTGCGGCTGAACACGCGCGTCGATGCCGATGCGCTGAAGGCCGAAGGCTTCGACGAGGTGATCGTGGCCACCGGCATCGAGCCGCGCAAGCCCGACATCCCCGGCATCGACCACCCGATGGTGCTGCCCTACATCGACGCCATCCTGGGCCGCAAGCCGATCGGCAAGCGCGTGGCGCTGATCGGTGCCGGCGGCATCGGCTTCGACGTGGCCGAACTGGTGACGCACGAGGGCACTTCGGCCGCGCTGGACATCGACGTGTTCGCGCGCGAATGGGGCATCGATTTCAAGAACCACCCGCGCGGCGGCGTCACCGGCGTGCTGCCGCAGGTGGCGCGTGCCGACCGCGAGGTGTTCCTGCTGCAGCGCAAGGCCGACGCCCTGGGCAAGACGCTGGGCCGCACCACCGGCTGGACGCACCGGCTGACGCTGCAGCGCCGCGGTGTGCAGATGGTCGGCGGCGTCGAGTACCTGAAGATCGACGACGCCGGGCTGCACACCCGCGTCAACGGCGAGCCGCGGCTGTTCGCCGTGGACACGGTGATCGTCTGCGCCGGCCAGATGCCGCTGCGCACGCTGTACGACGCGCTGCAGGCCGCCGGGCTGAAGGCGCAGCTCGTCGGCGGCGCCTACGAGGCCGCCGAACTGGACGCCAAGCGCGCCATCGACCAGGCCTGCCGGCTGGCGGCGGAGGTTTGAGGCGCTGCGTTGTGCACTCCGTGCGACCATTCGGCGGCGGATGAAACCCGCGTGTAGTTCAAGGAGAAGCCCATGGCACTGGCCGATCAGGTTCCGCTGAATTCGGGTTTTGGCGCCAAGTCCACCGGCGCGGAGGTGATCGCCGACCGCGAGCTGGCCGGCCGGGTGGCCGTGGTGACCGGCGGCTACAGCGGCATCGGCCTGGAAACCGTGCGCGCGCTGGCGTCGAAGGGCGTGCGCGTGATCGTGCCGGTGCGCGATCGCGCCAAGGCCGGGCCGGCATTGGCCGGCATTGCCGGGCAGGTCGAAGCGGCCGACCTGGACCTGGGCGATCTGGCCTCGGTGCGCCGCTTCGCCGAGAGTCTGGTGGCGACGCTGCCGCGGCTGGATCTGCTGATCAACAACGCCGGCATCATGGCCTGCCCGGAAACGCGTGTCGGGCCGGGCTGGGAAGCCCAGTTCGGCACCAACCATCTGGGCCACATGGCGTTGACGCTCGGGCTGATGGGCCTGCTGACCCGCACCGGCCAGGTCCGGGTCGTGGCCCTGTCGTCCACCGGCCACAAGATCAGCGCGATCCGCTGGGACGACATCCATTTCCGCACCACGCCCTACGACAAATGGCAGGCCTACGGCCAGTCGAAGACGGCCAACGCGCTGTTCGCCAACGCCCTCGGCCGGCGTCTGAAGGCCACGGGAGGCCAGGCCTTCGCGGTGCACCCCGGCGGCATCTTCACGCCGCTGCAGCGGCACCTGAGCCTGCAGGAGCAGGTGCGGCTGGGTTGGGTCAACGAGGACGGCTCGCCCTCGGCCCTGGCGCAGGCCGGCTTCAAGAGCACCGAGCAGGGCTGCGCGACCACGCTGTGGGCGGCGACCAGCCCGGCGCTGGCGGGCAAGCCCGGCGTCTACTGCGAAGACTGCGACATCGCCGCGCCGACCGACAAGGCAAGCCCGTTGGCGCGCTTCCGCGGCGTCGAGGCCCACGCCTGCGACGACGAGGCCGCCGAGCGGCTGTGGGCGCTGAGCGAGGCGATGCTGGCCGAAGCCTGAGCGCCGCGGCCCGCCGCGCCCGGGCTGGCGATCAGGGCTTGCGCGGGCCGGTGTCGAACAGGTTCAGCGCGGCCCATTGCAGCAGCAGGATCGTCTTCGCATCGACGATCTCGCCGCGCGCGACCATCGCCAGCGCCTCGTCGAAGCCGCAGTCGAAGACCTCGATGTCCTCGCCTTCTTCCTGCAGGCCGCCGCCGGCACTGACGCGGTCGGCCGCGCTGACTTCGGCGACGAAGAAGTGCAGCCGCTCGGTCACCGCGCCCGGGCTCATGAAGGCCTCGAAGACCTTGCGCGGCGCCGCCACGCGGTAGCCGGCTTCCTGCTCGGCCTCGGCGCGGATGCACTCGCTCGGGTCGGCCTGGTCCAGCACGCCGGCCGGCACCTCGATCATCAGGTCGTCGTGGCCGTTGACGAAGCAGGGGTAGCGGAACTGCTTCGTCAGCACCACCGTGCGGCGCTGCAGGTCGTACAGCAGGATCGCCGCGCCGTTGCCGCGGTCATAGACCTCGCGCGTGCCGCTCTGCCAGCGGCCGTCGCGCCGCAGGTAGTCGAAGCGCACTGCCTTGAGCAGGTACCAGTGGTCGGACAGCAGTTTTTCTTCGCGCACGCGCACACGCTCGGCCAGGCTCATCGTCGTCTTCTCCAGCATCTGCAGGCATCTTAAGAGGCCCTCGACCGGTGTTTGACCTGCGCCAAGTCCGCGCTGCGCGGCGGGACTATGCGCAGCCCGGGTGGCTGTATAGACTTACAGTTCCGATCCGAAAACAGATCCTTGCGGCCCGGCGTCGGCGCCGCCCCGATCCCACCTGACATGAGCACCACCATCCGCCCGAACGCCGCCGCACCTGCTCCCAGCCGAGCCAATCTGCCGCCCCAGCCCATCAGCCACGAGGTGCTGCTGGAGAAGTACGCCAAGGGCGACGAAGCCAGTGTCGAGCAGGTGCGCCAGCGCATCGCCCGCGCGCTGGCCGCCGTGGAGCCGGCCGAACAGCGCACGCACTGGGAAGCGCGCTTCCTGCAGGCGCAGAAGCGCGGCTTCGTGCCGGCCGGGCGCATCGCGTCGGCGGCCGGCACCGACCTGACGGCCACGCTGATCAACTGCTTCGTGCAGCCGGTGGGCGACTCGATCGCGATGGTCGAAGACGGCCACCCCGGCATCTACACCGCGCTGACCGAAGCCGCCGAGACCATGCGCCGCGGCGGCGGCGTCGGCTACGACTTCTCGCGCATCCGGCCGCAGGGCGCGTGGGTCGGCAGCACACGCTCGGCCGCGTCGGGGCCGATCAGCTACATGCGCGTCTTCGACCGCAGCTGCGAGACGGTGGAATCGGCCGGCAGCCGGCGCGGCGCGCAGATGGGCGTGCTGCGCTGCGACCATCCGGACATCGAGGCCTTCATCCATGCCAAGGACGAAGGCGACCTGAAGAACTTCAACGTCTCGGTCGGCGTCACCGACGCCTTCATGCGCGCGGTGCAGGACGATGCCGAGGTCGAACTGGCACACCGCGCCGAGCCCGGCGCGGCGCAGAAGGCGGCCGGCGCCTACCAGCGCGCCGACGGCCAGTGGGTCTACCGCCGCGTGCGCGCCCGCCTGCTGTGGGACCAGATCATGCGCAGCACCTACGACCATGCCGAGCCCGGCGTGCTGTTCCTGGACCGCATCAACCAGGACAACAACCTCGGCTACTGCGAGACCATCGCGGCGACCAACCCGTGCGGCGAGCAGCCATTACCGAACTACGGCTGCTGCTGCCTGGGCAGCATCGACCTGACGCACTTCGTCGCGCGGCCGTTCGAGGCCGAGGCGGCCTTCGACGAAGCCGGCCTGGCCGAGGTGGCCGCGGTGGCGGTGCGCATGCTGGACAACGTGCTCGACGCCACCGTCTGGCCGCTGCCGCAGCAGGCCGAAGAGGCGCGCGCCAAGCGCCGCGTGGGCCTGGGCTTCACCGGCCTGGGCGATGCGCTGGTGATGCTCGGCCTGCACTACGACAGCGACGCCGCGCGCGACCGCGCCCGGCGCATCGCCGAGGTGCTGCGCGACGCGGCCTACGCCGCATCGGTGGAGCTGGCGCGCGAGCGCGGGCCCTTCCCGCTGTTCAATGCCGACCTGTACCTCAGCGCCGGCAACTTCGCCTCGCGGCTGCCGCAGCCGCTGAAGGACCGCATCCGCCAGCACGGGCTGCGCAATTCGCACCTGCTGTCGATCGCGCCCACCGGCACCATCAGCCTGGCCTTTGCCGACAACGCCAGCAACGGCATCGAGCCGGCCTTCAGCTGGGCCTACACGCGGCGCAAGCGCGAGCCCGACGGCAGCTTCAAGGAATTCGCCGTCGAAGACCACGCCTGGCGGCTGTTCCGCCACCTGAAGGGCAGCGATGCGGCGCTGCCGCCGGCCTTCGTCAGCGCGCTGGAGCTGTCGGCGCGCGCGCATGCGGACATGGTGGCCGCGGTGGCGCCCTACGTCGACACGTCGATCAGCAAGACCGTCAACGTGCCCGAGGACTACCCCTACGCCGACTTCCAGGACCTGTACCTGACGGCCTGGCGCTCGGGCCTGAAGGGCCTGGCCACCTACCGGCCGAACAAGGTGCTGGGCTCGGTGCTGAGCGTGGGGCCGTCCACCGCGGCACAGCCGGCGCCGCTGCGTGCGGCCGACGACGGCGCCAACCAGCGCCTGCGGCTGGAGCGCCTGCCGGCGCCGGTGCTCACGTCATTGCGCTGGCCCAGCCGCCCCGATCTGGCCGCCGGCAACCCGGCCTGGAGCTTCATGATCCAGCACCCGCACGGCGAGTTCGCGCTCTTCGTCGGCGAGCTGCCCGGCGAGGCCGGGCCCGACGTCGGCCTGTTCGGCAAGACGCTGCCCTTCGAGGTGTGGGTCAACGGCGCCGAGCAGCCGCGCGGCCTGGGGGCGCTGGCCAAGACGCTGTCGATGGACATGCGCGCCAACGATCCGCAGTGGCTGAAGCTGAAGCTCGACGCGCTGGCCACCGTGGCCGAGGAGCGCGCCTTCGACATGCCCTTCCCGCCGCAGGGCGAGCGCCGCCTGTTCCCCGGCGTGGTGGCGGCCACCGCGGCGGTGATCCGCTGGCGCTGCGAGCAGCTCGGCGCGCTGCAGGACGGCGGCTCGACGCCGGTGCTGGACGCGATGTTCAGCCGCGACGAGCCGCGCACCGGTGCCAACGGCACGCTGGCCTGGGCGGTGGATGTGTCCAACCCGGCCACCGGCGAAGACTTCACCGTCACGCTGAAGGAAGTGCAGCTGCCCTCGGGCGAAGGCGGGCTGATCACGCGGCCCTGCGCGCTGGGCTTTTCCGGCAACTACCCGCGCGCGCTCGACGGCCTGGCGCGGCTGCTGAGCCTGGACATGCGCGTCATCGACCCGGCCTGGATCGGCATGAAGCTGCGCAAGCTGCTCAACGTCGGCGAGCCGCTGGGCCACTTCATGGCGCCGGTGCCGGGCGAACGCCGCCAGCAGGTGTGGCCGTCCACCGTGGCCTACGTCGCGCGGCTGGTGATCCACCGCTACGCGATGCTCGGCGTGCTGGACGAGCAGGGCTTCCCGCTGCGCGAGATGGGCATCCTGCAGGCGCCCGATTCGGCATCAGCGCGCAAGGCCGCCGCCGGCGAAGCCATCGCACCGATGGCCGGCGCACCCTGCCCGGAGTGCGGCAATGCCACGTTGATCCACAAGGATGGGTGCGATTTCTGCACTGCTTGCGGGTATGTGGGGGTGTGTGGGTGAGGGGTGCCGACGGTCGGGCTATAGGCGGGTGGCGGCAGCAGGCTGGTTCCGGTCGGTCGCTCCGCAAATCCGACCGGCAGTTGTCGACCCAAACCCGAAGTTCGAATCGCGAAGTTCACCGCCGCGAAGCAGCCGGTCGCGCCCGTGTGAACCGGAAGCAGCCGCTATGTCGGCATCGCAGATCTGCGAATCCGTCGCGTGCCTGCTGAGGCACGCGCAGACTTCGTCTTTCCGGTCGAGACCAACTGGATCTCGGCTTCGACCGCCTTCAGGCAGGACACGAAGGCTTGCGCACCCGGCGACAGCACCTTCCCGCGCATGCAGGCAATGCCGTAGGAAGATTGAAGTACGCCCGCTCCGGCATCGATGATGGCCACGGCACCGATGCGAAGGTCCTCGACCAGTTGCACCGGCGCGGCGATGCCGATGCCGTTGGTGCGCTTGATGATCGCCCTTGCCGTGGCGATCGACGTGGTGGTGATGCTTGGCAGCATGTCGCCGGTGCGGGCATCTATCGCGAAGGGGCTGGGCTGCAAGCTACCTGGAGTCACGGTGCGCGACGCGATGCGCACATTGACCAATGGATACTCAAGCAATTCGGCCAGCTTCACGTCCTTTCGGCCCGCCAGTGGGTGCTCGGCGCGGGCATAGAAGCATCCGTCGTGTACTGGCAGCGGTTCCACCTGGAAGCGCGGATCCTTCGACACGATCGACATCTCCACCACGGCCAGCTCCACCTCGGCATTGAGCAGTCGCGGACCGAAATCGCGCCACTGGCCCTCGATGATCTCGAATTGCAGCCGTGGGTACTGCGTGGCCATCCGGACCACCGTCTCGATCACGCTCAGGTCCAGCGCATAGGGCCCCACACCGATAGCCACTCGACCTGAGCGAAGCTGCTGGTAGTCATCCAGCGCATCGCGCAGTCCGGCGGCGTCGGCAAGCAGTCTTCTCGCGCGAAGCAGCAGCTCGGTCCCTTCAGGGGTCGGGCTGACACCCCGGTTCGAGCGATCGAACAGCCGAGCGCCCAGATGGGCCTCAAGCGCCGCAATGCCGCGGCTGAAGCTCGGTTGGGTCAGGTTCATCGCCTCGGCTGCACGCTGGAAGCTGCGGTGCTGGTCCAGGGCCAAGGCGAATTCCAGAAGTCGCAGGTTGTTCATGCCAGTTCTTGTATGAATCGTTGATGTCAATTGCATTGGACAACAACATTGCCGCGCCACAGAATTCCTTCACTGTGCGACTGCCGAGGCATGCCCATTTCAGGCAAGAGGCAATGAAGCATCCGGTGCCGCCCGATCCTCCGGGGATGGCCGATCAAGCGGGTCACTTTGCTCTATGAGACCAGACGTCGTCACGGGGCTTGACCCAAGAGTTCCAACGAAACGACCTCAGAGCCTTCAGGCCCCTTCGTGCGCAATGCCCGAATCGGATACCGCACAGCCACTGCCTTGCCTCGACCTTGTGACCCTGTCCTCGAGCGGGCCATTGGGTCGGCGTGTATGGAAGTTCGAGCCCGGACCACCTTGACGGTTTTGCTGCAGTAGCAGCTAAGGAATTGAAATGACGATCTTCAAGAACACCCGGCCGACACTGTTGACGTTGTCCATTGCCATGGCCCTGACGGCCTTCGTGGCCGCAGGCCCGGTCGCTGCGCAGGAGAAGAAGCCCGGCGCATCGCCCGAGCAGGTCAAGGCGATCGAGGACTGGACCTACACGCTGGCGGTGCAGGCGGCCACTTTCGGTGCGCCCTTGGTGGCGATGTACAACCTGCGTTCCACTGTGGCGGTGGGTCCCAAGCCCAAGGCACCGCCCAACACCATCTGGCGCATGGAGGACATCTCCACGCCGAAGCTGGCCGCGGAATCGGGCTACGTGTCGCCCAATCTCGACGTGATCTACGGCTTCGGGTTCGCCGACTTGGGCGCCGAGCCGGTGATCCTGACCGCGCCGGACTCCGAAGGCCGCTACTACATGATCGAGATCGTCGACATGTACACCAATGCCTTTGCCTACCCGGCGGGTGGGCCCTCGGGCTACAAGGGCGGCAAGTTCGCGCTGGTCGGTCCGGGCTGGAAGGGCGAGCTGCCCGCCGACGTCAAGCGCATCGATGCGCCGACGCGATGGATCGAGTTGCAGCCGCGTGTCAACGTCAAGGGCGAGGCCGATCTGGCCGCGGCCAAGAAGGTGATGCAGGGCATCACGCTGCAGTCGCTGTCGCAGTACAAGGGCGGCCCCGCGCCCAAGCCCGTGGCCTACGACTACGAGGTGCCGAAGATGAAGCCGGGCGTCGCCACCAGCCACATGCAGTTCGACGACCCGCTGCAGTTCTGGTCGATCTTCTCGGCGGCGATGAACGAGAACCCGCCGACGGCCGCGCAGATCGAGGCGGTGCTGCCCTCGTTCAAGTACCTGGGCCTCGAGCTGGGCAAGCAGTGGAAGCCCGGCGACGTGAACCCGCTGATCCTGGCGCAGATGAAGAAGGCCGCGCAGCAGATCGGGCCGCTGGCGCTGGGCACCATGCCGCTGGCCGGCACGCTGAAGAACGGCTGGGTCATCCCGCCGGCGAACACCGGCTTCGGCGGCTCGGACTACCTGTCGCGGCTGGACGTGGCGGTGTTCGGGCTGACGGCCAACACGGCCACGCAGGCGATTTACTACTCGGGCGTGCTCGACGGCAACAACCAGCCGATGACTGGCGCGAAGAACTACACCCTGACGTTGAAGCCGCCGATGGCCTATGCCAAGCCGGTGCCGCCGGGCTTCTGGTCGGTGACGATGTACGACAAGCTCACCAGCTACACCACACCGAACCCGATCAACCGTTACCACCTGGCCGACTACGACAAGCTGCAGAAGAACGCGGACGGCTCGATCACGCTGTACCTGCAGACCACCAGCCCGGGCAAGGACAAGGAATCGAACTGGCTGCCCAGCCCGAAGGGACCGTTCTATCTGATCTTCCGCAACTACGCGCCGGATGCGTCGGTGTCCGAAGGGCTGAAGGACCGCACCACCTTCCAGGGGCCGCCGGGGGTCATGCCGGTGGCGGGCAAGTGAACGGGGCCACGGTGTGTTGTGACCCAGACCAGCAAGGAGCGTAGATGATGAAGCCGCGAAAGACAGCGACGACGGTTGCCATGTGGCGCGCGCTGGCCCTGGGCAGCATGGGTGGCTTTGTCGTGGCGGGCGCTGCAGGCGCCGCCGCACTCGACGGCCAGGTGCTAGGCGCCGGAGCGCCGATCGCCAATGCCACCGTGACGCTGTGGCAGGCCGGCAGCGGCGCGCCGCGGCAGCTGGCGCAGGTGCGCAGCGGTGCCGACGGCCGCTTCGTGCTGGCCGCGCCCGATACGCCGCTCACCGAGGGCTCGCTGTACCTGGTG
>JBGAII010000073.1:0-22055 GCA_044225625.1 Rubrivivax sp.
CGCGGGCCGCCCAGGCGCTGCATGCCTTCCTGCGTCAGTGCCAGCGGCGCCGTGGTGTCGGCCGTGCCGCCGATCGCCAGATAGGGCATCGTCACCCGGTCCAGCCCGCTCTGGTCGCGGCCGAAGACCGGCAGCAGCGGCTGGCCGAAATAGGGCACGTAGCCGACCGCCGCCTTGAGGCGGGCGTCGACGCCGACCGGCGCTGACGACAGCGTCGGCGACGTCGTCAGCGACGCGCCGGCCAGCAGCAGCATGGCCTCGCCGCCGAGGCTGGCGCCGAAGCCGCCGACCTGCGTCGCATCGAGCCCGTCGCGCCACTGCGGATGCGCCAGCAGCATGTCCAGCGTGGCGGCGAGGGCCAGCGGCCGCAGCGCCTGCATGGCCACGGCATCGTCGAGCTTGCGCACGAAGGCCACCGCATCGCCGAGGTCGTCGATCTGCAGGTCGGCGATGCGCGGGTCACCGTGGAACGGCGCCGCCACCACGTAGCCGTGGCTGGCCAGCCAGAGCAGCACCTTCAGATGGCCGTCGTCGGACAGCGGGCTGCCGGCCAGACCATGCGAAAACAGCAGCAGCGGATGGCGCGCCGCGTCGTCCGCCCACAGCGGCGCCTCGGCCCCGGCCTGCATGTGCGGCACCACGCGGCCGTCGGGCAGCACGAAGGCGGGCCGCGGGTTGTCGGCGCGCGTCGGGTAGCACACCAGGACCGTGTAGTCGATGCGCCGGCCGGCGAAGCTGCCGTACAGCGTGGGGTCGGATGGCGCCGTCACGCTGGCCGTGAGCGTCTGCAGCGGCGCACTCAGCAGGTCGCTCGCATAACGCGGCCGGCCGTCGGCAGCGGGGCGGCCCTCCCAGTAGTCCTCGGCGGTGTCGCCCGGGGCCAGGCGGGCGAAGTCCTGCGCGACGTTGCTGCAGCCGACCTCGAACGGGCCGGGCAGCGGCCGCGCCGCCGCCACGGGCGTGGTCGGCGCGTCGATCGGTTCGTCGTCTCCGCCGCAGGCCACGAGCAGGGCACTGCAGGCGGCCAGCAGCGCGCTCAGCGTCAGGCGGAATCGGTGCGTCGGGATCTGCATCGGTGTGGCTCCTTTGGCCTGCCATGGTGGGCGTCGACATCACGATGCGGCGTAGGACGGCGGCGTCCCCCGGCGTAGGTGCAAGGGCCAGGGCGAGGACAAGGACGGGTGCCGGACGGGCGCCGGACGGGCCGTGTGCCGGCCGGATGGCCAACGCGCCGCGGGCTTCGACGCCACGTGGGCGACAATCCGCGCCGCCATGAACCGGACAGTACAAAAGTCGACGAAAACCGCGGGTCGCCGTGGTGCGGCGGCGGCCGAGCCGCGCACCAACGACCCCGAGCGCACGATGGCCGACATCATCGCGGTGGCGACGCGCGAGTTCGCGGAGAAGGGGCTGGCCGGGGCGCGCATCGATGTCATCGCCGAGGCGATGCGCACCAGCAAGCGCATGATCTACTACTACTTCGGCAGCAAGGAAGGGCTCTACGTCCGCGTGCTGGAGGAGGCCTACCGCCGCATCCGCGAGATCGAAGCCGGACTGCACCTGGAAGACCTGCCGCCCGAAGACGCGCTGCGCAAGCTGGTGGCCTTCACCGTCGACTACCAGTTGGCCAATCCGGATTTCATCCGCCTGGTGATGACCGAGAACATCCACCGCGGCGAGTACCTGGCGCAGAGCAAGCTGATCCAGAAGCTCAACGTGCCGGCCATCGAGGGCCTGCGCCGCGTCTACGAGCGCGGTGTGCGCGGCGGCGTGTTCCGTGCCGGGCTGGACCCGGTGGACTTGCACATGTCGATCAGCGCGCTGAGCTTCTTCAACACCGCCAACCGCCACACCTTCGCGCTGATCTTCAAGCGCGACTTCGACGCGCCGGCCGCCGTTGCCGCGCGGCGCGACGCCATCGTCGAGATGGTCGTGCGTTTCGTGCGCCGCTAGCCGCTCATCGTCAGGGCTGCCCGGCCGCCCTCAGGACTTGCCCAGTTGCGGGCGCCCGAACAGCGTGGAGGCGCGGCTGATCGGGCCGAGTTCCGCCGTGGCCGCAAGGACTGCCGGAGCGAGCTGCTGCATGCGTGCGGACGTCAGCCGCTGGCGCGGTCCGGCGATGCTGATCACGCCCACGGCCTCACGGCCGCGCATCACGGGCGCGGCCATGGCCGTCATGCCCGGCGCGAAGACCTCGTCGATCATCGCGAAGCCGCGCGTTCGAGCCGCATGCAGCATGCCGAGCAGCGCCTTCACCGTGGTCGGCGCCTTGGGACCATAGTCCTTGGGCTGGCCGAAGCCCTGACGGCTGACCAATTCCAGCGCGCGTTCGTCGCTCAGCGTCAGCAGCCAGGCGTGGCCCGACGCGGTGCACGACAGGCGCGCGTCCATGCCCATGTCGGGGTCGTAGCGCAGCCCCTTGCGCACGCCCTGTGACTTGGCCACCCAGGTAAGGCGCTCGCCGTCGACGATGGCCAGCCGAACCAGTTCGCCGGAGTCTTTCGCCAGCCGCTCCAGCAGCGGTTCGGCGATGTCGACGATGCCCGAACTGCTGAGGAAGCCAAGGCCAAGCGAGGCCAGCTTGGCGGTGAGCAGATAGTCACCCTGGCTGCGCGCCTGACGCACGTAGCCGCGGCGCTGCAGTTCCGCCAACAGACGATGGCATGCGCTGCGCGGAATGTCCAACTCGTCGGCGAGCGCACTCAACGGCATGCCTTCCGGCTGGCCGCAAAGACGTTCGAGCAGCGCCAGGCCGCGGTCGAGGGCGAGTGTCATGACGGACCTTTCGCGACCACGGCCACCGTTTAGACGCTGCAGCGTCAGCCGGGTCGATTCACAGAATAACAGCGAGGGGTGTCGATCGCACCACGATGCGGAAGAGGTTTCCATTCTGGAACGACGGTCCAGGTGGATCCTCAGAATCACGCCGACCTTTCGCGAACCACGACATGACCCAACCGCTTTTCGTGCTGAACGGCTCGAACCTGAACATGCTCGGCGTGCGGGAGCCCGGGCTCTACGGCACGACGACGTTGACCGAGATCGAGAAGCTGACCCGCCAGCTGGCCGAGTCGCTTGGTCTGGCGTGCGACTTCCGGCAGACCAACCACGAAGGCGTGCTGGTCGATTGGATCCAGGAGGCGGCGACGCGCGAGGCTGCACTCGTCATCAACCCGGCCGGTTTCTCGTTCGGCTCCGTGCCGGTGCTCGATGCGCTGAAACTGGTGTGCAAGCCGATCGTCGAAGTGCACCTCACCAACATCCATCGGCGGCCCGCACCGTACACGCATTCGCTGGTGTCGCAGGCCGCCACGGGCGTCGTCTGCGGCCTGGGTCCCGCTGGCTACCTGGCCGCGGTGCGGGCGATCGCCGACATGCTGGGCACAGGCGTCTGAGGCAGCGCATGGCACTTCTTGGCGAAGGCGTGCTGGCCATGTGGTGGGACGTGTCGGCCGAAGCCCGGCCGGAACTGGAACATTGGCATGCCCACGAGCACTTCCCGGAGCGCCTGGCCCTGCCGGGCTTCCTGCGCGCGTCGCGCTGGACCGCCGCCGATGGCGGCGAAGGCTTCTTCGTGATGTACGAGCTCGAGAGCCATGCCGTGCTGGCTTCGGCGCCCTACGTCGCACGGCTCAACGCGCCGTCGCCATGGTCGACGCGGATGATGCCGCTGCACCACGGCATGGTCCGCAGTCAATGCAAGGTGATGCTCAGCAGGGGTGCGGTCACGGCCCGGCACGCCCTGACGATCCGGCTGTCACCGCGCGATGCGGACGGACTGCAGCGCGTGCTCGGTGAACTGGCGGTGGCAGCCGCGCAACAGCCCGGCATCGTCGGCCTGCACCTGCTCCGGCACGAGGCCCCTGCATTGGGGACGACCGCAGAACAGCAGATTCGCGGCAATGCCGACCGCGCCGCGGACTGGGTCATCGTCGCCTGTGGCTACGACCTGGCCGCGCTGCGCAGACTCGAAGGCGCGGAACTCGGCGACGCAGCGCTTCGCGCCGCGGGCGCCACGGCCGGCGGCGAACGCCGGTTCTACGCACTGGCCTATTCGGCCACTCCATCGGATGTCCGTTGATACGGCCCGCGACGCGGATGGCGCCCTCCGGATGCCACGCGACACGGTGCTTCGTTCCACTCTTTTTCAACAGGAGACGACATGAAACTCAGACTGATCGAACTGGCGGCAATGATCGGGCTGCTCGCCGCCGGGCCCGTGGCGCTCGCACAGGACATCCACGAGCGCGTGATCAAGTTCGGCCACCTGAACAATCCGGACCACCCGACCAGCACGGG
This sequence comes from Rubrivivax sp., assembly GCA_044225625.1. GTDB lineage: Bacteria > Pseudomonadota > Gammaproteobacteria > Burkholderiales > Burkholderiaceae_C > Rubrivivax. The sequence goes on from JBGAII010000073.1 coordinate 4,300, forward strand.
GGTCAAGAAGTTCGCGGAGATCGTGGCTGCGAAGAGCGGCGGCAAGATCAAGGTGACCGAATACCCCAGCAGCCAGTTGGGCAACGAACTGCAGCAACAGTCGGCGCTGGTGGGCGGCGTGCAGGAAATGCTGGTCGCCTCGACCACGTCGCTGGCCGGCATCGTCAAGGAATTCGGGCTGCTCGACTTCCCGTTCCTCTTCAGCAATCCGCGTCAGGCCGATGCCATGGTCGACGGCCCGCTGGGCAAGGCGCTGAGCGCCAGGCTGGCCGACAAGGGCATCATCGTGTTGGGATTCTTCGACCTGGGTTTCCGCAACGTCACCAACAGCAAGCGGCCGATCACGAAGGGCGAGGACCTGGACGGTCTGAAGCTGCGCGTGATTCCGAACCCGGTGTTCATCGAGACCTTCAAGACTTTCAAGGCCAACCCGGTGCCGATGCCCTTCGCGGAGCTGTACGGCGCGCTCGAGAGCAAGGCGGTCGACGGACAGGAGAACCCTTACGCGGTGATCCTCTCGAGCAAGTTCTACGAGGTCAACAAGTACGTCAGCGAGACGAATCACGTCTATGCGACCAACCCGGTGCAGATCAGCAAGCGCTTCTGGGACAAGCTGTCGCCTGTCGAGCAGAAGCTGTTGCAGGAGGCGGCGGTCGAGGCGCAGAACTATCAGCGCGTGGTGAGCCGCGAAGTGTCCAGCAAGGCGGTGGCCGAACTGAAGGCCAAGGGCATGGTCCACAACGAGATCGCGCCTGCGGAGCGCGATCGCATGCGTGCGGAAGTCAGGCCGGTCTACGACAAGTTCTCGGCCGCCTATGACCCGGCCGTGGTCACGCTGTTCAAGAGCGAGCTCGAACGCGTCTCGAAGCTCTGAACTGACGGCCCCCGGCCCCCGGCCGGCCGCCTCGCGGCCTGCCCCCCGCGGGGGCTGCCGAACCCGACCGGGAGACCCGGATCGGCTTCGGCGCGCTGGTCGCTGCCGCGGCCCCCTCGTCGCCTGCGGCGACCCTTCCTCCAGGGAGATCGTTCGTCGCAGGTTCGGGTCAGGGTTTTCCCTGCATCGAAAACTAACTAGTTCGTACAAAATCACGCCGCAACGAGAGAGCCGCGCAGTGCATCTGCCGCCGTGCGACACCAGGAGACAACCTTGAACAACTTGCTGGACCGCTTCTGCCGGCTTCTGGATGCGCTGATGGCGCTGATGCTGGCCGCGATGGTGGTGCTGGTGTTCGGCAACGTCGTGCTGCGCTATGCCTTCGACTCGGGCATCACCGTCAGCGAAGAGCTGTCGCGCTGGCTGTTCGTCTGGATGACTTTCCTCGGCGCGGTGGTGGCGATCAAGGAGCGCGGCCATCTCGGCACCGACATGCTGGTGTCGCGACTGCCGCTCGCCGGCAAGAAGGCCTGCCTGGTGATCGGCCACGTGCTGATGATCTACGTCTGCTGGCTGCTGTTCCAGGGCAGCCTGGAACAGACCAAGATCAACTGGGACGTGGAGGCGCCGGTCACCGGTGCCTCGGTGGCGATCTTCTATGCCAGCGGCGTGTTCTTCGCCGTCTGTGCGGCGCTGCTGCTGGCGCGCGAACTGTGGCGCGCGCTGAGCGGCCAGCTCGGCGACGCCGAGTGGGTGGGCGTGCAGGAATCCGAAGACCTGGCGCAGGTCCACGACCTGCACCTGGACGAACCGGCCGCACCCAAGCGCTGATGCCGCAGGAGACAAGGCCATGACCGTCCTCATCTTCCTGGGTTCGCTGCTTGCGGCGATGGCGCTCGGCATCCCGATCGCCTATTCGCTGCTGCTCTCGGGCGTCGCGCTGATGTGGCACCTGAACCTGTTCGATCCGCAGATCCTGGCGCAGAACACGATCAACGGCGCCGACAGCTTCCCGCTGCTCGCGGTGCCGTTCTTCATGCTGGCCGGCGAAATCATGAACGTCGGCGGACTGAGCAAGCGCATCGTCGACCTGGCGCTGACCTTCGTCGGCCACGTGCGCGGCGGCCTCGGCTTCGTGGCCATCGTCGCCGCATGCCTGATGGCGGCACTGTCCGGCTCGGCCGTGGCCGACACGGCTGCGCTCGCGGCACTGCTGCTGCCGATGATGGTGGCCGCCGGGCACGATCGTGCGCGGGCCGGCGGGCTGATCGCCTCGGCCGGCATCATTGCCCCGATCATCCCGCCGTCGATCGGCTTCGTGATCTTCGGCGTCGCCGCCAACGTGTCGATCAGCAAGCTGTTCCTGGCCGGCATCGTGCCCGGGCTGATGATGGGCCTGGCGATCGCGCTGACCTGGTGGTGGGTGGCCAAGCGCGAGAACGTCAAGCCGCCGCCGAAGGCCACCGCGGCGCAGCGCTGGGCGGCGCTGAAGTCGTCGACCTGGGCGCTGTTCCTGCCGGTGATCGTGCTCGTCGGGCTGAAGTTCGGCGTCTTCACGCCCACCGAAGCGGCCGTGGTCGCGGCGGTCTACGCGCTGTTCGTCGCCACCGTCGTCTACCGCGAACTGAAGCCCAAGCAGCTCTACGGGGTCTTCGTCAGCGCGGCCAAGACCACGGCGGTGATCATGTTCCTCGTGGCGGCGGCGATGGTGTCGGCGTGGCTCATCACGGTCGCCAACATCCCGGCCGAACTGGTCGGCCTGCTGCAGCCGTTCATGGACAACCCGACGCTGCTGCTGCTGGCCATCATGGTGCTGGTCATGGCGGTGGGCACGGCGATGGACATGACGCCGACCATCCTGATCATGACGCCGGTGCTGATGCCGGTGGTCAAGGCCGCGGGCATCGACCCGGTGTACTTCGGCGTGCTGTTCATCATGAACAACGCGATCGGCCTGGTGACGCCGCCGGTGGGCACCGTGCTGAACGTCGTCGCCGGCGTCGGCCGCATGAAGATGGACGAGGTCACCAAGGGCGTCGTGCCGTTCATGTTGGCCCAGTTCGCCGTGATGTTCCTGCTGGTGCTCTTCCCATCGCTGGTGATGGCGCCTTTGCGCTTCTTCACCGGCTGAAGCCACATCCCCGACCCAAGACTCTCACACAGGAGACCGACGATGAAGTTCACCACCCGAATCCTCGCTGCGGCGCTGGCCGCGCTGCTGCCGCTGTCGGCGGCGCTGGCCCAGGACATCAAGGAGCGCACGTTCAAGCTGGCGCTGCAGAACCCCAAGGGCCATCCGCTCGAAGTGGGGGCGAGCAAGTTTGCCGAGCTGGTCGCGGCCAAGAGCGGCGGCAAGATCAAGGTCAACGTCTTCCCCGGCGGCACGCTGGGCGGCGACGCCGCCAACGTGTCGGCGCTGCAGGGCGGCACGATCGAGTTCGTGCTGCTGAATTCCGGCATCCTGGCTTCGCAGGTCAAGGACTTCGAGGTCTTCGATTTCCCGTTCATGTTCGCCACGGCGAAGGAAGCCGACGCCATCGTCGACGGCCCCTTCGGCGAGAAGCTCGAAGCCAAGCTGCAGGAAAAGAACATCGTCGGCCTCGCGTACTTCGAACTGGGTTTCCGCCAGCTGACCAACAGCAAGCGCGCGGTCAACACCGTGGAAGACATCGCCGGCCTGAAGCTGCGCGTGATTCCCAACGCCATCAACGTCGACTGGGTCAAGGCGCTGGGCGCGAACCCGACGCCGCTGGCCTTCCCCGAGCTGTATGCCGCGCTGGAGCAGAAGGCCATCGACGGCCAGGAGAACCCGCTGTCGGTGATCCAGGCGAACAAGTTCTTCGAAGTGCAGAAATACCTGACGCTGACCAACCACCAGTACAACCCGCAGTCGCTGATCTTCAGCAAGAAGGTGTTCGACACGCTGTCGCCGGCCGAGAAGAAGCTGATCGAGGAGTCCGCGCTCGAAGCCGCCAAGTACCAGCGCCAGGTCAACCGCGACGCCGCCGCCGGCCAGCTGGACGCGCTGAAGAAGGCCGGCATGCAGGTCAGCGAGTTCTCGCCGGCCGAGCAGGCCAAGCTGCGCGAGAAGCTGAAGCCGGTGATCGACAAGCACGGCGCGGCCATCCCCGCGACGGTGGCCGAGCTGCAGGCCGAGCTGGCCAAGCTGCGCAAGTGAGCCTGTCGCGCGGGCTGGAGCCGACATGAACGCGTCAGCGCATGCCATCGCGGCCGATGCCGCGGCGCCACAGCGGCCCATGCCCTCGCCGGGCAAGTTGCTGGTCGGCCTGATCGGCGCCGGCATCCAGCGTTCGCTGACGCCGGCGATGCACGAGGAGGAGGCGCGCCATCAGGGGCTGGCGCTGCACTACCAGCTGATCGATCTGGACGTGGCGCAGGTCGGGGCCGACAAGCTGCCGACGCTGATCGAGGCGGCGCGCATCATGGGCTTTGCCGGGCTGAACATCACCTACCCGTGCAAGCAGGCAGTGATTCCGCTGCTCGACGAGCTGTCCGACGAGGCCCAGGCGATGGGTGCCGTCAACACCGTGGTCTTCCGCCGCGGCCGCGCAGTCGGCCACAACACCGACGGCTCCGGCTGGGCCTGGGGCTTCCAGCGCGCGCTGCCCGGCGCGAACCTGCGGCGCGTCGTGCTGCTGGGTGCCGGCGGTGCCGGCTCGGCCATCGCCCATGCCGTGCTGCGGCTCGGTGCGCAGCACCTGGTGATCGTCGAACGCGAAGCCGGGCGCGGTGCCGAGCTGGCAGCGGCCTTGAACGCACGCTACGGCGCCGGCCGCGTCAGCGCGGCGGGCGAGGCAGCCGGCGCATTGCACGGTGCGAGCGGCCTGGTCCACGCTACGCCCACCGGCATGGACAAGCTGCCCGGGCTGCCGTTGCCGGCCGAACTGCTGCGCCCCGAGCTGTGGGTGGCCGAGATCGTCTACTTCCCGCTGCACACCGAACTGCTGCGCGCGGCGCGCGCGCGCGGCTGTGCGACCGTCGACGGCGGCACGATGGCGGTGGGCCAGGCCGTCGGTGCGTTCCAGCTGTTCACCGGCCGGCCGGCCGACGCACTGCGGGTGGAGACGCATTTCCACCGCCTGCTGGCCGAGCACCGATCGGCCTGAATCTTCACGCGGAGCTGCCCATGCCCACGACCGTCGAGCGCGAAGCCATCGTCGAGCCGCCGAACCCGCTGGGCCTGGCGGGCGTCGAATTCGTCGAGTACGCGACCAGCCGCCCACAGGCGCTGGGCCAGGTGCTCGAGACGATGGGTTTCCGGCCGGTGGCGCGGCATCGTTCGCGCGAGGTGCTGCTGTACCGGCAGGGCGCGATGAACGTGGTGATCAACGCACATGCCGCCCTGCAGCCGAGCGGCGGGCTGCCGACCGAAGCGCCGGTGATCGCCGCGGTGTGCTTCCGCGTGCGCGATGCGGCGGCGGCCTACCGGCGCGCGCTGGAACGCGGTGCATGGGCCGTACCGGTGCAGGTGGAGGTGATGGAACTGCACATCCCGGCCATCCACGGTGTCGGTGCCAGCCGCATCTATTTCGTCGACCGCGCCGACGACTTCTCGATCTGGGACGTCGACTTCGTGCCGATCCCCACCGTCGACCCGCATCCGCCGGCGGTGGCCGGCCTGCACTGGTTCGGCCTGGTGCAGTACATCGGCCCGCAGCGCATGGAAGACTGGTGCGAGTTCTATCGCGAGCTGTTCGGCTTCGAGCGGCTGCAGGACACGCAACGCTTCGGCATCCTGCCCAAGGGCCGCGTGCTGCGCAGCCCCTGCGGCAGCTTCTACTGGCAGCTGATCGAGCCGGATGCGGCGCTGCCCGATGCGCAGGGTGCGGGTGAGGAGTCGCTGCAGCGCGTGGGCCTGGGTACACCGGACGTTGCGGCCGCCGTGGCGGCGTTGCGCGCGCGCGGCGTGGACTTCGTCGAAGCCGGCGTGCTGCACAGCGGCGCGCGCGGCGCGCTGACGGTGGCCCGGCTGGGAGGCCTGATGTTCGAGCTGGTGCACGACGGCCGCTGACCCGTGCACAGGCTGCCATGACACGCGATACCGGCTTCATCGACGACTTCGGCATGGACACCATCACGCTGGCCGGCGAACTGTCGGCCAAGCTGGCGGCCATGCGCGAGGCCGGCTTCAGCCAGGTGATGCTGAAGGCCAACGACATCGTCGGCCACCCCGGCGGTGTCGCGGCGGCGGTGCAGGTGGTGCGCGACAGCGGCCTGCGCGTCACCGGTTTCCAGGTGCTGCGCGACTTCGAGGGCCTGTCGGGCCATCTGCACGAGTACAAGGTCGACATCGCCAAGGGCATGCTGGAGATGGCGCATGCACTGGGTGCGCCGCTGCTGCTGGTGTGTTCGTCGACCAGCCAGCACGCCAGCACCGACTTCGACGCGATCGCCCGCGACCTGCGCAAGCTGGCGATGCTGGCGGTGCCGCTGGGCATCAGGATCGCCTACGAAGGTCTGTCCTGGGGCCGCACGATCAACGAGTTCACCACCGCCTGGGACGTGGTGCAGCGTGCCGACGCGCCCAACCTGGGCCTGGGCTTCGATTCGTACCATGCGCTGGCCACGAAGACGGCGCTGCAGGGCCTGGAGCGGGTCGACCCGGCCAAGATCTTCCTGGTGCAGCTGGCCGACTTCATGTGGCAGGAAACCCGCACGGTGGAAGAGCGCATCAGCACGGCACGCACCTTCCGCGTCTTTCCCGGCGAAGGCGTGCACAGCGCCCAGGTGGCGGAACTGGTGCAGCGTCTGGCGGCGATGGGCTACCGCGGCGACTACAGCTTCGAGGTCTTCAACGACGACTACCAGCAGCTGCCGCTGCCGCGGGTGGCCGCCCGCGCGCGCCGTTCGGCCGAATGGCTGGGCGAGCAGGTGCTGCGCCGCGCGGTGCCGCTGCCGGGGCGTCTGCGGCTGCGGCGCTGAAGGCCGGCCGCGGCCTCAGGCTTGCAGCACCGGTCGGGCGATCGGCCGCACGGTCTCGTAGGCCCGCGCCGCGCGCAGCACCAGCGCATCGCCGAACATCGGGCCGACGATCTGCAGGCCGATCGGCAGGCCGGAGCGCGTCAGGCCGCAGGGGATCGTGCAGGCTGGCTGCTGCGTCAGGTTGAACGGATACGAGAACGGCGTCCAGCCGAGCATGTTCTGCGGCGTCAGCTTCACGCTGCCGGCCGGCCGCGCGTCGAAGGCCGGCACCGCCACCGCCGGTGTGACCAGCAGGTCGTAGCGCGTCATGAACTGGCGCATGTGCGCGCCCAGTGCGCCCCGGGCCAGCGTCAGCCGCTGCAGTTCGAGCACACCGTAGGCCGAACCGGCTTCGGCTTCGCTGGCGAAGTCGGGGTCTGCCAGCGAGCGCTGCTCCGGCGTCAGCCCGCTCCAGATGGCCCAGGCGCCGGCGAACCACAGGCCGATCGTGATCGGCAGCGGATCCTCGATGCCCGGATCCACCTGCTCGACCTCGGCGCCCAGGTCCTGCAGCTGCCGCGCCGCCGCCTGCACCGCGGCCGCGACCTCAGGATCGACGCCCTGCGCGTAGCCCAGCGTCGGCGAATAGGCGATCTTCAGCCCGCGGATGCCGCGCTCCAGGTGCTGCAGGTAGTCGTCGCCATCGGGCGGCAGCGAATGCCAGTCGCGCGCATCGGGCTGCTTCAGCACGTTCATCATCAAGGCCGCGTCACGCACGCTCATCGTGTGCGGGCCCAGGTGCGACACCGTGCCCATCGGCGACAGCGGATAGGCCGGCACGCGGCCGAAGCTCGGCTTCAGGCCGAAGTTGCCGCAGAAGGCCGCCGGGATGCGCACCGAACCCGCGCCGTCGGTGCCCACCGACAGCGGCCCCATGCCGGCGGCCACCGCCGCCGCCGTGCCGCCGGACGAGCCGCCCGGCGTCTTGCTTGGATCCCAGGGGTTGCGGCTGATGCCGGTGAGCGGCGAGTTGGTTTCGCCCTTGCAGCCGAACTCCGGCGTCGTGGTCTTGCCCAGCAGCACCGCGCCGGCCTCGCGCAGCCGCGCCGTTGCCGGTGCGTCCACGTCCCAGGGCTGGTTCGGATCGACGGTGCGGCTGCCGCGCCGTGTCGGCCAGCCGCGGGTCAGGATCAGGTCCTTGATCGAGGTCGGCACGCCGTCGAGCGTGCCCATCGGCCGGCCCTCGCGCCAGCGCGACTCGCTGGCGCGCGCGTCGGCCAGCGCCTGCTCCGGCGCCAGGTGACAGAAGGCATTGAGCCGCGGGTTCAGTGCCTCGATGCGCGCCAGCACCGCGCGCGTGGCTTCCACCGGTGAGGCTTGCCGGCTGCGGTACAGCTGCAGCAGTTCGGTGGCCGTGCAGTCGGCGAGATCGGTGGCAGGGGACATGGCCAAGGCTCCTGGTCGAAGCCTCGACCATAGCCGCAAACGCGCCCGGCCGCAGTGGGGATACCCGCCGCCTTGCTGCATCGCAGCTCAGGGTTAGTGCCATTGGCGCTGCCGCTGCAGGCCGCCGATGATCGCCGCCGGTCGGTAGGGTTACTCACGGGTAACACGACGCCGGTTCTCACTCTCTGGAGCTTCGCGGTCCCATGGTCCACAGCGCGGTCGAATCGCCCTGGCGCAGCCGGCGCCAGCGCCCGCCGGAGCGCCATGCCAAGACCGAAGCGGTGCTGCAGGCGGCCGCCCGACTGTTCCATCGCCAGGGCTTTCACGGCACCTCGCTGGACGACATTGCGCGCAGCCTGGGCGTGTCCAAGCCCACGCTGTACTACTACGTGGCCAGCAAGGAGCAGCTGCTGTTCGCCTGCGTCGAGCGCGGCGTGGCCCAGCTGCGTGCCGGCTTCGCCGAGCTGGCGGCGCGTGGTGTCGAAGGCCGCGAGCGGCTGCGTGCGGCGATGGCGCTGTATGCGGAGATCGTCACCAGCGACCTCGGGCTGTGCGTCATCCACGTCGGCGAGGATCCGTTGCCCGAAGCGCGCCGCCACGAGCTGCGTGCGCTGAAGGGCCAGGTCGATGCCGAGTTCCGGCAGCTGATCGAGCAGGGCATGGCCGCCGGCTGGATCGCGCCGGGCGATGCGGCCATGGCGGCCTTCACCGTGGTCGGCGCGCTCAGCGGCATCGGCCGCTGGTACCGGCCCGACGTGCACGGCGCCGCCGAGCTGCAGGAAGCCAAGGAGCACGGCATCGACATGCTGATGCGCGGCGTGCTCGGCGCGCCGGCCGCGCGCGAGGCGGCACCAGCGCCGGCGGCGATGCCCTTCGACGCCGGCGATCCTGCGCAGGCCGACGCGCCGGTGGTTCGGCGCGAACGGCATTTCGAGCAGCGGATGTTCAGCTGCTTCGCGCAGCGGCCGATGCACGTGGCGCAACTGCTGGTGGACACGCTGCAGCGCCGCCCCGATGCCGAGGCGCTGGTCGCCGGCGAGCTGCGCCTGTCGTGGCGCGAACTGCACCATGCGGTGACGCGCTGTGCGGGCGGCCTGGGCCGGCGCGGCGTGGCGGCCGGTGACCGCGTCGCGCTGACGCTGGACAACGAGCCGGAATTCGTCATCGCCGTGCTGGCCTGTGCGTGGCTCGGTGCGGTGGCGGTGCCGATCAGCTCGCGTGCCGCAGCGGCCGAGCTGACGATGATGCTGCAGGACGCCGAGCCGTCGCTGCTGATCGCCGCGTCGGCGTTGGTCGAGCAGCTGCCGGCGCCCGATCAGCTGCCGCGGCCCTGCCGCGCTTCGTCGTCGGCGGGCCGCCGGGCGAAGGCAACGAAGCCTTCGCCGAGCTGATGCGCGGCGAGCCGCTGCTGCAGCCGCACCCGGCCGCGGAAGAAGACCTGGCGGTGCTGCTGTACACCAGCGGCACCACCGGCCGGCCCGAAGGCGGGCGATGTCAGCACCTGAACATCGTGCATTCGGTGCCGCATTTCGCGCAGGCCGCCGGGCTGCGCGGACGACCGCAGCATCGTCGCCGTGCCGCTGGCGCATGTCACCGGCCTGGTGGCGCAGATGTACACCTCGGTCCATTGCGGCGCGACGATGGTGCTGATGCCGCAGTTCCGCGCCGCCGAGTTCGTGCGCCTGGCGGCGGCAGAGCGCATGAGTTGGGCGATCCTGGTGCCGGCCATGTACAACCTGTGCCTGCTGCTGCCGGAGCTGCCCGTCCAGGCGCTGCAGCACTGGCGCGTCGGTGCCTACGGCGGCGCGTCGATGCCGACCGCGACGATCGAAAGCCTGGCCGAACGGCTGCCGCACGTGCTGCTGGTCAATGCCTACGGCGCCACCGAGACCACGTCGCCGGCGACCATCATGCCGGCCGGCCAGACGCCGACGCATCGCGACAGCGTCGGCCGCGCGGTGCGCTGTGGCGAGCTGTGCGTGGTCGACGAGGACGGGCACGAGCTGCCGCCGGGCGGCATCGGCGAGATCTGGGTCGCCGGGCCGATGGTGGTGCCAGGTTACTGGCGCAATCCGGCCGCCACCGAGCGCGAGTTCTGCGGCGGCTGGTGGCGCTCGGGCGACATCGGCAGCATCGATGCCGACGGCTTCGTGCGCATCCTCGACCGGCGCAAGGACGTGATCATCCGCGGTGGCTACAAGGTCTACAGCGTGGCCGTCGAGAACGTGCTGGCCGAACACCCGCAGGTGGTGGAGGCGGCGCTGGTCGGCGTGCCCTGCACCGTGCTCGGCGAGCGCGTCCATGCCCATGTGTGCGTGCGTGCGCTCGACGAGGGCAGCACCGCGCAGGCGCTGCGCGTGTTCTGCACCGGCCGCGTCGCCGACTACGCGGTGCCCGAGACCTGGACCATCGGCACCGAACCCTTGCCGCGCAACGCCAACGGCAAGCTGATGAAGCGCGAGCTTCGCCGCACGCTGAACGCCGCCCTGAGCTGAGCTCCCTCTGCCCATGAAGATCAAAGCCACCCAGCAGACCATCGTCTTTGCGCTGTTCGTCGTGATGGCCGCGGGCTTCGCGCTCTTCCTGCCCGGCTTCGCGCGCGTCGACAACCTGCTGACGCTGCTGCAGAACGTGGCCATCCTCGGCATCCTCGGGTTGGGCATGTCGCTGGTGGTCATCGGCCGCGGCATCGACATCTCGATGATCGCGGCGCTGGCCGTGCCCTCCGGGCTGCTGCTGCAGCTGATCGAGCACGGGCACTCCATTCCGTCGGCGGCGCTGATCGCGCTCGGCCTGACGCTGGTCTTCGGCCTGGTCAACGGCTGGCTGATCGCCTATGCCGAGGTGCCGTCGCTGTTCACCACGCTGGCCTCGGGCCTGTTCCTCGCCGGTCTCGGCCAGGCCTTCCTGTTCGACCTGGAAGTGGTGCAGTGGCCGGCCGCGGCCGACCCGATCGCCTGGTTCGGCCGCGGCAGCCTGGCCGGGCTGCCGATGCCGATCGTGATGTTCGCGCTGGCCTCGGCCGCGGTGGCGCTGTTCCTGAAGCGGCTGCGCGCCGGCGCCTTCATCTATGCGATCGGCGACAACCCGATGGCCGCGCGCGCCACCGGTCTGCCGACGCGGCCGATCGTGGTGCTGGAGTACGTGCTGGCGGCGCTGATCGGCCTGTTCGCCGGGCTGGTGATGGCGGCTTCGGTGAACAGCATGCCGACGCGCATCTTCAACTCGACCATGGTCTACGACGTGGTGCTGGTGGTGGTGCTGGGCGGCATCGGCCTGTCCGGCGGGCGCGGCGGCGTGCTCAACGTCGTCGTCGGCACGCTGCTGATCGGCACGATGCTCAACGGCATGACGATCCTCGACATGTCCTACTCGGTACAGAACATCGTCAAGGGGATCGTGCTGCTGGCGGCGATCCTGATCGATTCGATTCTCAACCCGCGCAACGAGGAGACCGCCCAGCAGGGCGACATCTAAAGGCGCATTCTGCTGCGCGACAAGCGCGATTCCCAAGAAGGAGACGACCCCATGAAGACCTTTCGCAAGATCGCCGCGGCCGGGCTCGGCCTGGCGTTGACGCTCGGCGCCAGCACGGCGGCGCTGGCCCAGGGCAAGGGCCTGGACGAGCCCTTCCGCGCCGGCTACCAGAAGGCGCTGGCCGGCAAGACCGTCGGCTACATCCCGGTGGCGATGGGCTTCGACCTGACGCAGGGCTGGCTCGACGGGCTGAAGAAGGAACTCGAGCCACAGGGCATGAAGGTCGTGCTGCGCGACCCGAACTGGAACACCAACGCCGGCGCACAGGCCTTCACCGCGCTGATTGCCGAGAAGCCGGCGGTCATCGTGATCCACAACCCCGACGTGCAGACCTACGCCAAGCTGATCAAGAAGGCCGAGGACGAGGGCATCTACGTGGTGCAGATCAACATGCGCTCGGCGCAGCCGTCGACGGTGTTCGTCGGTGCCGACTGGGTCGAGATCGGCGAGCGCCTGACCGAAGGCGCGGCCGCCGCCTGCAAGGGCAAGAGCAACAAGATCGCCATCGTGCAGGGCGCGCCGACCGCGGCCACCAGCGCCTACACGCTGAAGGGCGTGGAAAACGGCCTGGCGAAGAACACGCAGCTCAAGGTCGTCAGCAATCAGGCGGCCGACTGGGACGCGGCAAAGGCCAAGGCGCTGACGCAGACCGTGCTGAAGCAGAACCCCGACCTGTGCGCGATCATCGGCTTCTGGGACGGCATGGACATCGGCACCGCGGCGGCCATCAAGGAAGCGGGGCTGACCGGCAAGGTCTGGCTCGGCACCTCGGGCGGCGGCGAACAGAAGGGCACCTGCGAGCTGGTCAAGAGCGGCGCCTTCGACATGAACATCAGCTACGACGTGCCGACGCAGGCGGCCGACATGGCGGCGATGATCAAGTGGCTGGTGCAGGGCGGCGTGAAGCCGGGCGCGGCCAAGCAGAACGTCTACACCACGCTGATCCCGGTGACCAAGGACAACGCGTCCAAGGACGGCACCTGCTGGAAGCTGGCCAGCAAGTAGGCGGCAAGGCATGGCCCACGCAGCAGACGCGACCGCCGGCCGTGCCGCCGGCACCCCTCGGGGTGCCGACTCCGGCACGGCCGAGAGCTGGCCCGAGCGCCTGACCCGCTGGCGCTACCAGTACTGGCCGGACCACTGGGTCGGCGAGATCCTGTCCAAGCGCTGGACGGAGACCGCCATTCCGGTGCTGCTGCTGCTGCTGGTGGTCCTGGCCAGCGGCCGGCTGATTCCCAACTTCTACACGGCCACGGTGCTGGCCGACACGCTGCGCCAGGCCGGCGAGATCGGCTTCGTCGTGCTCGGCCTGGCGCTGGTGATGATCGTCGGCGGCATCGACCTGTCGGTGGGCTCGATCTTCGCGCTCACCAATTTCTGCGCGCTGATGCTGATGCACGTGCTGAAGTGGCCGGTGGCCGCCGCGGTGGCCGGCACGCTGGTCTGCGGTGCGCTGCTCGGTGCGGTCAACGGCATCCTGGTCGGCTACCTGCGGCTGCGCGCGTTCCTGACCACGCTGATCACGCTGATCATCTTCCGTGCGATCTACGAGATCCTGAGCCTGGAGTACAGCGTGCAGATCGCCGGCAACCTGCCGGATTCGCAGGCCTGGGACTTCCTCGGCAGCGGCACCTTCTGGGGCCTGCCGACCTCGGCCTGGGTCTTTGCCGTCGTGGCCATCGCCGGCCACCTGATGCTGACGCGGCTGCGCTTCGGCTGGCACATCATGGCCATCGGCGGCTCGCGCCGGTCGGCCTACAACGCCGGCATCGCGGTGCGCCGCACCGTGGCGCTGTGTTACGTGATCGGCGGCGTGCTGACCGCGATCGCCGGCTGCTTCTTCGCGTCGCGCCTGGCCACGGCCGGTGCCGACATCGGCGTCGGCATGGAAGTGCTGGTGCTGACCGCCGCGGTGTTGGGCGGCATCAGCCTGGGCGGCGGCCGCGGCTCGGTGACCAAGGCGCTGGTCGGCACGTTGATCGTGCTCTTGATCACCAACGGCCTGACCTCGCTGTCGGCGCCGGGCGGCGTGAACCGCATGGTGCTGGCCTCGATCCTGGTGCTGGCGGCGATGATCGACGTGCGCTGGCTGAAGAACCGCCACCGCATCATCAGCAAGGTCTACGTGAGCCCGGCCTACCAGGCGCTGCAGCCGCTGCAGGAATGCAGCCACGAGACCACCGGGCCCTACCGGCTGAACAACAAGCTGCGCGAGGTGACGCTGATCGGCGTCGGCCAGATCGAGGCACCGGAGGACGTGATCCTCGACCGCGACGACAACCTCTACGCCGGCAGCCGGCACGGCGACATCATCCGTTTCTTCGCGCCGGACTACCAGCGCATGGAGGTCTACGCGCACATCGGCGGGCAGCCGCTGGGCATGGCCTTCGACCGCGACGACAACCTCAACATCTGCATCGGCGGCATGGGCCTGTACCGCGTGACGCCGCAGCGCGAGGTGCAGCGCGTCAGCGACGAGACCAACCGCAGCTGGCATTCGATCAACGACGACAGCCGCCTGCGCCTGGCCGATGACCTGGACATCGCCGACGACGGCCGCATCTTCTTCAGCGAGGCCACCACCCGCTACGAAATGCACGAATGGCCGGTCGACGGGCTGGAGGCGCGCGGCAACGGCCGCATCGTCTGCTACGACCCGCGCGACGGCAGCACGCGCACGGTGCTGCGCGACCTGCGCTTCCCGAACGGCATCGCGATTGCCAGTGACGGGCTGTCGATCCTGTTCGCCGAGACCTGGGGCTGCTGCATCAAGCGCTGGTGGTTCGACGGGCCGAAGAAGGGCCGCATCGAGACGGTGCTCGACAACCTGCCGGGCTATCCGGACAACATCAACCTGGCCTCGGACGGCAACTACTGGCTGGCGCTGGTGGGCATGCGCTGCCCGGCCTACGACCTGGCGTTGCGCATGCCCGGTTTCCGCCGCCGCATGGCGCTGCGCGTGCCGCTGGACGAATGGCTGTTCCCCAACATCAACACCGGCTGCGTCATCAAGTTCAACGAAGCCGGTCAGGTGCTGGAGACGCTGTGGGACCTGGGTGGCGAGAACCACCCGATGATCACCTCGATGCGCGAGCACCGTGGCCATCTGTACCTGGGCGGCATCCTGAACAACCGCATCGGCCGCTACAAGCTCGAAGGTGCCGACCCGAACTTCGTGCAGTACGACAAGCGCTGGGGTAGACGCTGATGTTCGACAGTCTGAAGACCTTCACGGACCGTCTGCTGGGCCGCGGCAGCGCCGCCATCACCGTGCCGGTGATGGACGGCACGCTCAGGCCCAACCGCGTGCTCGACGATGCCGACGTGGTGGCCGAACTGCCGGGCATCGACGACCTGGCAGGTGACGGTCAGGCGCTGTGGGCCAGCGCCGGGCCCGCGCTGATGCGCATCGACGACGGCGGCCCGGTGGAACTGCGTCGCTTCGACGCGCCGATTTCGGCGCTGGCGATGTCGGGCGGCGGCCGCCTGGCAGTGGCCTTGGACGGTCGCCGCATCGAGGTGCTGGACGCCACTGGCGCGTCGATCGCCCGGCTGGAGACGCTGGCCGGCCAGCCGCTGCGCTGCGCCAACGCGCTGGCCTGGCAGGACGAGGACACGCTGCTGTTCAGCGACGGCTCGCGCGACCATGGCCCGGCCGAGTGGAGCCGCGACCTGATGACGCTGGGCCGCAGCGGCCGTGCCGCGCGCTGGCGCGTGCAGGGCCAGGACGCCGAAGTCCTGGGCATGGGACTGGGCCATGCGTTCGGCGTATGGCCCGAGGCCGGTGGCGGAGTGCTGATCGCCGAAAGCTGGCGCCACCGCGTACTGCGGCGCGATGCCCAGGGCCGCAGCGTGCCGCTGCTGGCCGAGCTGCCCGGCTACCCGTCGCGCATGGCGCCGGCGGCCGAGGGCGGCTTCTGGCTCAGCTGCTTCGTCTGCCGCACGCAGCTGGTGGAGTTCGTGCTGCGCGAACCGGCCTACCGCAAGCGCATGGTGGCCGAGATCGACCCGCGCTACTGGATCGCGCCGGCGCTGTCCTCGGGCGACAGCTTTCTCGAGCCGCTGCAGGGCGCGGGCGTGAAGAACATGGGCGTGCTCAAGCCCTGGGCGCCACCGCGTTCGTACGGGCTGGTGCTGCGTGTCGCGGCCGACGGCCGCGTGCTGCGCTCGCTGCACAGCCAGGTGGACGGACGCCATCACGGCATCACCGCCATCCGCGAGCACCGCGGCGCGCTCTATGCCGCCTGCAAGGGGCGCGGCCGGCTGCTGCGCGTCAACCTGCAAGGAGAAGCCGCATGAGTGCCGAAGACCTGGTGCTCGAGCTGCGCGAGGCCACCAAGAAGTACGCCGGCGTGCCGGCCATCGAGGACGTGAGCTTCGGCCTGCGACGCGGCGAGATCCATGCGCTGCTGGGCGAGAACGGTGCCGGCAAGTCCACGCTGACCAAGGTGATGGCCGGCGTGGTGCCGCTGAGTTCGGGCCAGATGCGCGTCGAAGGCCACGAGGTGAACCTGCGCACGCCGCTGGAGGCGCTGCACCGCGGCATCGCCATGGTGTTCCAGGAGACCAGCCTGGTGCCGAGCATGACGGTGGCACAGAACCTGTACCTGGGCCAGGAGAAGTTCTTCAATCGGCTGCGCGGCATCTACATCGCCGCCCAGCAGTTCCTGCAGAGCCTGAACTTCGACGTCGACCCGACGCACACCGTGGCCCAGCTGGGCGCGGCGAAGAAGCAGATGGTGGAGATCGCGCGCGCGGTGCTGCACAAGGCGCGCGTCATCATCTTCGACGAGCCGACCGCGAGCCTGACGCCGGAGGAGAAGAAGTACTTCTTCGACCTGGTCTTCAACCTGAAGGCGCGCGGCGTGTCGATCGTCTTCATCTCGCATGCGCTGGAAGAGGCGCTGCTGCTGGCCGACCGCATCACCGTGCTGCGCGACGGCAGGCACGTGGTCACCGACGACAAGGCCAACTTCGACCGTGCCCGGGTGGTGCAGGCGATGGTCGGGCGCGACCTGTCGCAGACGCTGTACGGCCAGAAAAAGACCACGGTGCGTCCGGCCGGCGAATGCCTGCTGTCGGTGCGCAACCTGCGCATGGCGTCGATGGTGAAGAACAACTCGCTGTCGGTCTTCGCCGGTCAGGTGACCGGCGTGTTCGGCCTGGTCGGCGCCGGCCGCACCGAGACCTTCAAGGTGGTGGCCGGGCTGATCAAGCGCGACTTCTTCCATGGCGGCGAGGTGCTGCTGCGCGGCAGGCCAGTGCGCTACCGCGTCGCGCGCTCGGCGGTGCGCGACGGCATCGCCTACATCACCGAGGATCGCAAGGTCGAAGGCTTCTTCGAGACCATGTCCATCGCCCGCAACATCTACATGGGGCTGCTGGGCAAGCTGGGCGGTGCGTTCGGTGCGGTGTCCGCGGCGCGCATGAAGGAGGTCGGCGAGCGCTGGAGCAAGCTGCTGAACGTGCGCGCGATCAGCAAGGACGTGAAGGTGATCGAGCTGTCCGGCGGCAACCAGCAGAAGGTGGTGATCGCCAAGAGCCTGGTGCAGGAACCGGATGTGATCATCTTCGACGAGCCGACGCGCGGCGTCGACGTCGGCGCCATCACCGAGATCCATGCCGAGATCAACCGCCTGGCCGATGCCGGCAAAGCGGTGGTGGTGATCTCTTCCTATTTGCCCGAGGTGATGGCGCTGTCCGACCGCATCCTGGTGGCCAAGCAGGGCAAGGTGGTGGTGGAGTTTGCCGGCAATGAGGCGACGCAGGAAGGCATCATGTACGCGGCGATCCACTGATTCGCCTCGCGTCCGGCCGGCCGGTTCCTCATCACCACCGACCAGGCTGGGACCCAGCCAGCGTACCGCGAATGGGGCCTGCGCCCGCGGGTGGCCACCATCGCACTACAACGGGCGCTCGCTGGGCGCCTGCACGAACACCGCGGTGGTGGCAGGGCGTGTGGTTCGGGTTTGCGGGC